>JAYRFH010000263.1:0-3046 GCA_041908405.1 Candidatus Zixiibacteriota bacterium
ATGTCGCGGAGAATCTCTGCTGGACGTACGATCTGGACGGCTATGATCCGGGGTGGGGACCGACAGTCACGACCGGTATGATGGGGACCAAGCTCTTGGAGACCCCGGACGATATCGGTATGACCGGTGTACGGACCGGTGAATGGGAGCAGGTGCCAAGCGATTTCCCCACCGATGATATACCCCGGTTTGAATTAATGAACGAGCCGGTCTTCGATGACCCACTTCCGCCGACAGACCAGTATTACATTCAGTGTACGCGTGGCATCGACCTGACAGCAGGCAAAACCGTACGCGTCGTGTATGCGTTGGTTGCCGGAGCGGATGAGACGGCCCTGCGCGCCAACTCTGACCGTGCCCAGGCGCTCTATGACAAGCATTTCGTCGGCCCGCAACCGCCGGTCGCTCCGACGTTAATGGTGCGCGGCGGAGACCGCAAAGTTTACCTCTCATGGAGTGATACGTCTGAAGTAAGCGTTGACCCGCTCTCCGGCCAGGAAGATTTCAGCGGCTACAAGCTGTACCGCTCAGACAATCAGGGGAAGACCTGGGGGCAGACGATTTACTCGACCGGCAATAGCTGCATGACCACAGATTATCGGGCGCTCACGACCTTCAGAGTCGAAGAAGCCGGCGACCCGATCCCGCATAGCTATGTCGATACCGGACTGTACAACGGCGTCGAGTATTGGTACTGCCTCAGCGCCTTCGATCTCGGCGATTCCACGGTGCCAGTCGACGTGCTGCAAAATGGATTTGGATCACCCGACGTCGCGACCAACGTGATCAAAGTAGTACCGTCGAAAGACCCCGCCGGCTACTATCAGGCGGCCGCGACGGTCAAGCGGACCTACACAGGTAATGGCGATCCGTCCGATGGCTCGATCTACCCGCTGCTGTTCAACCGTGATTCGCTGAATGGATCGGAATACCAGGTCGTTTTTGAGGACACGCCTCAGCAAACGTACTGGCACCTAATCAACGCCACGACCGGAGATACTGTCTTGGCGGCACAGACTCGCACTGAAGGCGATCCGGGGTTGTACGAAATTGCCGATGGGCTCAGGATCGTGGTTCGCGATGGAGAGCGCGAACCAAAATCTGTCGGTCAGACAGCGTTCGCCGGCGGCGATACGACTCTGGCAATGGACCTGTTTTATGGGCCGGCACTTCCCAACTTCAACGGCTATCCGACAGATGTCAATGGAGGCGAGCGTTTCCGGGCAACCTACGAACTTCGCTTTACAGGCAACACAACCATTGCACCATCCGTAACGGAAATCTCGTCAGGTGACCCAACTAGGTATGAAATTCCGTTTGAAGTCTGGAATACGACAACCAACGACCGTGTTTCGCTGGCGATTTACGACTGGGAACATGACGGCGTATACCAGTCGTACGATTTGCTGGCAATCGTAAACTATCCATATGATGAAACGGGCGATCTGACCGGAGACGCCTTCCCATACTACTATAGCTGGATGTTCAACTGGGACGAAGCATCGTATGCTCCGGCGGTTGGAGATGTCTTCACCATCGAAGGGGCACCGTTGAACGGCCCGGACGATGTTTTTGCTTTCAAGGTCGACGGGATCAATCGCGCGCAGGCGACAGTCGATCTGAAGAAGATCAAGGTGGTCCCGGACCCGTACTTCGCGCAGTACTCAGCGCGCGTCGAGACAGGCGAGGGTGAGTCGATCATCGAATTCCAGAATGTCCCGGATAAGTGCACGATCCGTATCTACACGTTGTCGGGCGATCTGGTACAGACGATCGATCATAATTCAGAGACAGGCACGGCACGATGGAATCTGCAGTCGGTGAACCAACAGCAGATAGCATCGGGCATTTACATATTCCACGTTGATTCTCCGTATGGCGAGCGGCTTGGTCGATTCGCCATCATCAAGTAAAGGAGGCTGCACGTGAAAAGGATACTTAGCATTCTTCTCGTTGCAACGCTGGTCAGCAGCGCCTCCGCCGAATTCTCGAAAGTCGGTTCAGCAGGTGCGCAGTTCCTCAAGATCGGTGTTGGTTCGCGGTATCAGGCGATGGGTGAAGCATCGGTGGCAACCACCAACGATGTTTACGCAATGTTCTGGAATCCGGCGGGTCTGGCTTCTATCGAACGGAGCGAGATCGGCTTCACCAATGTCAACTGGATCCTGGACGTCAATCTGAATTACGTCGGCTTCGCGAAGTATTTCGAGGATATCGGCACCTTTGGCGTGGCGGCGACCGTGCTTTCCATGGGGAAACAGGAGATCACCACGTTTGAGGATCAGGACGGGACCGGGAATTACTATAACGCGACATCCTACGCGATAGGCATTTCCTACGCCCGGCAGCTCACGACCCGGTTCGCCTTTGGCGGAACGGTGAAATATGTCGGTGAGAAGATCCACCTGGAAAGCGCGCAGGGGTTCGGCTTCGATTTCGGGACAATGCTGAATACCGGGTTCCGCTCACTGCGTCTCGGCATGAGTATTACCAATATGGGGCCGGAGATGAAGTTTGATGGCCCGGATCTCAATTTCAGCTATGACCCGCAGCAGGGGCAGGGGAACAACGGCTCGGTCGGCGCCAGCCTGAAAACCAGCGGTTATGATATGCCGTTGACCTTCCGGGTAGGGATGGCGTACGACATGCCGATGGGTCCAAAGGGGAATCTGCTGTTCGCGGCCGAGATGAAGCACCCGTCAGATAACGTCGAGCAGGGCTCATTGGGCGCCGAGTTCGGCTATAATGACCAGTTCTTCCTCCGTGGCGGCTATAAGCTGAATTACGAAGAAGAGGGGCTCTGTCTGGGGGGTGGTCTGAAGGCGAATATGACTGAATCGACCCGCCTGCTGATCGATTATTCGTGGCAAGACTTTGGGCGCCTACAGGCGACCCAACGGTTTTCGGTCGGTTTTACGTTCTAATTGGCTATTGTGTTGCTTTGACTTAAGCCCCGTCTCTTCGGGGCTTTTTTTTGGACGCGGCTGGACTTGACGGGTAAAAGCTGTATATTTACCCTCTCTCACAGTCAAACCGAGGACAGGAA
>JAYRFH010000264.1:0-12800 GCA_041908405.1 Candidatus Zixiibacteriota bacterium
AGCATGCGAATGAATCTTGCCCATGGCGGAAAATATAGAGGAGAGTTCAACCCGAAGTCAAAATTGAAAAACCGGCTATTCGAGGATCTCTTCATCCTCGGCCCGCCAGGCCGGGTCGACTATACAGAGGAAAACCAGGTCGGTCTGCCCGGTGTTGGTGATCGACTGGACCGCGTGTGGGGGGATTTCGATACTATCCCCCGGGCGTACCAGAGCCGATTCCCCGTCGATAGTCATGCGCCCCTCCCCTGCCAGAATATAGTAGACCTCGCTAGTGGCGAGACGGTGTTTGACGGTCGTCTCCCCCGGCTTGACCGTCGCATGGGCGAGCGAATAGCGGCCCTCGAACGGGTATCCCCTGGCCGGGTGCAATAGCTCTCGGAGGCGGGTATTGTCTCCGGCGGTGAACTCACTACAGTCAGAAAGTCTTCGTATTCGCATACAAAAAAGCCCCGCGACAGCGGGGCTCTCCATCTTCAGATAACCTGATTCTCTCTCAGCTTCTTGAACAGATTTTCCGCGATCTCTTCCGGAGTCGCGCCGGTGATGATCTCACCTTTCGCGCGCGGCGGAGGCGGCGAGACTTTGAGAGTCTTCGTCCCGGACTTCGCGCCGATTCCATCGCCGGAAAGTCCAAGATCGGCCGCCGACCATTTGATGATCGTTTTCTTTTTGGCGGCCATTTTCCCCTTGAGCGAAGGCAGACGCGGCTCGTTGATCTCTTTCACCACTGAGACCACAGCCGGGAGAGGCAGTTCCACGACATCGAATCCTTCTTCGGTCGTCCGGAAGACCGTCACTTTGCCGGCCTCAACCGCTTCGAATTTCTTCACGAACATCGCCTGCGGTAAATCAAGATTGGCGGCGACCGCGGCTGGCACTTGCGATGAATCCGAATCCACCGCCTGCTTTCCCGCCAGTATCAGGTCAAATGACCCAAGTTTCTTCAATCCGGCGGCCAGTATTTTGGCGATCGCCTGTTGGTCGGAGCCACTGAACAGGTCATCGGCGAGAAGATAGGCGTCATCGGCGCCCAGAGCGAGGCAGTCACGCAGCGCGGACTCAGCGCGGTCGGTTCCGACCGTCATCACCACACAGATACCGCCATGCTTCTCTTTGAGGCGGAGTCCCTCCTCCAAGGCATATTCATCGAACGGATTGACAATACCTGGTCCTTGTGGAAGTACCACCTGATTGGCGGCTTCATCGACTTTGATGAGCGCGATCTCGGGGACCTGTTTGACCAACACGACTATGTTCATCTTCTCAACCTTTCAGCAAAACTCAATGAGCCGCCAATATGAAGAATGAGGAGTGAATTGTCAAGGGGTAGCTATCGCGATGAGGAGATGCAACTGCTTAGGGGATAAAGGGATACTTGATCAGTGCGGAGCTACTTTTCTATTGATTCAAGGGCCATCGCGGCGGCTTTCTGTTCCGCTTCTTTCTTCGAGGTTCCCACCCCTTCACCGGCCTTCTGACCATTGATCGTGACAATCACATGGAAGATCTTTTCGTGATCCGGCCCCTCTTCGGAAACGACATCATACCGCGGCACCCCTTCCCCTTTCGCCTGGATCAGTTCGAGCAGATCACCTTTGTAATTCCGTTGCGCCGTATCGGTGAGGATTCGAACGCGGTGCGCGTAGATCGTGCGCAGAACTATATCCCGCGCCGCGTCAACTCCGCCGTCCAGATAGACCGCGCCGATCACCGCCTCGAACGCGTCTGAGATGATTGATGCCCGCTCGCGTCCGCCTGCGCGATCCTCTTCAGCGGACAACCGAATGAACTTGTTAAGACCGATCTCTTTGCCCAACTGGCAGAGCGTCGTCTCGTTGACCAGCATCGCTTTGGTTTTGGTCAGGTTCCCTTCCGACTCGTCCGGATTATCCCGAAAGAGCTGTTCAGAGATGATAAGACCGAGGACTGAGTCGCCGAGGAATTCAAGTCGTTCGTTGGATTGCTGATCGTGATTGGTGGAGCGGGCATAGGAACGGTGGGTCAGGCCGAGCAGTAGCAATTGCGTGTCGCGGAACTGATACCCCAACAACTGCTGGACCCCTTCTAATCGGGGATCCTCCGGAGGAATCTCGGTGACTCTAAATAACCGACTGACTCTGTCCCACAAACCCATTTAGACAGTACCGTTCAATTTTCCCGCAACTAACGAGACGTTGTGGCCGCCAAACCCGAAGGAGTTGCTGACAGCGTACGTGACGTCGTGGTTCCGTTTCTGATTCGGCACATAATCAAGATCGCACTCCGGATCCGGATCATCCAGATTGATGGTCGGATGCAGCCATCCGGTCTCGATCGATTTAAGGCACGCCACCAGCTCGATCGCACCTGCCGCTCCGAGCAGATGTCCCGCCAGCGACTTGGTTGAGTTGCACGGCGTTTTGTACGCGTGCTCGCCCAGCACCGACTTGATCGCGCGCGTTTCCGCGATATCGCCAAGGTCCGTCGCCGTGCCATGCGTATTGATATAGCTGACCTGTTCTGGCTTGAGTCCGGCATCCCTGATCGCTATCTTCATCGCGCGACCGGCGCCGTCGCCATCCGGATGTGGCGCGGTCATATGGTATGCGTCCGCGGTCATACCCGCGCCGAGTATCTCGCCATAGATTCGCGCGCCGCGCTTCTGCGCGTGCTCGAGCGATTCGATTATCAGAATCGCCGAACCCTCACCCATGACAAACCCGTCACGCCCTTTGTCGAACGGACGAGACGCCTTCTCCGGTTCATCGTTGCGCGTCGACATCGCGCGCGCCTGACAGAACCCGGCCATCGAGGTCGGCGTGATCGTCGCTTCCGCGCCTCCCGCTATCATGATATCCGCTTCCCCGCGCTGGACACAACGGAAGGCATCGGCGATCGCGTGCGCTGATGATGCGCAGGCCGAGACGGTGGCGTAGTTCGGACCCTTGAATCCGAACCGCATCGAAACCATACCCGCGCACATGTCGATGATCATCATCGGAATGAAAAATGGCGACACACGACCCGGCCCCGAAGTGACCAGTGTCGAATGCTGCTGTTCGAAAGTAGTGATCCCGCCGATCCCCGAACCGATAACCACCCCTGCCCGCTCGAGATCGACCTGCGTGAGGTCGAGCCCGGAATCCCGGATCGCAAGTTCACTCGCTACGAGCGCGTATTGCTCGGCGAGATCCATGCGCCGCAATTCCTTCTTATCGATAAAGGCCGCCGGATCGAAATTCCTTACTTCTCCGGCGATCTTGGTAGTGTAATTGGCGGTGTCGAAACGAGTCACCAATCCCACGCCGGACTTGCCGGCCAGCATATTCCCCCAGGCTTCTTCCACAGAATTGCCAATAGGTGAAATGACTCCAAGACCGGTGACAACAGCGCGTACTTTCATGGCTCTCTACTTCCGATGAGGTTCAACCAAACCTGCTCAGGCAGGCTTGGCGTTGGTCTTGATATAGTTGATGGCATCGCCGACCGAGGTGATCTTTTCGGCATCCTCGTCCGGGATCTCGAGAGAGAACTCCTCTTCGAGCGCCATGACCAGTTCGACGGTGTCAAGAGAATCGGCACCCAGATCTTCCACGAACTTGGCGCTCTCTGTGACCTGTCCGGCTTCCACGCCGAGCTGCTCGACGATGATCTCTTTGACTCTTTGCTCAACTGACATGACTCTTCTCCTTACTATGGTTTCCGTTGTCTGAATTACACAGTCAGGCCGCCATCAACCGTCAACACCTGCCCCGTAATATACGATGCGCTATCGGAGGCGAGGAAAAGGACGGCGGCGGCTACATCATTGGGAGTCCCCGGTCGGTTGACCAGCGCTCTATCCAGAAACGCCTGTCGCGCGGCGGCAGGCAAAACATGTGTCATTTCGGTTTCAATGAACCCGGGCGCGACCGCGTTGACGGTAATGCCCCGTGTGCACAGTTCTTTCGCCGATGATTTCGTCAGGCCGATCAGACCCGCTTTTGACGCGGAGTAGTTTGCCTGTCCGGCATTGCCGGTGAGTCCAACGACGGAACTGATATTAACAATGCGGCCGTATCGTTGTTTCATCATGATACGCGCGGCCGCTTTCGTGACAAGAAAGGCCCCTTTCAGATTGATGTCAAGAACCATGTCCCAGTCCTTTTCATCCATCCGGATCATCAGCGTGTCGCGCGTGATCCCGGCGTTATTCACAACGACGTCAACCCGTCCAAACTTCTCAACTGCCGCCTGGAACAGCGCCTCAATATCTTCCGCGTTGGTCACGTTCGCCTTCACACCAATGGCGTCAGCGGATATCTCTCCGGCGACCTGTTCGCATAATGCCTGATCAAGGTCGGTGATGACCACTTTCGCGCCAAGCTTGGCAAATGATTCCGCCAGTGTCTTGCCGATCCCTCTGGCAGATCCGGTGACCACTACTACCTTGTTGGTGAAATCCAGCATCGCATCCCTTCTAGGCGCCTACCGCTGAGAGCGCTTTGATGTCATTCAACGTATCAAGATTGAGCGTCTGCTCAAGCTGCATTTCCCGCTTGGCCATTCCGGTCAGCACTTTCCCAGGGCCGACTTCGATAACTTTGGTCACGCCTTCAGACTTGAGATAACTCATCGTCTGTGCCCAACGCACCGGTGCGGTTACTTGTTCCACCAGCAGCTTCTTGATCTCATCGCCGGTCGCCGCGGGTTGCGCGGTCACATTGGCGACAACTTTCTGGCGCGACGGCAATATCACCATGTCGGCCAGATAACTTTGCAGGCCATCGCGGGCCGAAGCCATCAGCGGCGAGTGAAACGCGCCGCCGACCTCAAGTATGATCGCCCGCTTGGCGCCCGCCGCTTTCGCCAGTTCGCATGCTTTCTGCACGGCGGCTAAATGACCGGATATAACTGTCTGATTGTTTGAATTGTAATTCGCCGGAACGACCGTCCCTGCGTCGGACGCATCAGCACACACTTTCTCCAGCGTGGCGTCATCCAGCCCCATGATCGCGGCCATAGTGCCGGGATTCTTGACACAAGCTTCTTCCATCAGCGCGGCCCGGCGTACTACCGCCGCTATCGCGTCTGTGAAGCGAAGCACTCCGGCCGCCGACAACGCCGCGTACTCGCCGAGCGAATGTCCCGCCGCGAAGTGAAATACCGGCATTTCATTCTGCAGTACGGTCAATACCGCAAGCGAGTGAAGCATGATCGCCGGCTGCGTAAACTTAGTCTTTTTCAGTTCGTCAGCCGGTCCCTCAAAAGAGATGTGCGCGATATCAGCCGATAGCTGATCGGAGGCGAACTCATACAACCGGCGGACATCCGCCGAGTTTTCATACAGATCTTTCCCCATGCCCACATACTGTGAAGCCTGACCGGGGAAAAACAACGCTGTCTTGCTCATGTCGTTTACCACCTCACCAGGGCGGAACCCCAGATCATCCCGCCGCCGAACGCGACCATCAACACCAGGTCACCCGATTTGATCCGTCCGGAGCGATTCGCTTCATCCAGTGCCAACGGCACTGACGCCGATGAAGTGTTGCCGTATTTTTCTATGTTGATCATCACTTTGTCGGGATTCAAATTCAACCGCTTCATCAGCGATTCAATGATCCGCATATTGGCCTGATGAGGAATAAAAAGCGAAACATCCTCCGGCTTGTACCCGGCATCGTCGATCACTTTGAGGGCGGCACGACCCATCTCTTTGACCGCCACCTTGAATACATCTGTTCCGCTCATGTATATCTTGTTGGTGCCGTCCCACGCGAAATCGGGCGTGATCGGGAACTTATTTCCGCCGGTCTTGGACCAAAGCCATTCACGCATGCGGCCATCGGACTTCATAAAGCTCGATACAATTCCAGCGCCATCGGTGGACGGTTCGACCACCACGGCGCCGGCAGCGTCGCCAAACAGGACGCAGGTCGTCCGGTCATTCCAATTGGTGAAGGATGAAAGCTTCTCCGAGCCGATCACGACTATCTTCTTGTGCATGCCGGATTCAATGAACCCACGCGCGATGGTAAGTCCGTTGATGAACCCGGTGCATGCCGCCACGACATCACACGCGACCGCGTTGACCAATCCCAACTTCTCCTGGATGAGACAACCGTTCGACGGAAGCGTGTAGTCAGGCGTGACCGTCGCGTCGATGATCATCTCGACTTCTTCGGGAGCGCAGTTGGCCATCGCCATCGCGTTGCGCGCCGCCTCAGTCGCCATATCTGCGCAACTGATCGTGTCATCCGCGATACGACGTTCGCGGATCCCGGTCCGCTCGACTATCCACTGATCCGAAGTGTCGACTATCTTCTCAAGGTCAGCGTTGGTCATCCGCCGAGGCGGAGTAAACGATCCCGTTCCCGTGATCTTCGCGCTTATCTTTTGAGCCATTGGTTTTGCCGAAATGATTGGTTATCAGCTCGTCATGAATGCGCTGCTTGATCTTTTTGGCGTGCATCTCAAATGCTATCTTGACCGCGTTATATATCGCGCGAGCGTTTGACGATCCATGACAGATTATGACGATCCCGTTCACCCCCAATAAGGGGGCGCCCCCGGCTTCCGCGTAGTCGAAAGAGTTCTTGATCCGACGGAGAAACGGCGCCAGCAGAACGACGCCGATACGTGAAAAAATGTTGGTTTGGATCTGGCGGCGCACCGCATTCATCAGAAACGGCTGCAATGATTCGCCGAACTTCAGCAGCACATTGCCGGTGAATCCGTCGGTGACGGCCACATCCACCGTTCCGTTCAATACGTCTCGTCCCTCAACATTGCCGACAAAATTGACTGTTTCGCTCTTGAGCAATTGCTGCTGGGCGGCGAAAATCAGTTCATTCCCTTTCGACCGCTCCTCGCCGATCGACATCAAGCCGACGCGAGGTGCCTCGATATTGAACAGGATAGATGAATAGACCGAGCCCATCACCGCGAACTGCGCGAGATGTTGTGGCTTGCACTCGGCGTTCGCGCCGACATCCAACACTACACAGGGTCGGCTTGAACTGGTGGGAAAGACGGCGGTGATCGCCGGGCGACTCACGCCTTCGATGCGGCCCAGGGTCAACAGCGCGGTCGCCATCACGGCGCCGGTGTTGCCCGGTGAAACGAACGCGTCGGCCATCCCTTTTTTGTGCGCCTGCAGACCGACCGCGATGGAACTATCACGCATCTTCACGCCGTCCGTTGCCGCCATGTGCATGGTCACTTCGGATTCGGCATGATGCACGGAGATGTTCTTGGGCAGGTCACGGATGTGATCAAGGATCTTCTTGATCTGCTCCTGACGGCCGACAAACAGAACGTGGATCGCGTCGCCGAGTCGACGAGCCGCTTCAAGCCCGCCTTCAATGATCGCCTGCGGGCCGCCATCGGCCCCCATCACGTCAAGTGCGACGGTGCAAGTCTCACGTGTGCTCATCTAATAGACAATCCCTTGCTCGTACGTTCCTGTGAGGGGTGGTGCAAATGTTTAGGATTCGCGACCGACGATCACCTGCGCGCCATCGTAGTATCCACAATGGGGACAGATGTGATGCGGCAGACGCGCCTGGTGACAATGCTCGCACGAGATCACGTTGGGAACCTCAAGTTTCCAACCGGTCCGGCGCTTGCGCCCACGCGTGCGAGAATGTCGTCGTTTTGGCAGAGGCATGACAGCTCTTCCTTCCTATCTCTCAGTTGTTGTTGCCCAGCAAATCTCGTAATCCGTCCCAGCGGGAATCAGTCACCTGATGCGTACACGTACAGGTCGACTCATTCCAGTTCACGCCGCAGGTCGGACATAATCCCCGGCAATCCGGCTGACAGAGCGGCTTCATTCCGATCGCCAGGATCAGCGCCTGTCGCACCTGCTCTGTCACATCGACTCGCAGGTCATTGCCGTGGTAGAAAACATACTCTTCGTCATCCGTCTCATCGCGCTCGGCCTCGACCGGTGACGCATCCGATCGGATGATAAAGTCCGTATCGTTTTCCAGTTCCGTCAGGTATTCCCGCGCGCACCGCGAACAGATCAGAACAACTTCCGCTCGCGCGGTCCCGGCGCAGAAATACTCTTGTTCGGTCATCTGGAGGTTCAGTTTCGTTTGAACCCAGTTCACCTGGGCGACCTCGGGCGCAAAAGGCTCGATCTCGCCGGGTGCTGCCTCCAGGATTGTGGTTGCGGGGAATCGTTCAAATTCCCGTAAATCGACAATCATAGTCTCACAAAATATCTACAATGGCCGGGGAAGTCAAGCCGAAAAGGTATTGTCAACCGCCTACCCGCCAACAAGTTATCTCAAATACATGGCGCCCTTCTGGCGCCCGCCCTATCAGGTCTCCCCAATTTCCCCCTCCTTAACACAATTGGGCGCCGTCAAGCGCCCAATGCTCAGTCCACTCTTTATACGTCAACAGGTTCTACTTGTGGGTGTCTTTGTAGATCCTGATCCGATTGGCCGCTCGGTCGAGTGCGGCGCGTACCGATGGGAGATCGATATCCGTCTCTCCCTTTTCGGCCGAAACGAGACGCGCCTTGTTTCGCTCATATGCGGCGCGGGCGCGCTCAATATCTATCTCGTTGCAGTCTTCCACCGCATCCGCCAGAATGGTCGCCTTGTTGTTCGATACTTCAAGGAACCCATTGGACACCGCCAGCACATGCAACAAATCACTGTTGTCCCGAAACTCTATCTTTCCGGGCTTCAATGCCGTGATAAGCGGTGCGTGATGTGACAGAACACCAAGATACCCGTCCGAACCGGGAGCCGTCAAACTCTTGACGTCTCCCTCGTATTCAACCTGTTCCGGTGTGACGATTGATAATCGGAACATGCTTACTTCTTGCTCTTTTCGTAGCTCTCGAGCACTTCATCTATTCCGCCGACCATGAAGAAGAACTGCTCGGGAATATGATCGAGTTTGCCGGAGATCAATTCATCAAAGCCGCGGATCGTATCCTGCGCCTTGACATACTTGCCGGCCTTGCCGGTAAAGACCTCGGCGACAAAGAACGGCTGGGACAGGAAGCGCTGGATCTTGCGCGCGCGCTGTACGATCTGCTTGTCATCCTCGGAGAGTTCATCAATTCCAAGGATGGCGATAATGTCCTGTAGATCTTTGTAACGCTGCAGAATGCGCTGCACACCGCGAGCGACGCGGTAGTGATCCTGCCCGACGATAAGCGGGTCGAGAATTCGCGAAGTTGAATCGAGCGGGTCAACGGCCGGATAAATACCCAGCTCCGCGATCTGACGCGACAACACGGTCGTTGCGTCAAGGTGCGCGAACGTGGTCGCCGGCGCAGGGTCCGTCAAGTCGTCGGCAGGTACGTAGATCGCCTGCACCGAGGTGATCGAGCCTGATTTGGTCGACGTGATACGCTCCTGAAGAGCACCCATCTCAGTACCCAGGGTCGGCTGGTAACCTACCGCCGACGGCATACGACCGAGAAGAGCCGACACTTCTGAGCCCGCCTGCACGAAGCGGAAGATGTTGTCAATGAAGAGGAGCACGTCCTGCCCTTCTTCATCGCGGAAATATTCAGCCATGGTAAGTCCGGTCAGAGCAACGCGAAGTCGCGCGCCCGGCGGCTCGTTCATCTGTCCGAAGACCAGAGCGGTCTTGGAAATAACGCCGGACTCGTTCATTTCTCGATAAAGATCGTTTCCTTCGCGGGTACGTTCACCCACGCCGCAGAAAACGGAGTAACCACCGTGCTCGGTCGCGATATTATGGATCAGCTCCTGAATAACGACCGTCTTGCCGACACCGGCGCCACCGAAGAGCCCGACCTTTCCACCCTTGGAATACGGTTCGAGTAGATCGATCACCTTGATCCCGGTCTCAAACATCTCAACCGAAGTGACCTGTTCGTCGAAATTCGGCGCCTGTCGGTGGATCGGGAGACGCTTGACGTTGTTCGGCAGTGGCGTCTTGAGATCGATCGGATCCCCCAACAGATTGAACAGACGTCCCAACGACGTTTCGCCGACCGGCACCGAGATCGGCGCGCCAGTGTCAACCGCTTTCATGCCACGCACCAGACCATCCGTCGACGCGAGCGCGACACACCGAACGATATTGTCGCCAATATGAATAGCGACCTCTACCGTCAGGTCTTCCTTGGTCGTCTCGTTCTTGATCTTGATGGCATTCAGGATGTTCGGCAGTGACTCCGAGGGAAACTCGCAGTCAACCGTCGGCCCGATCACCTGAACTACCTTGCCAATATTCTCAGCCATTCGGTCACTCCACACATATGTTCAAAAAACTCTTCTCTAACCCTTGAGCGCTTCCGCGCCGGAGACCACTTCGAGCAGTTCCTTGGTGATCTGCGCCTGTCGCGCCTTATTGTAATCAAGTGTCAACGAATTTATCATCTCACCGGCATTCTTCGTGGCCGCCCCCATGGCGATCATTCGGCTTCCATGCTCCGACGCGAATGACTCGGTCAATGCCGTCACCATCTTGGTGGTAGCATACCCGGGCATCAGCGCGGCATAGATCTCTTCGGGCGACGGCTCGAAAATGTACTCACTTCCGCCGGTCCTGTCGTCCACGTGCGGGCGGGACACCGGCAAATATTGCTCGGTGACGATCTGATAGCGGACCATCGACAAAAAGCGAGTGTAGATCAGCACGATCCGATCGGTGCCGCCGGCGACAAATCGCTCCGTCAGCAACGATGTTATCTGACGCGCTTTGTCGTAATTGAGCACTCCGGCCCAGTCGCCAAAGAACTGAAGGATCGGCCAGCGACGGCGCTTGTAATAATCGTTGCCGCGTTTTCCGATCGTCACTAACTCAACATCCCCCTCATGTTGCGCCAGCCACTGATCCGCTTTGCGAATGACGTTTGCGTTGAACGAACCCGCCAGGCCGCGATCCGATGTCACCACTACCAGAGTGGTTTTCTTCACCGGTCGCTCCTCGAAATACGGATGAGAGATCTCTCCGGTCGCCCCCGCGGCGAGATGCGATAGCATCTCATCCAGCTTGTAAGCGTACGGTTTCGCCTGCTCCACCCGCTGTTGGGCGCGTCGAAGTTTCGCCGCCGCCACCATCTCCATCGCTTTGGTGATGCGTCGCGTCGAGCGCACCGTCCGGATACGTTTTTTAACTGCGCGTAATGTTGCCATGCGTCAGACTCGTATCCTTACGCTTTGAATTGCGCCTTAAACTTCGTCACTGCATCCTTCAACTTCGCCTCGGTCGCCTCGGAGATGATCTTCTCTTTGGTCAGGGTCGGCTCGATATCCGGATAACTCTTATCACAAAACGCGAAGAACTCTTCTTCAAATTTCAATATTGCCGCGGTTGAAAGGTCATCCAGATAGCCGCGCGCGCCGGCCCAGATGATTATCACCTGCTTGGCCGCGTGCATCGGGACATACTGACCCTGCTTGAGCAGTTCGACCATTTTCTCACCGCGGTTCAACTGCTTGCGGGTTCCTTCGTCGAGATCCGAACCGAACTGCGTAAACGCCGCCAGTTCGCGGAACTGGGCAAGGTCAAGTTTGAGTGAACCAGCCACCTGCTTCATCATCTTTGTCTGCGCGTTACCGCCGACTCGCGATACCGAGATACCGACGTTAATAGCTGGACGGACACCCGAGTAGAACAGTTCTGCCTCGAGGAAGATCTGGCCATCGGTGATCGAGATCACGTTAGTCGGAATGTACGCTGAGACGTCGCCGGCCTGCGTTTCGATGATCGGGAGCGCGGTCAATGACCCGCCGCCGAGTTCATCGGAGAGCTTGGCCGAACGTTCCAGCAGACGGGAGTGACAGTAGAAAATGTCACCTGGATACGCTTCGCGGCCCGGCGGGCGGCGGAGCAGGAGCGAAAGCTGACGATACGCCTGGGCCTGCTTGGACAAGTCGTCGTACACACACAACACGTGCTTGCCGTTGTACATGAACTCTTCGCCCATCGCGCATCCGGCGTACGGTGCGATATACTGGAGTGGAGCCGGGTCAGTCGCGGTCGCGCTGACCACGATGGTGTAATCCATCGCGCCATGTTTGCGCAGGATCTCCACGACCTGCGCAATCGTCGACTGCTTCTGGCCAACCGCGACATACACACATATCACGTTCTGACCGCGTTGGTTGATGATCGTATCGATCGCCACCGCGGTTTTACCGGTCTGGCGGTCACCAATGATCAGTTCACGCTGACCACGACCGATCGGGATCATCGAGTCAATCGCCTTGAGCCCGGTCTGCAGCGGCTCTTTCACCGGCTGACGTTCGATCACGGACGGGGCACGCCCTTCAATAATGCGGAACTTGTCGGTCACGATCGGCCCTTTGCCATCGAGCGGCTGACCGAGCGGATTGACCACGCGACCGATCAAGGCATCGCCGACCGGCACCGAGGCAACGCGACCGGTCCGGCGGACCGTATCACCTTCCTTAATCTTGGTATCAGAACCGAAGATCGCGGCGCCGACATTGTCCGCTTCTAGGTTGAGCACCAGCCCGTACACATCGCCGGGGAACTGGATCAACTCAGACATCTGGACATCTTCAAGACCCCAGATACGGGCGATCCCGTCACCGACCTGGAGCACGGTTCCCACCGACTCCATTTCGAGTTTCGTCTCATACCGTTCGATCTCTTTTCGAATTACCGATGAGACTTCTTCGGGATTCAGAGGCATGAATGACTCCTGTATAAAAACACGTTTTTCTTCACATCAAGGCGCTCTGCCTTCAGCAGCAGTAGCACCGTACCCCACCATTCATGGTGAGATTCACGATTGCGAGTCGGATATCTTCCGCCTACGCGACCTTAACCTTTTCCAACTGCTCTTCTATCAGTCCCAGCCCATG
>JAYRFH010000265.1:0-7243 GCA_041908405.1 Candidatus Zixiibacteriota bacterium
GACCGAAAAAGAGATCATCGTCAAGAATTACTACAATATCGGTATTGCCGTGGCCCGCGACGAGGGATTGATCGTGCCGGTTATCAAGGACGCCGATAAGAAGTCGATCGTTGAGATCGCTGTCGAGATCAACTCTCTTGGTGAGAAGGCCCGCACAAATCGTCTGAAGCCGGATGATGTCGCCGATGGCACATTCTCGTTG
This sequence comes from Candidatus Zixiibacteriota bacterium, assembly GCA_041908405.1. Lineage (GTDB taxonomy): Bacteria > Zixibacteria > MSB-5A5 > GN15 > FEB-12 > FEB-12. The sequence continues at coordinate 203 of JAYRFH010000265.1, forward strand.
ACCAACGCTGGGATGTTTGGCGCGACGGCCTCGACGCCGATCATTGCGCAGCCACAGGTGGCTATCCTTGGTATCCATATGATCAACAAGCGGCCGTGGGTGGTGAACGATCAGATCGTGATCCGCGATATCTCATCATTCGGGATGTCGTTCGATCACCGCCTGATCGACGGTCACACCGCGGTGCAGTTCCTGCATCGAGTGCATGGATTCCTGGCTGACCCGACCTCCTTGCTGGTACACCTGCGTTAATGGTCACCGTTGCCCAGGAAAAGTTGCTCGGCTGGGTGCTGCAGGCCGGGACGGTCGACTATGAGCGAGCGCTGGAATGGCAACATGGGTTGGTGAAGATGCGCCAGCAGGGGCTGGCGCGCGACACGATGATGCTGCTGGAGCATCCGCCGGTCATCACCGTCGGACGTGACGGGCATGACGAAAATTTCAAAGATTCTGAGATCACTCCGTATTTCATTGAACGTGGTGGCGATGTGACCTTCCATGGTCCGGGCCAGCTTGTAGTCTATTTTGTCTTTAATCTGACCAGGCGAGGGAGAGACCTTCACAAATTCATGGATGATGTCCAGGAGGGGATCATCCGCGCTCTGGCGGAATACGGCATCAAGGCCGAACGCGGGGTTGAGAACACTGGTGTCTGGGTTGGAAAGAAGAAAATCGCGTCGATAGGGATCGCGGTCAAGCAGTGGATAACCTATCACGGCGCGGCGATCAATCTGAATACCAAACTGACCGAATTCAACAAGATCAATCCGTGCGGTCTGAATGCCAAAGTGATGACATCAGCCAAGCGGCTACTGAAAAAGCCGGTGGATATGGATCAATTCCGCCGCACTTTGCTCGAGAAATACGGCGAAGTGTTCGGCACTGACTTCTCGCCGATCGACTTGGAGTCATTGGCGGAGGAGCTGGAGAGCCAGTCCGGCGGATATGAGATCTAAACCGCACGAAATGTGCGGCTATGGACCAGGAGGGTTGCCAAGGATATGAAAGGTAAAGTAGCGTTTGTAACCGGGGGAACTCGCGGCATCGGTCTGGCCGTAGCCGAGCGATTGGCTAAACGGGGAGCCGATGTCGTCATCAGCTATTTTCGCAGTCGCCAATCGGCGAATGAGGCGGTCGAGAAGATCAAATCGTACGGTGTCGAATGCTACGCGCATCGCGCCAATATGGGAAATCACGACCAGATACCGGCCATCTTTGACGGTATCAAGTCGAAATTCGGCAAACTCGACATCCTGATATCCAACGCCGCGCTTGGTCTCTATACATCGATGTTGGAGATTGACGACAAGGCGTGGGATCTTTCGATGCACACCAACGCGCGCGCGTTTCTCAACTGCGTGCAGTTGGCGTCGCCGATCATGCCTGACCACAGCCGGATAGTAACACTCTCATCGCTCGGATCGATTCGCTATATCCCGGGGTATGCGGCTATCGGTGTTTCCAAGGCGGCGATCGAAAACATGGTCAAGTACATGGCGATCGAGTTGGCGTCTCGTCACATTACCGTGAATTGCGTTTCCGGTGGTTTTATCGACACCAGCGCCCTCAAAGTGTTCCCAAATTACGAGCAGATGAAGAAGGAAGTGTCCGATCGGACACCCTTCAAGCGGATCGGCACACCGGACGAGGTCGCGGATGTCGTTGTTTTCATGGCCAGCCCGCAGGCATCCTGGATCACTGGACAGACCGTGATCGTCGATGGCGGCTATTCGCTGATGTAAGGTTTTGCACATCGTATGAGCCCACTCCTGCTCGATATAGTCTTTGTTATGTGCGCTATAGCGGCGATTTACGCCGGTTACAAGCGCGGGCTGTTGAGTCAAGCGGTCTGGTTAGTCTCGAGCTTCGTTGGATTTGCGCTTGCTGCGCGGTTTTCAGCGGATCTCGCCGAATTGCTAAGCTATCGGATCGTCAGCAAACCGATCACCATCGCGGTTTCATTTCTCATCATCTTTCTGCTCTCCATTTGGCTGACCAAGTGGATCGGGCGATGGGTCACCGACAAGGTCAAGCAATCGCCAGTCGGGGTTGTCAACTCTGTTCTGGGGTCTGTCTGCAGTCTTGGAATATTTCTCGTGGTCGCGGCATTGATAATGGTGGTCGCGATGGTGATAGTGCCAGGTGCCCGCACGACCGTAGAACAGACGACCGTACTGCAGGGCGTATTGACGCCTGTCAAAGCGATCCTGGATGATCGTTTATTGCATCGGGGTGATGACGAAGTACCGGTTGAGCCCGAAGCTTAGCTACGGCAATCGGTAGGGGAGAAAAACGCCGGTTCGTCCGGTTCGGCTGGTTGAATCACCCAACATATGTAGCACGATCAGGTTGTAGAGCCGGTTAGCCGGTGTCGGCGCCTGCACGGTATCGCGGAACAGATTGGCCGTGGTCGTGGCTGACATGGCCGAGTTCACCCACGTCCCGCCGGGTCCCTCGCTGGTAAGCACCAGGCGGAAGCGATTCCGGATTTCCGCAGAGATATTGTACGCGGCCTGCGCCTCTCGCATGTCGGTCAACTTTACGTAGCCCGGCCCCAATAACTGGAGAAGACTATCTCTCAGTAGGTTTGGGTAATAACGATGGTCGAAGTAGGTCAGCGACATGCCGGGCCAGGCCAGTCGAATACTCAACTCATCACCGGATTGATTCCCGAACCCGTTGAATCCGTACAGAACCCACCCGACATACTCTTGTGCGTCGCTTCCCAACTTGAGGAAATGTCCGTACCGGACGAAGCCGCGCTTGTTGTCAGTCGTAAGCGTGTCGTTCCCCTTGATTCTCACGGTCCGCACGAGATACGTGTCGACGACCCGCGCTAGTGCCTCGGCGATAAGGCCGAGATTAGGATAATCGTACAGACCGTCCGCAAGCGTGACTGTTGTGATGCGCGAGTGGGATAGAACAGAATCCTTGTACGTGGCGCTGTCGGCCGGAAGGATATACGGATTGGTAGCAATCAACCCTTCTGTTCGGAACAGCTCCTGCCCCTGTTCGGTCTCGAGAATATATCGCTCGATCTCGTTTTCATCGATGACATACGGCACATCCTGTTCCTTGCATCCACTAAGAGTGAGGACGAGCGCAACCAACAAGAACAACATTTGGGACAAGGGGAGTCTGAGCATATTTAGCGCCGTTTTCGTTTGATGCCGTGTTTTCGCTCTTTGCGGAGCTGATTCATTTCATCGCGAATCGCGATGGCCGTCTCGAAATCAAGATTCTCCGCCGCCTGTTTCATCGCCTTGGCCATGAAGCCCAGTTGGTCTTCCATGGACATGAGCGAGAAATGGTCCGGCTTCTCGAATTTCTTCTCTTCTTCAAAAGTTTTGCTGTCGGCAAAGAGGGTGGTCCGGATGATCTCGTCGCGTGTCTTGAAGATCGTCTCCGGATTGATGCCGTGTTGTTCATTATAGGCGATCTGTTTCGCTCGACGACGGTTGGTCTCTTCGATGGCTTTGCGCATCGAGTCGGTCACCTTGTCGGCGTAGAAGATCACCTCGCCATCCTTGTTTCGCGCGGCACGTCCCGCGGTCTGAACCAGTGAACGCTCTGACCGAAGGAACCCCTCTTTGTCGGCATCCAATATAGCGACGAGCGAGACCTCCGGAAGGTCTAATCCTTCACGCAACAAATTGACGCCAACGAGAACATCAAATTCCGCCAGCCGCAAGTCACGAATAATGCTGGTACGCTCGATCGAGTCGATCTCGGAGTGGAGATAGCGCACGCGAATCCCCATTTTGTCCAGATAGTCTGTCAAATCCTCGGACATCCGCTTGGTGAGGGTAGTGACCAGAACCCGCTCATTCCTCGCAATGCGTTGCCGGACTTGCTCTAAGAGGTCATCAACCTGGCTTCTCAGCGGCTTGACGGTGATAAGCGGGTCAAGCAGACCAGTGGGGCGGATCACTTGGTCAACCACCACGCCTTCGCACTTCTGCAACTCATACTCAGCAGGAGTGGCAGAGACGTATATAGTCTGTTTCTGAAGCGCCTCGAACTCTTCAAAATAGAGCGGGCGGTTGTCGAAGGCCGAAGGGAGGCGGAATCCATGCTCCACCAGAACTTCTTTCCGCGAGCGGTCACCGGCAAACATTCCGCGAATCTGAGGAATCGACTGGTGCGATTCATCAATGATCGTGACGAAGTCCCCCTGAAAGAAATCGATCAAACATTGCGGTCGGTCGCCGGCTTTTCGACCGGTCAAGTACCGGGAGTAATTCTCTACGCCCGTACAGTAGCCGACTTCACGGAGCATCTCCAGGTCATAGCGGGTCCGCTGGTCAAGGCGCTGGAGTTCGAGCAACTTGTCGAGTGAACGATAGGTGGCAAGGCGCTCCTTCAGTTCTACCTCGATACCGGCAATCGCCTCAGCCAATTGGGGCTTGGATGTTACAAAGTGTTTCGCCGGGTAAATGGCTATTTTCTGGCGCTCGTTGATGATCTCGCCGGTCAATGGATCGACCTCGGTGATCCGTTCGATCTCATCTCCGAAAAACTCCAGTCGAATCGCCGTTTCGTAGTAGGCAGGGATCAGTTCGATAGTGTCTCCGCGTACCCTGAAATTGCCGCGCGAGAAATCCAGTTCGTTGCGGTTATAGTGGATGTCAATCAGCTTGCGGATGACTTCATCCCGATCGCTCTCGACCCCGCGCTCAAGGAAAAGGAGCTGATTTTTGTACTCCTGCGGCGAACCCAAGCCGTAGATACACGAGACGGAGGCAACGATAATGACATCTTCGCGATCCAATAGCGAGGCTGTTGCCCTCAGCCGGAGACGGTCAATATCCTCGTTCATCGCGGTATCTTTTTCGATATAGGTATCGGTGGTCGGGATATATGCTTCCGGCTGATAGTAATCGTAGTAGCTGATAAAGAACTCGACAGCGTTTTTGGGGAAGAACGCTTTCAATTCTCCATATAATTGGGCCGCGAGTGTTTTGTTGTGCGAAATGACCAACGCCGGTTTGCCATACTGAGCGATGACATTAGCGATGGTGAAGGTTTTGCCCGAGCCGGTCACCCCAAGCAGAGTCTGGTGTTTGCGACCTGAACGCAGTCCGTCCAAGAGTTCGGCAATGGCCTGAGGCTGGTCTCCTTTCGGCTCAAAATTGGCGTGCAGTTGGAACGGGGCGGGCGGCGGAATCGATGCTTTGATTATCTTGCTGTTCATAGGTCCCTGTTTTACGTCGAGTGGCGGCAATATAGCCAAGATTACCTTCCGGGAGCACTCACTTTCTGTATCTGGAGGGTTGAGGCCGCTAAGTTGTTGGGAACCAAACTGTCGGAGGGGGGTGTAAGTGGGGAAGGATGGCGGCCGAAGGTCGGCCGGCTGTCAAAAAAGCCCTTGACTTGGCTTTCGAATCTGTTACTTTGCGAGACTTAAGTCCAAACGGAGTAACATTTTCAATCACCTGTGGAGGATTTTGATGTACGCTATTTTTCAGCTCGCCGGCTTTCAGTATCGCGCCGAAGAGGGTGCGGTGATCCGGGTTCCTCGCCAGGCGGCCAAGCAGGGTGATCGGCTGAGTATCAGCGATGTACTGCTCGTGAGTGCGGACGGTGCATCGGTGATCGGTACCCCGTTTGTCTCTGGCGCCAAAGTTGAAGCCGAAGTTGTTGAGCAGACACGCGGCGAAAAGCTGTTCACATTCAAGTACAAACGCCGTACGAAGTATCGTCGCACTGCGGGGCACCGTCAGGATTACACCGAGATCAAGGTTAATAAGATCGTTAGTCCGAAGAGCTAAACGACTTGTCTGATTTTAGGCGCGTACGAGCATGGACAGCTCTCCTGTCGCTGGTGCTGCTGGCCGGGATATTCTCGCCGGTAGTCGCCCAGGAAGGGCCGAAGGTTGTTGATGTCGAAGTAGTCGGCAACCGCATTACCGTTCCTTCCCTTATCCTTGGCGTCTCCAAGATCGATAAGGGCTCTCCCATCAATATCACCATCATCCAGGAAACGATGCGTCGTCTCTATGGATTGGGGATCTTCTCCGATGTCAGGATTGAGGCGCAGGAAGTCACCGGTGGGGTGAAGCTTTTCATCATCGTTAAAGAACTTCCCAAGCTCGCCGGCCTGACCTATTCCGGTAACAAGAAATTTAATGCCAAGGAGCTGAACGAGAAGCTCAAACTCGGGGTTGGGGGATACATTTCGCCATATCTGGTTCACGAAAAGGCGGAACAGATACGCAAGATGTATGGCGACAAGGGATACTTCCAGGCATCAGTCACCCACACGCTGACTTACAATGCGGATTCGACCGAGGCGACCCTGACGTACCAGGTGGACGAACGCTCCAAGGTGAAGGTCGAAAATGTGGTGCTGACCGGAAATAAGGATGTCCCGGCTAACGAATTGATCGGCAAAATGCGCAACCGCAAGCGCGGCTTCCTCAAGAGTTCCGATTATGCCGAGGAGAAATACGAGGAAGACAAAACCAAGATCATCGACGAATATCAAAAGCGGGGGTATATCGACGCGTACCTGATTTCGGATTCCATGACTATCGACACCGCCGTCAGTCGCATGACGATCTATCTGGACGTCTACGAGGGACCGAGGTACTACTTCGGTGAGTCGACTTTCAAAGGGAACTCCGTCCTCAAGACTGAAGTGCTGAAAAAGGCGCTGAAGCATACTCCCGGCGAAGTATTCGACGCGGAGAAGTATGACGAATCCCTGATGGAGATCTACACGACCTATCAAGAGATAGGTCATTTGCATATTCGGGTCAATGACGAGAAATCGACCCGGGCAGACTCTCTACTCGATATCTCCTACGACATCACTGAAGGATTACCGTCTCATATCAACCTCGTCCGAATCGTCGGAAATACCAAGACTAAGGATAAAGTCATCCGGAGAGAGCTTTCGACCCTTCCGGGGCAGACGTTCAGCCGCTCGCTGTTGATACGCTCTGTGCGTGACGCCATGGCGCTGAATTATTTCTCGAATGTTGAGCCGACGCCGATCGACTTGCCGAGCGGCGATGTGGATATCGAATACAAGGTGAC
>JAYRFH010000266.1:0-1620 GCA_041908405.1 Candidatus Zixiibacteriota bacterium
CTATCAAAGAGTCACGCGTTGAAGTCAGCCGCGCGATCGCGTTGTTCAAGACCTCGGCGGAGGAAGCCAAGCGAGTCGGCGGCGAGATCATCGACCTCGACTGGATCCCCGGCTCGGAAGGGCGATTCGGTCTGGCGAAGCGTTTCCCGCGGGGCGTCATCGCGGGAATAACGCCGTTCAATTTTCCGCTCAATCTGGTAGCACACAAGATCGGTCCGGCGATAGCGTCGGGGAATACGATCGTCCTGAAACCAGCCTCCAAAACGCCGATCATCGCGCTGATGCTGGCTGAACTAATTGAGCAGGTAGAATATCCCAAGGGCGCGATATCGATACTTCCTGGCTCGGCCTCCGATGCCTCCCCCCTGCTTACAGATGATCGGGTCAAGCTGATCACGTTCACCGGGTCGGCTGAGATAGGCTGGTGGATAAAGGCGAACTCCGGGCAGAAACCGGTAGTGCTCGAATTGGGTGGGAATGCTGGCGTTATAGTCGCCGATGATGCGGATCTCGATTTCGCGACTACGCGGCTTCTCTTCGGCGCGTTCGGCGTGGCGGGACAATCATGTATTTCGGTTCAGCGGATCTTTGTGCAGGAGTCCGTAAAAGAAACATTCACTTCGCTGTTTCTCGAGAAGATAGCGAAGTTGAAGGTCGGCGATCCGATGGATCCATCGACCGATATAGGGACATTGGTCGACTCGCAGGCGGTCAGTCGAACGCTTGACTGGATAGAGCAGGCAGTCAAGGCGGGCGCGAAAGTTCTCTGCGGCGGCAAAGGGAGTCGACTGCAACTCGAGCCAACGGTGCTTTCTAATGTCACGCCCAATATGGCGGTCTGTCGGAATGAGCTGTTTGCGCCGGTGGCGGTTATTTCCTCGTACAAGACATTTGCTGAAGCAGTAGCGATGGTCAATGACTCCTCCTTTGGACTACAGGCCGGGGTTTTTACCAACCGTATGAATGACATTATGTACGGGTTCAAGCGGATCGAGACCGGTGGCGTGGTTATTAATGATGTCTCCACCTACCGGGTTGACCATATGCCGTATGGCGGCGTGAAGAGTTCGGGGCTGGGGCGCGAAGGGGTCCGTTACGCCATTGAGGATATGACCGAGCCGAAATTCCTGGCCCTCAATCCGCGCTGAGCAGTAATAATAGAGTCGCTGTGTCTCTTTTTGCGCGGCCGGCCTTGCCTGACCGATGGACGGGCTGTATCTTTAGGGGAAGTCGAATCAACTCACAGAGGGATTGAAACAGTATGCTTCTTGGCGCCCATGAATCAAATGCCGGCGGCGCGTTCAACGCCATCTATCGCGGGCAGAAAGCGACCTGCGATACTATCCAGATGTTCAACAAAGCGAACAGCCAGTGGCGCGCCAAACCGATCGAACAGGATGAACTGGATAAGTTCTTCAAGGCGATCGAGGAGACCAAAATCACCGTCTCCTGCTCCCATGCCAGCTACCTGATCAACCTGGCGTCACCGGACAAGGATCTTAATGTCAAGTCGTACGAGTCGTTCAAGCTCGAGATGGAGCGGTGCGCGATGCTTAAGATTCCGAACCTGGTGGTTCATCCCGGATCGCACGTCGGATCGGGTGAACAGGAAGGAATGGA
>JAYRFH010000267.1:0-4537 GCA_041908405.1 Candidatus Zixiibacteriota bacterium
AGGGAAACTGCCCGACCGTTGCATAACTCGCCGGCAAGAGACCGGATCATTGTTCCGATCTGCCGGAAGCCGTGGCCCGTCACCTGTAGTCCACCGATTGGGTCCAGATGGTGAGCATCGAAGCCCGCGGAGACGAGAATGAATTGAGGAGAGAACTTTGTCAGTGCGGGAATTATCTCATTCTCAAACGCGGCGAGTATCTGCTTGTCGCCGGAGCCGGCAGTGAGAGGTACGTTTAGCGTGAACCCCTTCCCTGCTCCAGTGCCTGTCTCGGCCTTGCTTCCGGTTCCCGGATAAAAGGGGTAATGGTGCGTGGACGCGAAAAAGATATCCGATCGGTCGTAAAAGATATGCTGCGTTCCGTTACCGTGGTGCACATCAAAGTCGATAATTCCAACCCGCTCGAGGCCATACCGGTCGATGAGGTATTGCGCCGCGATGGCGGTATTGTTGAGCAGACAGAACCCCATGGCGCGATCATGCTCGGCATGGTGCCCCGGAGGCCGAACCAAAAGGAATGCAGATGTTAGTTCTTCCGACATGACCTGGTCGACCGCAGAGAGTGCGGCATCGACCGCCCTGATCGCTGAATCAAAGCTAGTCGGAGTGACGTAGGTATCCGGATCGAGATGTCCGGCTCCAGATTCGCACGCGTGAATAAGAAAGTCTATGTACTGTCGGCTGTGGACCCTATAGATCGGGTCGCGACCATGCGAACTGACCGGAAAACGCTCGAATCTCCCCGCTTGTGATTCTTCCTGGAACCACTGCATGATCGGTTTCAAGCGGGCGACATTCTCGGGATGTCCACCGCGCGCATAGTGCGTATGTTCGTTAAGCTCGATATGCAGGCCGATCATGCGACCAATATGCCGCCGAGCTTGGCCGAAATCAAATAAATTCAACCGGGACTACAGCTTGCGAAGTTTCCAGCGACCCCGACCGAACCAGTAAGCCAGAATAAGTGCCTTGATGGTGGTGGTAATGGTCAGCGTCCACCAGACACCGTTGATCCCCCAGTTCAAATCGAACGCCAAGTAGTAGGCTAGCGGCACACGGACCACCGCACCGGGGATAAGCACGATCATCGGCGGAATAGTATCACCTGCCCCGCTGAAGGCTCCCTCGAGTACTATTTCCAGCGCCATGGTCATCTGGGAAAGTCCAAGAATGATAAGGTAGTCGGCGGCGATTGTATGAACCTGATTGTCATCAGTAAAGATGGAGACTATCAGGTCCGGGAAGATGACAAAGATTGCTCCCATGGCAGTGGTGAACGCCACGGCGATTCCGACCGAGCCCCAGGCGCACTTAGCCGCACGGTCAGGGTTTCCCGCGCCCAAGTTCTGCCCGACCATGGTCGAAGCGGCCATCGCAAACCCGGCGCAGGTCAGATACGAGATCGACTCCATGCGGTTCCCGATTCCCATCGCCGCGCCCGCCGGTTCGCCGAACTGGTGTACCACTCGTATCAAGAACCAATAGACGGCAATGAATATGAGCTGCTGGGTTGCCATCGGGAGGCCGATCTTGGCGATCTTGAAGATAGCGCCAAAGTCCGGCATGGCTCGAAAAACAAGCGGAACCGGAAAACCCGCCTTCCCGCGGAGCAGTAGGACAACGAATATCGATGCCGCAACAATGGTTGAAATGAGAGTTCCAAGCGCCGCGCCGGGGACGCCCAGTTCAGGGAACGGCCCAATCCCGAATATCAGCAAATAGTCCAGCAGGATATTAAGCGCGATAGTCAGCGACGCCACGACCATCGGTGTCTTGGTATCACCAGCCGCGCGAAATGTAGCGGCAATTGTGTCAAACAGTGCGAAGAATATAGCAGTGAAGAAGAAGATCCTCAGGTACGGCAACGCCAGCTTCATCGTCTCCGGGCCGGTATCCATGAACTGAAGAAGTAACGGGCCAAGCAGGAGTCCGGCCGAGGTCAGCACAACAGCAATGGCGAGCGCAAGCCAGATAGCCTGGGTCACGTAGAAACTCGCCTGCTCCGGTTCCTTCGCCCCGATATGCCGCGATACCAATGCGGTCACACCAATGGTGACAATCGAGAGAGTTGAAAAGATGACCCAATGAAGGACCATCGAGGATGTAACCGCGTCCTGAGCCGCGGGTCCAAGCTTGCCGACCCAAAAAAAGTTGACAACCGATAGAGCGATCTCCATCACCATGCCGAGGATCACCGGCATAGCCAGAGAAAAGATCGTTTTGACAATGGGGCCGGAGGTAATGGAAGGTGTCGGTTTCATTAGTCTGCTGATCGCCCGGTCTTATAGTTTGACCAAGGGTCGAATATCAGGAGAAACCAACCTGTCTGACAAGCGATTTCGGCCAAAAGTGAGACTGAACGGCCGTTCAGCTCTTTCGCGTTACGGCATCCGAAAAGTAGGACAGCGCCATGGCGTAGCCATAGAAGCCGAACCCGGATATCTGCCCTCGACAGACCGGAGCGGTCAATGACCTCGTCCGAAACTCCTCGCGCGCCGCGATATTGGAGAGATGAACCTCGATTGCCTCGATGTTCACCGACGTGATAGCATCGCGAATCCCGATGCTGTAATGGGTCAGGGCACCGGGATTAATGATCAATCCGATCGCGCCGGAGGATTCCTTGTGGATGAAATCGATGATCTCCCCTTCGTGGTTGGACTGGAAGAACGACAGCTCCAGGCCGATCTCTTTGGCTAATTCGCTTAACCGTTTATTCAGAGTCTCCAGGGTATCTGTGCCGTAGACCTCGGGCTCGCGCGTGCCGAGTAGATTGAGATTGGGACCATTAACGACCAGTACGCGGGGCATATTTTCCTCCGTAATCGTTGAAGTCGGCGATCATCTGTTCAACCGCAAATTCGATCAACTCCCTGGATATCCCGGTGGCTATGTATGGCTCGCCGAGTCGTTTGAGTAAGACGAACCTGAGTTCCTGATCTTTGCGCTTTTTGTCGACTGCCATGCCCTCGAGAACTGATTTGCTGTCTACTCTATATTTCGGAAGTATCTCGGTCGAACTGAGTGCCAGACGGTAGTAGTCCTTTAGCGCTCCGGCTCCCTTTGGGTTTACGAGCATACTGAGACAGATGGCGCCGAGGAGCCCCACTATCACAGCTTCGCCATGCAATAACTTGCCATACCCTAGAGAACGCTCAATGGCGTGACCAAACGTATGGCCAAGATTCAGGTAAGCGCGAATCCCTTCCTCACGCTCATCTTTCGAAACGATGGCGGCCTTGTAGCGGGCGGACTCGCCTATCACTCGTGACCAGTCGGAGAGTCCAACACCGCCATCAATCAAGCGCTTCACCCGACCAACCATGGGACCGCCAACCAGTCCGGCATACTTGAGAATCTCGCCGAATCCGGCTATAAGATGGCGAATCGGCAGAGTCTGCAGATATTGTTGGTCGCAAACAACGAATGACGGTTGCCAGATGGCACCGATAAGATTCTTGCCGTGTGCGTGATTGATGCCGGTCTTTCCGCCAATAGCGGCATCGACCATGCCTAACAGAGTGGTCGGAACAGCCCCCCAGCGGATACCGCGGAGGGTGGTCGCGGCAACATAGCCAACTATATCAGTAGTTACCCCGCCGCCGACCGCCAGGATGAAGTCCGAACGGGAGATACGATTTCCCAGCAGGTGATCCTGAATGGCCGAGACGGTTTTCTGATTCTTCTGCTGCTCACCTGACGGAAGAACAAACACTTCGGTATTCTTGGGACTTCGTTTGATCGACCTGATCATCCGCTCACCATGCAGCGCATGGAAATTGGCGTCGGCTATAAGGAAAAGTCGATTTCCGCCAGTATGTTTCTCCAACTGAGTAGCGAGTCGGCTCGCGATGTTGTTACCGACCAGAATCGGGTAACGGCCAGATGCCGTGCTTACTATGACATCAGCCATTGTGTAACCTTACTTTCGCGACAATCCGTTCTGCGATTTGAGAGGGAGTCCCCGATGATACGGAAACTGTCATATCAGCCTTTTCATAGATTTTAGTACGTTTGGACAGAAGTGTGGTGATTCTCCGCATACGAGCCTGCCTTAGCGTTTCGCCACTTTTGGGCCTAACCTGTAATAGAGGACGGTCGCTTGAAGCGGATAGTCGTTTGTAGATCGCCGTCGCGGAGAGTTTCAGGTAAATCGAGTGACCGCAGCACTGGACTAGCTTCCTATTGGCGGGAGACTTAAAGGCTCCACCTCCGAGCGCGATCACCGCTGGTTTCCTGTGTCGTGCGAGTGACGCAATCAGCTCGCGTTCCCTGCGCCGGAAATACTTCTCCCCTTCTTCGGAGAAGACTGCCGCGATAGTCCGCCGTTCCAGTCGTTCGATCATCGTGTCTGTATCGAAGAATGGTCGCTTCATTAAGATTGCCAGCTTCGGGCCGATTGTCGACTTTCCGGAACCTGAAAAACCGATCAGCCAGATATGTCCCAACTTCGAGTCATTCATGGCTTGAAGGATGGCTTGGACTTGTAAACGGTCTTATAAACTTTCTCGAGCTCTACTGTCTGACCGGTCCAGAG
>JAYRFH010000268.1:0-2002 GCA_041908405.1 Candidatus Zixiibacteriota bacterium
CGCTCATTATCGCGATGCGCTATATCGACCTGCAATCCGTTGACCGAGAGTTTGACGGTCTGCGCGATCATTTCGGCGGTGATGCCGTGTAGCGCGGCCTTTTCATGGTCTATCGTGAAGGTCAGTTTCCGTTGGTCGGCCTCCTCGTACGCGTCGACATCGACGACACCGGGAGTCGACTTGAAAATCTCTTCGACCTTGCGTGAAAGAGCGGTGCGAGTGGAATCGGTCGGGCCATATATCTCCGCGACCAGTGTCTGCAATACCGGTGGGCCGGGTGGTACTTCGGCGATCGCAACGGCAGCGTTGTACTTCTTGGCGATATCATCCACACGTGGACGGACCCGCTTGGCGATATCATGCGACTGATCAGAGCGCTCGGATTTGCCGAGCAGATTGACCTGAATGTCCGCCGAGTATGAACCGCGCCGCATGAAGTAATGTCGCACCAGACCGTTGAAATTGAAGGGTGACGCGGTCCCGGCGTAGATCTGATAGTCGGTCACTTCGGATTCTTTAGCGATCGAGGATGCGATCTCGCGTGAGGCCTGCACGGTCTCTTCGAGCGAGCTTCCCTCCGGCATATTGATGATCACCTGGAATTCGTTTTTGTTGTCGAACGGCAGCATCTTGACCTGTACCCAGCCGATCGCGACTGTCCCCAACCCCAGAAGGAGCAGAACGGTGATTTTGCCAATATAGATTGCTCGGGTTTTTTGCTTGGTGATCAGCTTTGTCATCTGGCGAAGGTAGGCCCGGGTGGTCCAATCCTCATTCGCCTGGTCATGTACAATATGCTGCTTCGCCGAACCCCATTTGAGCACACGGACTGCCGCCCACGGCGTCACGATGAACGCGACCACGAGAGAGAAAAGCATCGCGGCGGTTGCGCCTATCGGGATCGGCCGCATGTATGGCCCCATCAGACCGCCGACAAACGCCATCGGCAATACCGCCGCAATAACCGCCCAGGTGGCGAGAATAGTCGGGTTGCCGACCTCGGAGACGGCATCGACCGCGATCTTTGCCCAGTGACGTCCTTTGTTCTGCGGAAGATGCAAATGGCGGGTGATATTTTCGACCACGACAATTGCGTCATCGACCAGAATACCTATCGAAAATATCAGCGCGAACAGCGTGATACGGTTGAGCGTAAACCCTGCGAGGTAAAAGACGAGCAGAGTCAGGGCTAGAGTCGAAGGGATCGCCAGCGCGACGATTATTGATTCGCGCCATCCGAGCGATAGCATGATCAGCAGTGACACCGAGAAGACGGCGATCATCATATGGAAGAGCAGTTCGTTAGATTTCTCTTCAGCGGTCTCGCCGTAGTGCCGGGTGATGGTCATGTCAACGTTAGAGGGGATGACCTTCCCTTCGAGATATTTCACCTTCTCCAGTACATGCTCCGCCACTTGGATAGCATTGGTGCCGGGACGTTTGGCGATGGAGAGTGTTACCGCGGCTTCCTCTTCATGATGCGGGCCTTCGGCGGCACCGGTTCCGAAAAGGACAACCTGCGACAACTCTTCCGGGCCATCGATAATAGTGGCGACATCGCGCAGATATATCGGCGCGTTATTATAGACACCGAGCACGACCCGCTCGACATCTTCTTTGGTGCGGAGGAATCCGCCGGTTTCGATCACAACTTCCTGATTATCGCGCACCAGCGAGCCAGCCTTGTTCTGGCGGTTGGCCTGACGAAGCACCGGGATTATCTGCAGAGGGTCGAGTTGTCGCGCGGCGATCGCCTCGGGATCGAGTTGGATACGGAACTGACGGCGCAGTCCGCCGATGATATTTGTCTCGGAAACATCCACCACCTGTTTTATTTGATCCTCAACCTCGGCGACCACACGCCGGAGCGAGTAGTGATCCAGTTCCGCGCTATGGAAGGTCATCGCGAGGATGGGGACATCGTCGATCGAGCGCGGTTTAAGAATGGGGAAGGAGACCTGCGGAGGAATGCGGTCGACATTCGATTCAAGCTTCTGGTTCA
>JAYRFH010000269.1:0-3257 GCA_041908405.1 Candidatus Zixiibacteriota bacterium
ATGCGGTGAAACGTCAATTGTGGAGAGAAGTGGTCAATCCTTTTCGCCGAGGAAGCCGGAGAGGTTGTCGCGATAGGAGCGGCTCATTTTGAGGTTGGTGCCGTCGTGCAGGATGACAATGAACTCGGATTGGAAATGCCGTTTGAGTTCTTTGATGCGCGTCGAGTTGACAATTGTTGAGCGATGAATACGCAGGAATTTGGCAGGGTCTAGCTGGGTCTCGAGACGGTTCAGGGTTTCGCGAATGAGGTGGGTTTTCTTGCCGGTGTGGAGTTGTACATAGTAGTCGGCGGCCTCGATCCAGTCGACATCATCGGCATTCACGAAGTAGATGCGGTCGCCTTCCTTGATCACAAAGCGGCTGAGAAAACCGCCAGTGTCAATCTTGACCTCTTCGCGACGCAGGGCCTCGAGCAACGCGGCCATCTTGGCGGTGAGGGCGGAGCCCCGGCGAAGTTGCAGATCAGATTTGATTCGGTCGAGTGTGGTCTGAAAGCGGACTGGATCTACCGGCTTGAGAACGTAATCGACAGCGTGAACTTCGAACGCGCGTATAGCATAGCTGTCATAGGCTGTAACAAACACAATCAGCGGGAGGGGTTCGCCAGCCAGCGCCTTGAGCACGTCGAAACCGTTCATTCCGGGCATTTGGATATCGAGAAGAACCAGGTCGGGTTGTTCTTTGCGTATCAGTTCGATCGCTTCGGCGCCAGCGCCGGCCTCGCCGATAACAGTGAAGCCAGGGCTGGGCTCGAGCAACATTCTGAGGCCATCGCGGGCGAGCGGTTCATCATCAACGATAAGCGTGCGGATCGTGTCAGCCATTGGATGATGACTCCTCAGCGCGATAGGGAATTTCCAGCAGGGCAACCGTGCCGCCGGACGATGGAGTAGTCAATTCAAAACGGTGCTGGTCACCATATAAAGCGAACAGGCGCGTTCGCGTACTACGAAGACCGACACCTTCGCCGCGACTTTGCGATGGCGCGGCAAGGCCGACGCCGTCATCCTCTACTTTGAGAGTGAGGAGATCATTCTCCTTTTGGCTGCTAACGCGAATGTGGCCGACGCCGGTTTTTTGCGCGAGACCATGACGGACAGCATTTTCAACCAAGGTCTGCAGGACGAATGAAGGGACTTGAGCTTTGAGGCTCGTGTCGTCGATGGACATTTCGACCTGCAGGCGATCGCCAAAGCGGACCTGCTCTATCTCAAGGTAGCCGCGGACTATTTCAAGTTCGGTTTCAAGTGGAATGACCTGCGTGCCGCCTTTGGCGAGAACGTGGCGGAGTAGTTCGCTGAGGCGGTTGAGCATGCGCTGGGCGGTGTCGATCTCGCCTTTGCGCATCAGGACCGAGATCGAATTGAGTGTATTAAAGAGGAAGTGGGGTTGTAGTTGGGTATGCAAAGTCTCGAGTTGGGCGCGGGTCAGTTCTGATTCGAGCCGGGAGGCACGCAGTTCCCGTTCGTTGTATTGGCGATAGTAATCGAGGGCGTAGTAGACGGCGACAATGCCGGAATAGATGAAGACCGACCAGGGGAGCATCCAGATGATCTCGCGGTAGCAGAGGTCGATCAGTTGCTCGGTCGTTAATTGTTCGTTGTGCGCCCAGACTGAGCCGATAACTCCGACTATCAGGGTGATGGCGGAGGTAAGAGCGGCGAACAGGAAGTGGAGCGGGGCCGCCCAAGCAAGGTTACCACGAGTGAGCCTGACTTTGCGGGCGAGCCAGACGATGACCGGCACGAGGATGGCCCAGGAATACCAGTCAAATGATTCACCCAGCAGCCAGGTCCAGAGATTACTTTCCAGATCCTTCTGGACATACCTCAGATGACTCAGGACGGCGACGAAGGTCGTGACAAAGGTCGCTCCGCCAAAAACAAGCAGAGCGACAAGCCAGGTTCTGCGGCGCCCGGGCGTGAGGAGCAGGGTATCGGTGCGGTTTGGTTTCATTTGGTGTATCTGGCGTCTGCCGATAGAGTCGACTGGCGCGGACGAAATATAAGCACGAGGCGGGGAAGGAGCAAAAGAATGCTGTGAGCCGTCAGCCTGGTGCAGTGGCCGGTTCAAAATGAAAAAACTTGCCAGGCAGAAGGAGGGGGGATATCCTGATAGCACTATTCGTGAGGGAAATTCAAGCTAAAGAAGGGATTCAGCGATGAAGTACGTAGTGGTTTTGGGTTTACTGGCACTTATGATAGCCGGTTGTGGTGGTGGGGGAAGAACTGTCACGCGACTGGACTCAGAACAGGTGACCGATCTGAGCGGTGGGTGGAATGACACCGATGCCCGGTTGGTGGCAGAAGAAATGGTGCGCGACGCGCTGGCGCGGCCATGGCTGAATGACTTCTCGCGGGCGACCGGCAATAAGCCGGTAGTGACGGTGGGGACATTCCGGAACCAGACTTCGGAGCATATCAATACCGAGACCTTCAGCAAAGATTTTGAGCGGGAGTTGATAAACTCCGGCCAGGTGAGGTTTGTGGCGGCGCGGGATCAGCGGGCGGAGATACGGGATGAACGGCAGGAGCAACAGGAGTTTGCGTCGCGAGAGACGGTAAAGAAACTCCGCGAAGAGACCGGCGCTGACTTTGTCCTGCTGGGCTCGGTCAAAGATATTGTCGATGAGATCGAAGGGGTGAAAACGGTATTCTATCAGACCGACTTTGAGTTGATCAATGTCGAGACGACCGAGAAGGTCTGGATCGGCACGAAGAAGATCAAGAAGGGGATCTCGCAAGGAAGCCGTAAGTGGTAGTCGCGTAGTCACGTGATAAAACGATCTCTCCTCATCGCGGCAATCGGGCTGTTGTGGCTGTCCGGGTGCGGGTCACTCCGCACCCAAAAGGCATTCTATGAACCGATCACCGCGGAGCTGCGGAGCAACAATTTTCCGACCGTGGTGTCGCGACTAGAAGAGGCGCGGGAGGCAGGGAAGTTTGGCGAGAAAGATCGGCTGCTGTATTTTCTCGACGCTGGATTCGCGCGATATTACGCGGGGGAGTATGATTCATCCATCACCAAACTGAAGCTGGCGGACCAGGCAGGGGAGGAGCTGTACACCAAAAGCATCTCCAAAGCGATCCTGTCGATGATGCTTAATGACAACGCGCTGGAGTACGCGGGGGAGGATTATGAGCTGCTCTACGCGAATCTGTTCAACGCCCTCAATTTTGTCGCGCTGGATTCCTTTGACGCGGCCTTTGTAGAGATTCGGAAAGCGAACCAGAAACTTGATCTGCTGGAGCAGAAG
>JAYRFH010000270.1:0-3298 GCA_041908405.1 Candidatus Zixiibacteriota bacterium
CAGCCAGGATCGAGGCCAGATCCTCGAACAGCGCCACTTTGCGCTCGCGCGTCGGGACATTGTCGAAAGTAAACGCCGCAAAGATCAGGTCGAAATGATATCCTGCAAGGAGCTCCAGAGGAGACTCGCTCACCAGCAAATACTTTCCCTGTCGGTCTTTCGTCTGCGCCAGTTTAAGCATGTCGGCGGAGATATCTACTCCAACCGTGACAAACCCCAATCCTTTGAGAAAGCGGGTGGAGCGTCCGGTACCGCATCCAAAATCCAGCGCTCGTTTGCCGTTGACATACGACTCACACAATGTTGGAATGTCCCGATAGGCGAGGTAATACGTGCCGGGGAACTCAAGGCGCGCGTACGCTTCCGCACGCTGGGTATCCTGATAAACGTTTCTGAACTCCATCATAACTATTGTACGACCAAACTTCTTATCTGAATCATCGCTTTGACGAATCCGTCTTTGGCACTGGCATTCGTGATTGTGCGGCGGCGGAATCCTGTATTGTGTCTGCCTCTTCGCTTGACCGTGCTACCGTGTCAACTGCCGGCGGCTTCTTGCCGGACGAAGGATTTGCTTTGAGCAAAGAATCGACTAACCGGCTAACTGTCTGCGAAAAGGTCAATTGGCGGTTGATATCGTTTTCGAAGACCTGGAGATGCTGGAACAGTTCATCCTTGGTTATGTTATTGGCTTGCAAGAGAGAATCACGAAACGCCAGGTAGCCTGCGGGATTCTCGCGGTAGGTCGTGGCGGCCACCCAGGCATGGGCGGTCACCGTTGCATAGCGAGTATCCGCGGCGGTTGCTTTTTCCTGTTGGGATTTCGTTATTCCCTTCCAGGCAAACCAGGCGATGAGGATGAGGACCAACGGCAAAAGGCGCTTGAGCCAGATCACGAATCACTCAACTTTCGGTTGCCGCCAGACGTAAAACAGTTACATTATGGGTCGACGGTAGCAACATTTCAACTTTCGTACAGATATGGACTTACAACTCAGTTACCCAATAAAGCGTCGTAAAAGCCGCGCTGTCAAGATTGGTGATGTCCTCATCGGCGGTGGTTTTCCCATCGCCATCCAGTCGATGACCACCACGGATACCCGCGATGTCGAGGCGACGGTCGGCCAGATCACGCAGTTATTCGATGCCGGCTGCGACATTGTTCGCATCTCGGTGCTTAATCATCAAGCGGGCGACTGCCTCAAGGCGATCAAGGATCGCGTCCCCAACAAGCCGATTGTGGCCGATATCCATTTCCAGTACAAGCTGGCGCTGAAAGCGATTGAAGCGGGCTTTGACAAGATCCGCATCAATCCCGGCAACATCGGGGCGGAATGGAAAGTCCGCGAAGTGACCAAAGCGGCCAAAGACCGTGGCGTGCCGATCCGCATTGGCGTCAACTCCGGCTCACTCCCTAAAGACCTGCTCGACCAGTACGGGCATGATGACCCCCGCGCGTTTGTCGAGGCAGCCCTGCGTGAAGCGGCCATCCTCGAGGATATGGATTTTCAGGATATCGTCCTCTCGGTGAAATCGACCAATACCAATGTCGCCTTTTGGTCCTACCATTTGCTGGCGCAGAAGTGCGACTATCCGCTGCATATCGGTATCACAGAGTCGGGTATTCTCGAAACCGGCACTATCAAATCGTCCGTCGGAATTGGTGCTATCCTGATGACCGGCATTGGCGACACTATTCGTGTCTCGCTTGCGGCAGACCCGATCCATGAACCGCGTGTCGCCAAACAGATCCTGCAGAGCTGCGCGTTAGTGAACGAAGGGGTTGAAGTGATCGCCTGCCCGACCTGCGGGCGCTGTCAGATAGATATGATCCCGCTGGCGGAGTCTATCTCGGCCAAAACCCGTCATATCAAAACACCACTCAAAGTGGCGGTGATGGGGTGCGCGGTAAATGGCCCCGGCGAAGCCGCCGCGGCCGATGTCGGCATCGCCGGCGGCGCCGGAAAAGGGATTCTCATCAAGAAGGGTGAGATCGTCAAGCGGATGGACGAGGCCGACCTCGAGCGGAATCTGCTCGATGAGATCGAAGCGATGACCGGGGAGAAGATCCCGCGGTAGCTTGATTATCTAACCAAGAAATTCTTCCGCGAAAAATGAACGGCAGACGTCTCCGTCTGCCGTTATCATCTCTCATATCCTAAAGCTACCTATCTCGGCATGCCTAACTTCAACTGCGCCTCGTGCAGTTTCATCCGGCGGGAGATGATATCCTTTTGCTTGCTGGCAACCTTCTGGGTAGCTTCGGCCTGTTGCTGCTGAAGTTTCAGTACGCGGATCTCGAGTTCGCGAAGCACCTGTTGCGCGGTGGTCAGGGTGAGATCACCTGTTCCGGCGGTCGCCATGGAGTCGTACTCATTCCGTTTGCGCACCAATTCGGATTCTAACTGAAGGGTCTGGAACTCGACATCGGCCAGTTCTGCCTCAGCTTTGGACTCCTCCGCTTCGGTTTTGCGAAGTTCCTTCAGTTTGTTCAGCAGTCCGACGGCCTGTTGATTCGCCTTCTTCTCGATATCGAGCGCGATCAACTCTGACGCGCGCTGCGCTTTTTTGGCCTCGTTCTTACGGCGATCAACATCGCTGAGCATCTTCTTACGACTATCGATGGTGCCATCGACTTGCCTCAGCCGTTCCTCGGCCTGTTGCCTGCGGAGTTCGGCCAGGGATTTGGATGCCTTGGCATTGTCGGCGTCATTGTTGATCTCGTCGAACGTGCGGGTGGGAATAACCACCATGCGCGGGTCGGTCAGCATCGACTGCTGCTGCTCCTGCGCCACCAGGTTCGCGCTTAATGACAGAAGTATGCCCGCGGTTACAAAAACAGCGAGCAACGCCCGGACTGTGTGAGATTGTTTCAATGTGGTAACCTCCAAGCTTTGGTATGTGTGGGATTGATGCATTCGTCACGCAATAGTTTCTATTCTAATCCATTCTCTTAAACAATCTAAGCAATCGGTTGTTCCGTGTAAAGGATTCGCTATATTGTCGTATGCGACGTATTGACAAGGAGATAACCGACCGCTCGACCATCGACGCTATCCTGCATGGGGCGCACGTCGTGCGGGTGGCGATGGTCGACCAGCAGCGTCGGCCGTATCTTCTTCCCTTCAGTTTTGGATACGATCAGAACTCGCTTTTCATTCATTCCGCGCCCGAAGGTACCAAGCTGGATATTCTGAGAGACTCGCCCGAGGTCTGCTTCGAGGTAGACATTCGTACCGAAGTGCATGAGACCGAGCAGGCCTGCGGATGGTCGATGCGCTATTTCAGCGTCGTGGGA
>JAYRFH010000271.1:0-8051 GCA_041908405.1 Candidatus Zixiibacteriota bacterium
CGCCTCTCCGCGAAACTGATCGACTTGATCATGTACACTGCACCGTTTGCGGTCGCCTGCCTGCTGTTCAACAATATCGCGGTCTTTGGCATCGACCTGCTTGGGGCACTTGGATGGTTTATTCTCACGGTGCTCCTTGGTCTGTCTCTTCACATGTTTGGTGTCTACTCGATCTCGATAGCGTGGCTGTCCCGCATCAGCCCGCTGGAGTTCTTCAAACGAATCAAGACGGTGATGCTGACCGCGTTTTCTACCTCCTCCTCCAATGCAACCCTCCCGACCGCCTTGGCTGAGACAGAGAGAAATCTGGGTGTGCCTCGTCACATCACGAATTTCGTCCTGACAGTCGGCGCGACCGCCAATCAGAATGGCACTGCACTCTACGAGGGGGTGACGGTGCTATTTCTCGCTCAATTGTCCGGTATCGATTTGAGTCTTGGTCAGCAAATCATGGTCGCGTATTTGGCGATATTAGGAGGCATTGGGACAGCCGGAGTTCCATCGGGGTCAATCCCCTTCATCATCATAGTCCTGGCGACAATTGGAGTTAACCCGGCCTTGATCGCCGTAATCCTGGGAGTGGACAGGATTCTGGATATGTGTCGCACGACAATCAATGTGGCCGGCGATATCACCGCGGCCACCTATGTCGCCCGCTCGGAAGGGCACAATCTTCTGCAGCCGCGGCCGGTCGAAGAATAACTCCCCCGTACAGAATCTTACAGCGGAATATTCCCGTGCTTTTTCGCGGGATTTGAATCCTTCTTGGTCGCAAGCATCTCGAACGCGCGAATCAAACGCGGACGAGTTGTTTTCGGCTCGATGATATCATCCACATATCCGCGCGCCGCCGCGATAAACGGATTGGCGAATTTCTCGCGATACTCCTCTTCCTTTCGCTTCAATTCAAGCTCTGGGTTGGAGGACGCCATGATCTCTTTCTTGAAGATGATCTCCACCGCTCCCTTGGGTCCCATCACCGCGATCTCCGCGGTCGGCCAGGCGTAGTTCATATCGCCGCGGACATGCTTGGAGTTCATGACGTCGTATGCCCCGCCGTATGCCTTGCGCGTTATGACAGTCACTTTGGGGACCGTCGCCTCGCAATACGCATACAGTAGTTTTGCGCCTGAGCGAATGATCCCGCCATGCTCTTGATCGGTGCCGGGCATGAAGCCCGGGACATCCTCGAAGGTCAGGATCGGGATATTGAACGCGTCGCAGAACCGGATAAAGCGCGCCCCCTTGATGGACGAATTGATATCCAGCACTCCCGCCATCACCGCCGGCTGATTGGCAATGATGCCGATCGAACGTCCGCCCAGCCGTCCGAACCCAACCACGATATTCTGTGCGAACTCCTCATGTACCTCAAAAAATGAATCGACATCCACGACGCGGGTTATGACATCCTTGATGTCATACGGCTGGTTCGGATTCTCCGGCACCATCTGATTCAGCTCTTTGTCCTCTCGGTCAAATGGATCACTGCACTGGATGATCGGCGTATCTTCGAGGTTGTTTTGCGGCATATACGACAACAGTCTCTTCACTTTGGCGATCGCATCCGCCTCGTTGTCACACGCGTAATGCGCGACTCCCGATTTCGCGGCGTGCACCATCGCGCCGCCAAGTTCCTCCGAGGTCACCTGCTCGTGCGTGACGGTCTTAACCACATTGGGGCCGGTGACAAACATGTAGGAACTCCCCTTGGTCATCAGGACGAAATCCGTGATGGCGGGAGAGTAAACCGCGCCCCCCGCGCATGGTCCCAGGATGACTGATATCTGGGGGATAACTCCCGACGCGAGCGTATTCAACAGAAAAATATCCGCATAGCCTCCCAGCGATACAACCCCCTCTTGAATGCGCGCGCCGCCGGAATCATTGAGCCCGATCACCGGCGCCCCGACCTTCATCGCCATTTCCATGATTTTGCAGATCTTCTCGGCGTGTGCCTCGGATAACGACCCTCCGAAAACCGTGAAATCCTGCGAGAAGATGAAAACCGGACGGCCATGTATTTTGCCACAACCGGTGATGACGCCGTCGCCAAGCACTTTCTGCTCAGCCAGACCGAAGTCAGAGGAACGGTGCGTCACGAACATGTCGAACTCTTCAAACGACCGTTCGTCCACCAGTAACTCGATCCGTTCGCGGGCGGTCAGCTTCCCCTTCTGGTGTTGCGCGTCGATACGTTCCTGCCCGCCGCCAAGACGCGCCTGCTGGCGCATCTGCTCCAGATGATTCAATCTTTCTTCAAGTGACACGATATTACCTCTGACGCTACGAACGTGTGATGCCGGGTCGTCAAACGACCGGCTCAAGCACAAACTGCTTTTCGGTCGACCGGATCCGGCCGAGCGGCTGATGCACCGCGTGATCGAACGCGACTACGACATCCTGATCGACAATGCGTGGAATGGCGATTCGTTTCGCTTCCAACGAGGCCAACGGATAGATATCCGCCGCCGGGATGATTGGAAGTCTTGCATACGATACGGACGGAAGAAGATCCGCATAGTAGTACACTTTCTTCCCTTCCGACTCCATTTCTATCGCGTAATGCCCTTCCGAGTGTCCTCCGGTAAAAACCGCTCTAATTCCGGGGAACAGCTCGGTCGTTCCTTCTATGAACTGCACTTGGCCGTGCTCTTCCAGCGGTCTCAGCCGATCTTGTATATACACCGCCGAGGTCCGTTCATTCGGGTGGAACGCCGCTTCCCATTCTTTCTTCTCGACAATATACGTGGCTTTGGGAAAGCGCGGCACGTATGACCCATCTGCCAATTTCACCGCCCCACCGGCATGATCGGTATGTAAATGCGACAGGATGACGTAATCGATATCCGCGGGGGTGAGCCCAAGCGAAGCCAGACCACTTTCAAGATTAGACGCTCCCGTGGTGCTGTACACTTTCTTCTCTCGATCCGAGAGCGTATCGCCAAGGCCGACATCAAAGATCATCTTCTTGCCATGCGCCGTCAGCACGAACAGATTCGCCGCCATAGGGACAAGGTTATTCTCGTCCGCTGGAAGCAGTTTGTTCCACATGCTTTTCGGCACGACCCCAAACATAAGACCTCCGTCGAGCCGGAAGTGCGACTCGACGAAGGTCTCTATTTCAAACTGCCCGAATCTCATCAGGCGCTTGTCCTACCGGCCAATGACATTACCGGCGATAACGAGACGCTGAACCTCCGAAGTTCCCTCGTAGATCTCCAGCACGCGCTGATCGCGATACAGTTTTTCGATCGGGGAGAACTCGCCAATGAACCCGTAGCCACCCCAAATCTGCATGGCGCGATCGATACAGAAGCGAGCGGTCTCCGAGGCGTAGAGCTTCGCCATCGATGCCTCGAGTGAGAACTTCTCGCCGCGATCCTGCATCAACACCGCTTTGTAGGTCAGACAGCGGGCCGCCTCAAGGCGGGTCGCCATATCAGCGATCATCCACTGGATCGCCTGGAGTTTCGCGATCGGCTGACCGAATGCCTGGCGGGCTTTCGCGCGCTTCACTGATTCATCCAACGCGCGCTGCGCGATACCAACACCCTGCGCCGCCACACCGATGCGGGCAGAGTCAAGCGTGGCCATGGCATAGCGGAATCCTTTGCCCACTTCGCCAAGCAGATTCTCTTTCGGGATCTTGACATCCTTCAAAACAATCCCTCCGGTCGTCGCGGCGCGCATCCCCATCTTGTGTTTGAGCGTCCGCGCGGTCCAACCCGGCTGTTTGGTGTCGACCAGGAAGGTCGACATCTTCGGCTGTCCTTCAATGCGGCAGAACAACACGCCGAGATCGGCGACATCGCCATGCATGATGAAGATCTTCTCGCCATTCACGATGTAGCTGTCGCCATTTTCCACCGCTACCGTCTTCTGGTTGGCGGCATCGGAGCCGGCTTCCGGCTCGGTCAGCACAAACGCGGGGATCCGCTTCCCGCTGGCGCAGTCCGGAACATATTTCTTCTTGTGCTCTTCGCTGGCAAAATGGATGATCGGGTGGGTCGCCAATTCGGCCACCGCGCACAACAGCGCGATCGCCGGATCGTGGTAGCACATCTCCTCGACCAGTGTGATGTACTCGAGATTCGACTTTCCCTGTCCGCCGTATTCTTTCGGCATGACATAGCCGATAAATCCGGCTTCGCCGATCTTGCGATACAGATCGACCGGGAATTTCCGCGGTTCGGGCATCCGGTCCAGTTCCTCTGACACCGGATACATATATTTCTCTGCGAATGCTTTTACTTCATCCCGGACAGCCTGCTGTCGCGGGTCAACGTTGTACGGCATAGTTCCTCCGAGAACCAACTTCAAAAGTCACGTGCGTTACCAAAATGTTATCTCTAAGAATTTGCTTACTTGATGCGCTGATCGGACTGCTTCGATTCGATCGTCCGTTTTAAATACTCGATCGCTTCTTCCGTCGGAGCGCCGGGCGTGAACACTTTCGCCACTCCCAGCTTCTCCAGTTCTTCCTTGTCGTCATCCGGAATGATC
Organism: Candidatus Zixiibacteriota bacterium; assembly: GCA_041908405.1. Classification (GTDB taxonomy): domain Bacteria; phylum Zixibacteria; class MSB-5A5; order GN15; family FEB-12; genus FEB-12. The sequence continues at coordinate 4,507 of JAYRFH010000271.1, forward strand.
CCGCCGCCGAACAGCAGGATATCGTCGGCGCCGCGACGTTTCATCTCGTCCAGTACCGCCGGGAACAGCGTCATATGCGCGCCTGACAGTATCGACAGCCCGATGGCGTCGACATCCTCCTGGATCGCGGCTTCAACGATCATCTCCGGCGTTTGCCGCAGTCCGGTATAGATCACTTCCATTCCGGCGTCGCGAAAGGCGGCGGCGATCACTTTGATGCCACGGTCATGTCCGTCCAGGCCCGGCTTGGCCAACAATACGCGTATTTTCTTGGTCATAGTATCTCTATCCAAAATCTCTAAATCTTCAGCTCACCTGCATCGCGCTGGCGGACTCTACATACTCGCCCCAGGTCTCGCGCAACACATCGCACATCTCGCCAACCGTCACATACGCCCGCGAACAATCCAGGATCGCCTCAAACGTATTCCCGCGGCCGGAAGCGACCTTGCGCAGATTCTCCAATGTCGCCTGCACCTTGCCGGCATCGCGCTGTGCCTTGATCTTTTTGAGGAACGCTACCTGATCCCGCTCGACCGTCCGGTCGATCTTCAGCACTGGAATATCGATCTTTTCGTTTTCCATCGTGAAGTCGTTGACCCCGACGATCACGCGTTCTTTTTTCTCGAGTTCCTGCTGGAAGCGGTACGCCGCCTTGGCCAGTTCGCGCTGGAAGAAGCCTTCCTCGATGCAATTCAGCACGCCGCCGCGACGTTCGATCTCGGCGAAATACTCTTCCGCCTCGGCTTCCATCTTGTCGGTGAGAGCCTCGACAAAGTACGATCCACCCAGCGGGTCGACCGTGTTGGCAACACCGGTTTCGTACGCGATGATCTGCTGCGTACGCAGGGCGATGAGCGCGGCCTTCTCAGAAGGGAGCGCCAATGTTTCGTCCATCGAATTAGTATGCAGCGACTGCGTGCCACCGAGAACGCCCGAAAGCGCCTGAATAGCTGTTCGGACGATATTATTCTCCGGCTGTTGCGCCGTGAGTGAGCATCCCGCGGTCTGCGTGTGGAACCGAAGCATCCAGCTTTTCGGATTCTTCGCCCCGAACTTGTCGCGCATCCAGCGCGCGTAGATGCGGCGGGCCGCGCGGTACTTGGCTATCTCTTCAAAGAAGTCAGAATGCGCGTTGAAGAAGTATGACAGGCGCGGCGCGAAATCATCAACATTCTGCCCGGCCGCGATCGCCGACTCAACATAGCAGAAACCATCTGCCAGTGTGAAAGCCAGTTCCTGCACCGCTGTCGCCCCGGCCTCGCGGATATGATAGCCGGAGATCGAGATGGTATTGTACTGCGGCACATGTTTCGTGCAGTACTCCATCATGTCGGTGATGAGCCGAATAGACGGCCGCGGCGGGAAAATGAACTCTTTCTGCGCGATGTACTCTTTGAGAATATCGTTCTGCAATGTGCCGCGCACCTGGTCGAACGGCACTTTCTGCTTTTCGGCAACTGCCAGATACATGGCCAAGAGGATCGAGGCAGGGGAGTTGATCGTCATCGAGGTCGAAACCTGCGACAGGTCGATATCGCCGAAAATGATCTCCATATCCGCCAGTGTATCAACCGCCACACCGCACTTGCCGACCTCGCCAAGTGAACGCGGGTGATCCGAGTCGTACCCCATCAAGGTCGGAAGGTCAAACGCGGTCGAGAGGCCAGTGCCGCCCTGAGCGAGAATATATTTGAACCGTTCGTTGGTCTGCTTTGGCGTCCCCATCCCGGCAAACTGGCGCATCGTCCAGAGTTTGGTCCGGTAGAGCGTGTGATGGACACCGCGGGTGTACGGATACTCTCCGGGAAGCCCTATCTTGTCGAAATAGTGCTCATCATGATCCGCCCCTTTGACCTTGTCCGGCGTGTAGAGTTCGTCGATATCGACGCCGGAGATGGTAAAGAAACGGGGGAGCGAACGCTGCTTGCGAAACCGCTCGGCAACGGAACTCCAACTAGTCAAACGGGCCCGGAGGTTTTCCAAAAACTTCTTACTGTACATACAGGCAAATCTCCAATTCGCAATAAGTCTTAACTATACTACGTTTGCCGGCCAAACGCAAGCGGAAGAGCGCTGCCAGGCGCTCTCTGCCGCCCCAGTAACCTCTTAATTTTTAACATGTTAGCCGGTAATATCTGTTTGTCGGATTGAGCGGGCGAACTGAATTTTCCTTGACAGATGGTGAGACAAATCGGAGAATTACAGCAATGGGTATTCCTGACTCAAAACCGTGGCCCGGTGCACGGTTCTATCTGATCATCTTTCTCACCAGCCTGCTGCTTAGAGTCTGGTTCTTCTCCCTCATGTATTCCGGTGTCGATTCGACCAAGTGGCAGTCGCTTTCACCGGACATTGTACATTATTCGAAGTCTGCGGAGGCGATTGCGGCCGGATTCAATTTTGACACTTATGGTGTCAAAACGTTTGGCCCTGGCTATCCGGTCTTTCTTGCCGTTTTACAAACACTCTCAGACCATAGTCCCGTGATAATGCTCCTTCTGCAACTGGGACTGAGTTCTCTGGTAACTGTGTTGCTCGCGCTCCTTGCCTACAGAATCACGGGAGACGCCAGAGTTGCCTTGCTGACGGGGCTCCTCAATGCAGTTTCCATTACCGCCATTTCCCTAGCCAATATCTTCCTGAGCGAAACCTTCTTTGTGGCCCTGACTGCAATTGGATTACTTCTATCTCTACGGAGTTTTGAGCGCCGAAGCCTGCTTTTAGCGTGCCTATCTGGTCTCTGCCTCGGCGCGGCCGTCCTTACGCGTTCTATCGGTGTTGCGTTTCCACTGGTCGTTCTCGTGTTCGCAGCCTTGGGAGATCGACAGAAGCTTCCAGCTCGATTGAGACTATCATTCGTTGGCATTGGTGCGGCGGTTCTCACGACAGTACTTGGTTTATCACTGACCCTCGATGGCAAAACAGTCGTAGCAGGAGCCTTCCCTAGCGCCATGGCCCGGATTATCCGAGCAGTAGACGCGCGGGAGATGCAGATCTCCATTGTTGAAGCGACCAAGCGTTTTGAGAATCAGTGCAGCGGTCTCGCCGACTCTGCAAAGGTAGATTATTTTGACGCGTACAGGACATTGGCGAAGCAGAGGTTTGCCCAATTACTGGCTGAAAAACCGTTCGCCGTATTCAGAGTATTTGTTGGGAACATTAACTACAATATGCACAATGAATTCAGCATGATGAGAGTCCAATTGCCGTCGATCGATCCTATCTATAATAAATATCGAATTTGGAGTGAAAAAAAGGGACTCAATTACCGGGTCTCGCTATTTGCACTGATAGGCGCAGTCTTATTGCTGGTCCGCCGCCAATGGCGAGTCTGCCTAGTGCTCGTCCTGATCTACGGATACTTTGCACTCATGTCCGGCTTCTCAGACCTCCAGACCTCTCGCATCTTCTACCCGGCCCAGATAGCATGGGGGATTCTGGTCTCAGTCGCCTTGCTGGCAATGTATGATTGGGTGATGAAACGATGGTCAGGCCGTGGTCAGCGGCTGACAGGCTGACCGGTTGTGTCAGCCGTTTCGTTC
>JAYRFH010000272.1:0-7182 GCA_041908405.1 Candidatus Zixiibacteriota bacterium
ATCCTGAATTGGAAAAGAGACATCATCCAGAATAACCTGCGAATTGAATTTGCGGGAGATATGCTCAACAGCCACCAGAGTCATCGGTCATTCCTCCGGTTCGGCACCCCGTGCCAGGATCATCTCGGCGGCCAGAAGTATTACCGCCGCCCACGCGAACAGATGCCACAATTCACGCCCGAAGCGAAGCTGTGAAAGAGAGGCCGCGATCGGCTCTCCCTGCTCGAGCTGCCTGAACTCTTTCGCTCCAAGCGCGGTGGCAAATTGGTCGGGATCCACTGAAGCCAGATCGGCTTCTTCGGGCTTGAGGTTAGCCGCAAACCGGTCGACCTCACGCCCGAGATAATTGATGGAATATATCCCCGGCTTCTCTACCGGACGGGCGCGCACCACCAATGAACCCTGCGATTCCTCTGGCGGGAGGATATATTCAAGCGAGTCAGGCGTACGCAGATTAAGCGAATACTCTAAAGATTCTCTTGTCGGCAATGCCCGCGAGATAGGTGTCCCGACAAATAACCGCGTGTCCAACGATGACAGGTTCGCCGCCAGATACTCGGCGATACGGGATATCATCGGCACAAAAAACGCGTGCCCCGGCAGATCGGTATACTGAGGTGAGATCGGGGCCGCGAAAGTCAAAACCTTCCCGTCTCCGTATCGATTCTCCAGCAAGGCCGGACGATCCCCGGAGAACATCATCAGGGCCCGCGTATCGCGCGAGACCGTCACCGTCGGCAGCGTATAGAATTTTATCTCCGGCGGCTTCGTCCCCTCCAGACCAAAGACAGAAAAGATCGGGTGTTGCAGATCGATTGATTGGAGTGTGAAAAACCCCGCCCGTGTGAACTGCTGGAGTACTGGCGCGGTAAAAGTCACCCCTGTCACACTCGACCAGGCGGCATTGAAGCTATGGATATCTGTACTTCCGCCGTAGGTGATAAATAATGCGCGGCCACTCTGCACGAATGCCCGTATCCGGTCGATATACCCCTGCTCTATGCGCGGCGCTCCAGCCAGCACTACCACATCGTACTCATTGAAATCCACGCCGCTGAGCAACTCAGGCGTGACTGTCTTGATCGACCACGCCTGCGACAACTGTGATGACGGCATCAGCGCCAATTCGATAAACCGCGATGATTCGTCGCCTGACACCAGCAACAGGTTGAACCGATCGGGAATCTGGAAACTGAAGTAGTATCGATTGTCAGCGAGGAACTTGTCGTCGCTCAATTCAACATAGCCGGCATGGAATCCTGTTCCTGAGACCGTATGACTGAAGCGAACCGTGCTCTCGCCATTCGCCGCGATCTGGGCCTCGGTTTGCGAAACGCGCTTCCCGTCGAGGAAAAGCGATGCCAGCAGATCAGTTCTTGATGCATCCCCGTAATTCTTTAACGACGCTGTCAGGTTGAATTCAAGTCCGGGCTGGATCAACTGCCCGCCAAAATCAACCCCGGTGACGCCACAATTCTCCACTTTTTCGATCGGGAGATCGACGAAGTAGAGCTTCACGTCCGCCGAGTCAAGCATGGTTCGATCCGGAAGTGTGTGGCGTTGACGGTCACTGATGACAAATATCTCTTTATTGACATTTTTAGCCGAGGCCAGTCGCGACACCGTTCCTTCGAGCGCGCTCTGAAGGTTCGCTTCACCATAACCGGGATTGATGGAGGCCAAGCGCTGCTTTGCCGCAGCGGCCGATCCAAATGAAGGCGCAACCGTCTCTCCTTCAACCTGACTCAAAGGAACCACCATCACTTCATCCGACTGCCCAAACGACGATAGCAATTCCTCGGCCCGCGTTTTCGCGAGATCAAACAAGTTGCCATCTGCCACATACCGATTCATCGATGCCGAATTATCGAACAATACCACGGCTGAGACTGTCGCGTGCGCCCCCACCATACCCGATTGACTGGTGGGACGGGCGAACGCCAGCACAATCGCCAGGATAATGAGCATGCGGAGTATCAAAAGGATTATCTGACGCACTTTGAGGCGTCGCACCTGACGGCGCTGCATAGCCTTCAGATGCTTCAGCGAAGAGAATTCGACGATCTTGACGCGTCGACGAGAGAAGAGATGGATGATTAGCGGAATGAGCGCCGCTGCCGCCGCGAAAAGCGCTGTCGCATTCAGGAAACTGAACATACGCTACTGCCGGTACGGGCGCTCCAGCCACCGGCGTGCTTCAGCCTGATGATACGCCGCCGACCGTGAATTGATCACATGGCGGTAGTAATCTTTCGCCACATCCCGTTCACCGCGAATATCCGCGAGTTTGCCCAGCCACAAATACCCCATCCCCTGATAGAATGGTCGCGGCTCAAGAAAGACCGATGAAATGATCTGGTTGGTGGCCTCACCGGTGTCATCTTTCCCCAGCATTGCAATGCCAGTCCAGAGATAGATGGTCGGGCTGGCCGCCATTCCCGGACCGCTCTGTCGCAACACGTTGAGCGTCTCATTCGCGTAAGTCATCGCTTTGGTTTTGTCGCCTTGCGCCTTTGACGGCATTAGCAGCGAGAGCATCATGACGCGCGGCTCAACATACGGCACCCCTTCACGAGAATCCGCTATGAGCTTTGTAAGCAACTTAACACATTGGGCCGTATCGCCCGTCGCCAGCGCGCTAATGGCGAGATTGAAATCCATCAGGGGATTGAGCGTATCCAGCGATTTCGCCTTAACCAGATCAGCCTGCGCGTCGCTCATCTTCCCGGCCATCAATTGATAACTTCCCAGCGCCATCCAGGCCGTCGCATTCGCTTGGTTGTACTGAACCAGCTTCTCCTGCCACGTCGAGGCTTCGGCGTAGCCGCCAAGATAGAAATGGATCCGCGCGATATCACTGATCACACGCGCCGAATCCTCTTTGGTCGTCACCTTGGGTAGCTGGGCCATCTTCATTTTCAGAGCGCCGTTATAATCGAACATTGCCTCGGCCTGATCCGCGTACTGCGCCAACAACTCCGGTTTGATCGTCACCGTGTCAACATACCGCAGCCATTCGGCCTCAAGGTCAGCGACCGACTTGTCATACACTTGTTCGAGGGTCGTGAGCAGATTCAGATCATCCGCCGCACGGTATGCTTCCAGAAATCTGTCGACCCGATACTGATCTATCAGGTAACGCACAAACGAGGCTGACATGCGATCCGCCACGATCGGTTCGCTGGAGAGATATGTCCGCGTGCTGAACATCGACGCCAGCGGCAGGAGCTTTCTCTGTGCCTTGAGTTCCTTCACCTCGAAGTTCGCCGGAGATAGATAACCGGCAAATCCCTCCATCAGGAATTGCGGCGAGTATCCGTAATGCCTCGCAAGCGAGGCATACATCATCAGATACGGATCAGCCGCGCTGTACTCGGTCGAATAAAGCGCGAACGCCGTGTTGCGGGTCGGATCGACCATCATCCCAAATCGGTCATCCCAGATCACCGAGTATATCTTGCACGGACAAAGATACAGCAGATACTTGCCGGGGAGGTTGAACTTGTTGATATCTGCGAACTGACGGTACCGCTCCTCCATCAACCCTTTGACGACATTCCAATAGAAGTCCCCGACCGACTGCTTCACGAAATAGATATCGACATTCGCGCTCGGGTCGAACTTGAAATCGTCCTTCCGATAGTGTACTACTCCGCACGATGTCGTGTCGACCGAAACACGCTTCAACGCTTTGATCGCAAGCGTATAGCGTGCGTTATTCTTTCCAATTATCCGCTCGATTCGGGCCGGAAGACCAAGCTCGGTCGTGAATTGCCGTGAGTAATGATTGGCGTTAGGTCCCAGAGTTGCGACATGCACATTTAGAGCAAGCTGTTGGGTATCGATCGACGTGAACTCCACTTCTGTGGAGAACGCCACCAGGAATCCGGTCGCCCGTATCCCCTTTACGAAAGTAGCGGTGTCAATTGAAAGGAGAACATTCGCTGAATCCCGGGCGGATGGATCGGCCTGATAGATGGAAAGTTCGCACTCAACGCCGTCAACCGCCAGGACCGGACCGGCCAGCAACATCGTCACAACAACTAAGCAGAGTATACCACGATTCATGATTGCTTATACCTGACTGGCTGGCCAAAAGGTGACAGATTTCGATAGCCCGGGCTAGTTTTCCTCGAGAACCAGCCGGCCATCCTTCAGCACCGGCAACACCGGGACCGCGTCTATCTCCGATGATACTTCGACATCCCGGCCAAACCCGATCGACGTGAGGAACCGCGCGTGTTCCCCCTGCGAGATCGTCTGCTTGATCGCCGCCTGGTTGGAATCATACAGCAGCAGCGCCAAGGACCCGGCATCGTTGACCGTGATCTCTTTCCGGTGACGGGTCGTCAGCAGATGTATCAGCATACCGCCGCAGATCGTGTCCTCGATCGAGAAACTTCCTTCGTGTCCGGAGCAGACGATGATCAGGTCACGCTTTTCACGTGCGATCCGGTCGGCTACCTTCGAGATATTGACCAAAGCACAGGCCAGCACCGGGCTTGCCATATAGGCGCGGGTGAATATCCCGGTCCCGTTCGTCGTCGTCATGATCAAATACTTCCCGCCGACCGCGTCCGCGGTGAACTCCAACGGCGAATTGCCGAATTTGAAGCTCTCCAGCTTCACCCCGTTCCGTTCGCCGGCCACCAGCGCCATATCGGCGCCGATTTTGACCCGCATCTCCCCCGCCTCGCCGGGACCATCGGTAGGTATTACTCCGCGCGCCCCCGCTTTCAGGGCTGTGCAAACGGTCGTGCAGAAACGAAGCACGTCGATCACCACGATCGCTTTATTTTCGAGAGCCTCCCGGTTCAGTGGCGCCGGGTGAAGAAACAGGTCTATATGCATACGTTCGATTGTGCCTACTTGTGCGACGCGTTTTTGTAAAACGGCGGCTTCACCACCGTCGCGGTAACCCGCTTATCACGTATCGCTATCTCTACTGTGCTTCCTATTTTCGATTTGTCCGCCGGCACGTATGCCAGCGCGATCGCCTTCTGCAACGATGGCGAGAATGTCCCGGAGGTCACTGTCCCGGTCTTCTGGCCGCCGTCGACAATATCATACCCGTGACGGGGAACCAGTTTCCCCTCCATTTCGAGACAGACCAGCCGACGTTTCGGTTTCTCTTCTTTTTGCTTCACCATCACCGGCTTGCCGATGAAATCCTTCTCGAAATCAACTATCCAGCTCAACCCTGCCTCAACTGGCGTAGTGGTCTGGTCGATGTCATTCCCATACAGCGCCATCTTCATTTCAAGACGAAGCGTGTCGCGGGCGCCGAGACCGATGAACTCAAGGTTGTACTTCTTACCGGCATCGGTCACCGCTTTCCAGACTGCATCGCACTGATTCGGCGGGATGTACATCTCAAAGCCATCTTCGCCGGTATAGCCGGTGCGGGAGAAGAACAGATCGATCCCCGCAACTTTGGCTCGAGCGCAGGTGTAGTATCCCATATTCTTCAGATCATACGGGGTCAATTCTGACATCAACTTCTCGGCGTTCGGCCCCTGGATCGCCAGCAATCCAAACTCGTCCGAACGATTCACCAATTTGGCATCGCCGAACAAGTGCGATTTTAACCAAGCAAAATCCTTGTCGATATTGCTCGCGTTGACCACCAGGAAATAGTGATCCTGGTTGATACGATAGATCAGCAGGTCATCGACAATCCCGCCATGCTCGTATGGCATGCACGAGTACTGGATCTTGCCGTCCGTCAGCGCCGCGACATTGTTGGTCGTGGTCTTTTGCAGAAAAGCCAGCGCGTCTTTGCCGGTCACTTCGAACTCACCCATATGCGAGAGATCGAACAGGCCGACATTCTGCCTCACCGCCAGATGCTCATGGGTTATCCCCTTGTACTGCACTGGCATAAGGTAACCGACGAAATCGACCATCTTCGCCCCGGCGGCTTCATGATACCGCCTGAACGGAGTCGGTCTGGGAGTGGAATCTGTATGTGTCATATCTGTAAGTCCCGGAACTAAGTCCTTCAATAATAGTAAGGTGGTAATAAATCCTGACCGGGGGGAAAGTCAATAACTATTAGCGCCAACCTTTGTACCAGTTAAAAACAGCGCGGACAACTATTTAGTATGATTTTCTCGGGTCGGATTTCGGTGATCAGCGTAGAATTTGAGTTGAAACTCTGTCTTCATCAGTGCATCTTGAAAGCAAATTATCCGACAGGTAATGCTTTCGCCGGGGAAACGATTCGTGCGTTCAGTACAATTACGTTTTGCTCTCGCCGTGTGCCTCTCACCGGTTCTATTGATCATCTTGGGTTGCGGTACCGCACATCAATTCATGCCACCACAGCCGATGGAAAGCGGCCAATGGGAGATTCAGACCTATTGGCATCTGGACCTTACTTCAGGCCGTTCTCCTATTATTGCCGCGTTCCCCGCGGTCAATTTCTACACCGGCCTCGGCAAGCGTATGAATCTTGGCTTTTCGGCAGGGCCACTGCTGGTACTCCCCTCAAATGTGAGCCTGAGTCGTAGCTACCAGTCCGGTGATGACAGATTCTGGACGCATTATCTATCATTTACTCCTCCCCTTTCAGGTACACTGAATCCAGTCTGGGAGGCCGGAGTGGCTTATGCGGTGATTGATGACGACATTGCACACAGCTTTACGCTGGCTTTGGGTCTTGGTCAGTACACCGCCTGGGAACATCAGAGCCTTGCCCTGTCAGGTTGGGGCAAACGCGCTAACCCGCTCATACCGATCGCCAAATACACCTTCACTGGGAAAAGTGCGGCTCTTGAATGGTCAAATCACTTCGGGAACACCAAAAACTGGATGCGACTATTTGTTGACGATGTCCTGAATCACAATGATACCGTTCTCATCTACCCTGCAGGAACTGTGGCTTCGGTGACTCCATTCGAGGGCCAACACTTTCACCTGGTTTCCGCAGGGTTGGAGATCGCTCACTCAGACGGGAAAGTGGACAGCATCGACCGCGCCGACCGTTTTGTCGGTTGTGTCATGCCTGTGATCTTTTTTGGAATGAATGACCTGCTGCGCACCTGGATAGGTGGTAGCTACGTAGAATACCACTACAAAGGCGCTACATTCATTTTGGATCCAAAGGAGATCCAGCACAAGGCAACGGCCGGCGAGGCTATAGTTATCCGACGCTTCCCGTACGAACTGGTCGAACGTGTC
>JAYRFH010000273.1:0-7412 GCA_041908405.1 Candidatus Zixiibacteriota bacterium
ACCCAAGTAATCAGGGAAGCTTTCTTTAGTCGGGATAGCCAGATACCCGGAATTGCCTGAAGAATAGGGGACATTCCAAAAACAAATATCTTGTCGATTGGATGCCTTCGCAGCATCCACGGCCCGAGAATTGTAGCGGTCAAGATGAATGACAAATAGTTAAGAGCCAACCGAATCGCACTACCATTCCCTCTTGGGAAAAGGGGCACTCGCAATATCGTCACTCCTTCGTGCACCTCCGCACCCATCGACCACCAAGAGTAGCCCGCAAAAGGGACGCCGTCGGGGTAGTTCGGCTGGCCCGTCAAAACCAGCACCTCGCAGCCCTCGTCCTTGAGGGCCTGGACGACTTCCGTGATGCGGAACGTCTCCGGCCAGTAATACTGGGAAAGAACCAGAATACGCACGCTTGACTTCCTAAGCCTTGTCTTCCTTGCGCCAGACTTTCCGGTTCACAAAGTCCGTGTAGCTCTGGATGATCCGCAGCACCTTGTCAGAAACGTTAGCAGGCGAGTAGTCATCCACCAGACGAAGCACGCGACGCACTCCTCGCGACTGACTGTCAAGAATGGCCAGACCCTGCATGACCCGATCCACACTCAGTCCCACCATCATCACCGCAGCCTCTTCGAAACCCTCCGGCCGCTCGTGAACCTCCCGCAGATTGAGCGCCGGGAAATTAAGGATCGAAGATTCCTCGGTGATCGTGCCGCTGTCCGACAACACGCAACGCGCCTCGGTCTGCAACTTGATGTAGTCAAGAAACCCGAAAGGCTTGAGGAATCGGAGCATTGGGTGCGCCTGCAAATTCACCGCCTCCAGCCGCTTGCGGGTTCGCGGGTGTGTCGAAACGATGACCGGCTCCCCATACCGCTCCGCCAGCGCATTCAGAATGCCGAATAGCTTTTTCAGATTCTCCGGCGAATCGACATTTTCTTCGCGGTGTGAACTCACCACGAAATAACTTTGCCGCTCGAGGCCGAGACGGCTCAAGACGTCCGAAGCATCGATTCCTGGCCGGTAATGCTCGATCACTTCGCGCATCGGACTGCCAGTCTTGATCACCTGATCCGGTGGCAAACCTTCCCGCAGAAGGTAATCACGAGCAATCTCGCTGTAGGTCAGGTTGATATCCGACGTATGGTCGACGATCCGGCGGTTGATTTCCTCCGGCACGCGAAAGTCGAAACAGCGGTTACCGGCCTCCATATGAAAGATCGGAATTTTCCGCCGCTTGGCCGCGATGGCCGCCAGGCAACTGTTCGTGTCACCGAGCAACAGGAAGGCCTCAGGCTCGTAATCCTGCAGTGCCTTGTCGGCCGCCATGATCACTTGGCCAATCGTTTCCGCCGCCGTTGCCCCTGCCGCCTCCAGAAACCTGTCCGGCTTGCGGATTCCGAGGTCACCGAAGAAAACCTCGTTCAGTTCATAATCGTAATTCTGGCCAGTGTGCACGATAACGTTCTCGCAATGCTGATCCAGCTTTGCCATGACACGCGACAACCGGATGATCTCAGGGCGCGTGCCGACGATGGTCATGACCTTCAGTTTTTTCATGTTCAGTCCTCGGCGACGGCATGTTCGCCGCGTGCGATTCGGGTCATGAAATCAAGCTTGAGCAACAGGCGCCTCATCCCCTCGATATCGAGGCGTGTAGTGTTGTGAGAGTTGTAATCCTCGCCGTGCGCGGTTTGCGTCAAACGCTGGTCACCCTGCTCGACATACTTGGCATAGTTGAGGTCGCGACCATCCGGCGGAACCCGGAAGTAATCCCCCATGTCCTCTGCACACGCCATTTCCTCACGGCTCAACAGCACCTCGTACAACTTCTCGCCGTGGCGCGTTCCGATTATCTGGACCTGGTAATTCGGCTTGCCAATCAGCGCCAAAATAGCGTGGGCAAGCGTTTCGACCGTGGCAGCAGGCGCCTTCTGTACAAAAATATCACCGTTGTTGCCATGTTCGAAGGCATACAGGACAAGTTCAACCGCATCGACCAGCGTCATCATGAACCGCGTCATCGCCGGATCGGTAATGGTAATCGGCATCCCTGAAAAGACCTGATCGACGAAGAGCGGAATGACCGACCCGCGGGACGCCATGACATTACCATAGCGGGTGCCGCAGATGACAGTTGCAGTCCCTTCCAGATTGCGACTGGTCGCGACCATGACCTTTTCCATCATCGCCTTGCTGATACCCATGGCGTTGATGGGATAGACCGCCTTGTCCGTGCTCAGGCAAACCACCCGCTTTACCCCGGCTGCGATTGCCGCCGTAAGGACATTTTCTGTGCCGTAGACGTTCGTATGGACCGCCTGCATGGGATGAAATTCGCAGGAGGGAACCTGCTTGAGCGCCGCCGCATGGAACACGAAGTCGACACCGCGCATGGCTTGCTCGACACTTCGCAGATCGCGCACATCACCGATGTAGAACTTCAATTTGGCGCTGTTGTAGCGCTTGCGCATGTCATCCTGCTTCTTTTCGTCGCGGCTGAATATGCGGATTTCGCCGATGTCGGAGTCGAGAAAACGGCGGAGTACGGCGTTACCGAACGAACCTGTTCCACCAGTGATGAGGAGGGTCTTACCGTTAAACATGGGTCAAACTTCCAGAATGAAATTAACGAAATTCATGCATCCGGCGAATCAATTCCGGCCATGGTTCAGGGGAAAATCCCGTGGCCTGTCTGAAACGCGTCGAATCCAGCGACCGGTCAATTACCAGTTTATCGTCGGAAACGATTTCAATCGATTTGCCGTAGACTTCCGCGACCAGAGTCAGCAGGTCGAACTTGTTGATAGGCTCTGCCGATAAATGGAAAATACCGTGCAACTCAGGGTTTGGAATGACGTAATCGCGAATGATCCGGGCGATCTCAACCGTCGGCAATCCGGAGAATACCGCCCTGGCGTACCCTTTGACTCGGCCTTCCTGCGAGAGAAACCAGTTGATCAGGCTTCTTGCGCCGTCGCGTTCGTGACCGATGATCGAGGTCCTGAGCGTAATTGCGTTCGGATAGTCAACCTCCCCGAGGAATTTGCTCCGACCGTACAAATCGTCGGCATCTGCGAAGTCGGCCTCGGTGTACATCCCCTCTTTTCCCGAAAAGACGCAATCGGTGCTCATGTGGACGAGACGCGCACCAACCGCATCGCAGAGCCTGGCCAATCGGTGCGGCAGGATCGAATTGACGGGAATCGCTTGCAACGGGTCATCAGACTCCGCCAGTTGCTTGACCAGGCCGATGCAGTTAACAACGACCGTTGGACGAATCTTGGAAAACAGGAAAACCAGGGTATCCGAATTTTCCACATCAACACCAGAAATAAGACGCTCTCTCAAGATATTCGGCAACAACCCGACACTCCTTGAAGAACGTACCGTACCGACAACATCCGACTGCGGACTACCCGCCAGGACACGGAAGACCGCATTACCCAGCATCCCTGACGCTCCGAGAACCAGAATCTTTTCCATCAGCCTTTTTCTCACGAATTCACGAAATCAAGCGGATATCCGCTCTCCGGAAGGGGAACCCGCACTCCCGCCATCGTCGGGTGACGATTGATCGATACGCCGCTGTATCTCGTCGAGCAGGGTCTGCGACAGACGACTGCGCCGGAACTGGTCAAGATAGGCCATATCCGGCACTACCTTTGGGACACAGCCATCGCGCAACGCTCGCAGGAGGCGTCCCTTGATCTTTTCGACATCGTCACCGTAGAAATCACCGGATCGGGAACGAACCAGCATCTCGGCAGCGATCATGTCGCCGGTAACCCTTACGGCCAGAACCTCTGTACCCGAAATGAGGTACTCGAAGAGCTTGCCACTGACTACGCCGGTTGTCGAACCGACACCCTCAACCACAGGCTTTGACCCAAGGAACAACAGAAAATCGGCCTGTCTCTGAATCTCGAGAATGCGCTTGCGGGGGACTTTTCCCGACTTCAGCACGAATCTCGCCACAACCGGATCGCGCGCCAAGTGAAATTGATCAAGCGCGGAATAATCTCCATAGAACCGCACTTCGAGATCCCCCGGGGAAATCGCTCCCAGCTCCGACAATCCCTTCACTGCCTCGAATAGCGGGCTCGGGTCTTGAAGCCCGGGCAAGATACTCCCGGCATATACGATCAATACTCTCGGTCGGTCGCCAAGGAGATCAGTCGTGGCAGTCTCACGCTCCCCGGCCCAGTCCTTCTCGACCTCAGAGTCGTCAAAACCGTTGGGAACCATGAAGTACCTGTCGCCACCATGAAGCGCACGCAACTCGGCAATCAACGGCTCATTGATCGAAACGATCAGGTCCGCCCTCTTCAGTACCAGGCGCTCATGCCATCGCTCGAACGCTCGTACCGGTGCCCACCCCGGAAAAATCGGGTTTCCGCTCCATAAGTCGCGGTAATCGGCCACCCAGAACGTCTGTGGAGCAGCCGCTTTCACCGATGCGGCAGCACTGTGCGCCGTATAAGAGGGTACAGTCGAAAAAATCACTTCGTAGCGATTTTCTGGCAGCAGTTCTTCCCTGACGAAGCGCGCGACCTTCGGCCACCAGAGAATTCTCGGATCGAGATAATTCGAGAGGAATCGCCGCTTCAACCAATATTGGAAGTCGACGATGCGCTTTTTGATCCCGGAAGCGCCTTTGGCGTAACCTTGCACATCCCCCGACTGGCGCGAACCGATCAGATAGGGCGCAACCTGGAAAACGCAAACATTCTTCTCGAATCCCTCGGGCAGATTCCCCGAGAACGGCATGGTGATGACATGTATCTCGTGCCCGGCACGCGCCCAATATTTTACGAATGCGTTGACGCGCAGAACTCCGACGCTCGTCTCTGGACCGAAATAGCTTGAAATTACCAGGATTCTCATCTTCTTCTCAAGCTAATCCAAGCGACTGGACAGGATTGCTTTCACAACTGAAACAGCCGCTTGCCCCGTACCGTAGGGCGAAGCATCAAGGCGGCCGGGACCGCGCTGTTGAAGCAGTTTATCCAGGAAGTCCGGAGCGTCAGGAGACGCCAGAACATTCCAGCCTAGTTCGATCAGTTCCCGCCACTCCGTTTCGTCACGTAGCGTCACGCATGGGACACGGTGAAAATAAGCCTCCTTTTGTACGCCACCGGAGTCGGTTGCAATCAAACTGGCATTTTTTTCCAGCATCAGCATATCGAGGTATCCGACCGGGGCAGTCACCAAAATATTGGGGGAAAGCGCCAGCGAGAATGTATCGATACGCTTCCTTGTTCTTGGGTGGAGTGGTAACACCACGGGACAGTCGAAGTGCCGGAATGCCTCCAAGATGCGCTCGAGACGAACCTGGTCGTCCGTGTTTTCCTGGCGGTGAACCGTGGCTAGAACATAGCCTTTGCTCGGGCACCCCAAAAAATCCAGAATGGTGCTTTTTTCTTCCGCCTTCGCCCCGAAATGAAGGGTGGCATCGAACATCACGTCCCCCACATTCCGGACCATGTCACCCCTGATGCCCTCACCTTCCAGGGTATGGACCGACCCGTCGTTCGGCGTCAGCAGCAGGGTTGCCAAATGATCGGCAACCTTCCGGTTTATTTCCTCGGGCATGGAGCGGTTGTATGATCTCAGCCCCGCTTCTACGTGGGCGATCGGAACATGCAATTTCGCCGCGGCTATCGCGCCCGCCAAAGTCGAGTCCGTATCTCCATAAACCAGAACCCAATCCGGTTCTTCCGAAATAAGCACGGTTTCGATCGCCTCGATCATGCGCCCTGTATTCTGGCCATGAGTTCCGCCTCCGATTTCAAGGTTGTATTTCGGCGGTCGAATGGAAAGCTCGGAAAAGAAAACGTCAGACATGTTCTTGTCGAAATGCTGTCCCGTATGGACGAGAATTTCTTCAACATCGAGGAATGAACCAAAAGCATGGCTGACCGGTGCTGCCTTGATGAACTGAGGCCTCGCCCCGACGATAGTCACGATTTTCATATTTAACCTTGGATCATGAAATGGAGGACAAGCTCGGCACGCAAACTCACTTCGATTGCCCCTGCCTCGACTTCAAAAATTCCCGCGTCGCAAGCTCAACAAATCCGCTGCGATCATGGAGCGGAAGCTCCCAGCGCTTGATGTAGGATGACAGCGAGGGATTCGAGGAGATGCTCTGAAGTACCCTGAGTTGCTCGATGATGAAGGCCTGATAGTTCCCCCCAACCATGTCCACCCGATTGTCTTGGGAATAAACGGACCAGTAGCCCAAGTCATATTTCGGTAGTTCTTTCGTCAGGGCCAACATACCGTCTTCGAACATTCTTTTTGCTGTGACGTCTTTCGTCACGCGGAAATAATCCCATATCCCGAATAGCGCCCACATGTGGCCATTCAAGACATGGCTTGGCTTTTTCTGATTGGGATACTCTTCGTACCATACCCCAACGCGCATGCGATGTGAGCAACCGCCCTGGCTTAAGGTTCTCCCCATGACCTCGAGGGCACGTGATGCCGCGTCAAGGAACTTGGCATTCCCCTCCAGTTGGTATTCTCGCAGCAGGACCGAGATGCCCAGGCTTTGCGACAAGCATGATATCCAGGGCGGCTCTAGTTCTCGCGAAGGCACGCTGATCTGCCACAGCCATTTGCCATCGACCTGTGTACTCAGGAACCAGTTGGCTAGTTCACGGAATTTTGTAAGCGCTTCAGGGTCATTGAATGCCTTTGCAGCATTCCACATGCCTAGAGCGCAAAACGCCTTCATCGTTGGACTGTCCTTGAGTCGATCACCCTCGCATGACAAAACAGTCATCGAGTGCCGACTCACCGGTGCGGGCCGAATATAGTAGTAGCCGAGTTTGCCATCTGTATTCCCGGTGAGGTTCGCATACACACGCTCCTCAACCGATCGTGGCGGAGCAAACTTCGTGGCCCAATTCCTGTACCAGTTCTCTCCCCCTACGCTCAACAGGAACTGCTGCACGTCTTCGATGCGCTTTCTGGACTCTGGACTGTTGGCATTTCCCCTCTCCGCTATCGTTTTGCCCCTTGGCCTTTCACCTTCGATTGCTAGGGAACGTTCAGCTATTCGGATGACCATTTCATCAGAGATGAACTGCCAGTTATCGAGCGTAGCTGCAGAAAGCGGGGCGATGTACATCAAAACGATGCATGATGCCAACCTCGCGACATTGGAAACCTTGCCCGCAAAAAACCCGGATATCCTGTTCTGAAGCACGATCAACTCTCCATGACCAAGCGATGCCATCTGGCAAAATTGACCCATCGCCACGTTTGCCAGTCGAATCCACGGGAACCTGTCATGATCGCATCGAAATGGCGCAGAACGATGCTCCAGTTCACGAATGGCACGTCGCATCCTTCCTCCAGCCACGATCTGACCATGTCGGCCATCCCCGCTAGCCAATCTTTTTCGG
>JAYRFH010000274.1:0-2945 GCA_041908405.1 Candidatus Zixiibacteriota bacterium
CACCGGGAGTATGTTCGGTGATTGTTGGTGGCTCAGTATCGGGGTTATCGCGAACGGTGAGCGGTTCGTACGCAACACTTGAGTCGGGTATGAGAGGAAGGACCAGACGATAATCTCCGGCGGGAATGCGCCCGAACGCGAGCGTAATTGCAGTCGCCTTCGGCTTGCCACTCTCTAGAAGCGCCTGCGCGGGATAGCTCTGAGTGGTATCCAGAAGCGGGACCACCACGGCATCAGAAAGATGCGAAGAAAGGTGATCAAGCGGGAATTCGCCGGAGAGGCGAATTCTGGCCATGCCTGAAAGGTTGAAGGTCGCGGAGAGGATTCCCGCGCCTGAAGTGTCGGCGGTTGTGACCGACATGACCAGACTATCGATCGGTAACTCTCCGCCGATTGAAACAGGTCGATCAGGGAGAGCAAACGCTTCACGCTTTGCATTTAATCGTTCATCCCTGTTTCTGTCGACAAACGCGATCAGGCGATACTCCTGGTCAGGGAGATACTTGAGCGTGAAATTCCCCTTGGCATCGGTGACGGTCAGATAATCCGGGTAGAGCGAGTCGAGGATGGTTGAGTCAGAGATGCGGGCGGCATCCCACAAGCCAACCAACATCCCCCCTGCCCTGCACCATTGCTGAGCACTGTACCGGCAACACGGCCGGAGTCGAGGGATGATCCGGTGCTGAAGGCGATGGTCATGGAGCTGTCGAGCCGGTTATTGCGAAGGTCGGTCACGCCCGAGCCAAGCGAAACAACCGTGGTTTGATTGGGCGCAAACGGTTCGGTCAGGGTGATGGAGAGGCGATCGCTATGCCATTTCAGCTTGGGTTCCTGAGCCGGGCGCGGCGAGATGTAAACTTGTCGTCCGGCGCTCGATTGCACTCTCTCTGAGAAATAGATGTCTATGGTATTTCCTGTGGCGACCGATGTCGAGCCATTGGCCGGGGAAGTAGAATCAACACGCGGGGCGCGTTTGTCCGGTTCGCCGCCGGACGGAGGTTGGACCTCGGCGCAATTGATGAGGATGACAAGACTGACGAGGATCAGCCCGGCAGTGACTTTGATGAATGCCGGAGGAGAAACCGTCACTTCTTGAGTTTCTCCTGAATGGCTGTATTGGCGGTATCCAGATCGAGAGCACGCTGCCACCAGAGGCGGGCCTTATCATCGCTGTTGAGCGCTTTGTAGGTATCGCCGAGATGTTCAAAGACGACAGCATCGGAGACCATCCCCGCGGCTTTTTCGAGGTGGCGTAAGGCTTCCTCGTACATGCCGAGGCGATAGTAGACCCAGCCATAGCTGTCAATGTAGGCGGCATTGCCGGGCTGAAGCGCGAGGGCACGCTCAATCAGAGTGCGGGCATAATCGAGTCGCTCTCCTCTGTCGGCCAGCATGTAGCCGAGATAGTTGAGTGCCTGATGCTGTGTGGAATCGGATCGGAGGATCGACTCAAACGCGGCAATGGCTTCAGGGTACTTTTTCTGCTGTTCGTAGTATGCCCCAAGCGCGAAGTTGAGCCTTAGTGAATCGGCGGAGTTCCTGACTTTCCGCAAGCCGACCTCGTAGCACTGGAATTCATTCTCCGGACGCTTGAGTTGGCGGTAGGCGAAGGCGAGATCGATCCAGTTCTGGGCAGTGGAGTCATCGACAGCGACCACGCGTTGGAACTCGTCGCGAGCGCGCGCATACTCCTGTTTCAACATCGCGATATGACCGAGATAATAGTGATTGAAGACCGCTTCTTCTCCCCCACGCACGAGGTCGGTGAAGATCGAATCGGCCTGGTCAAGCGAGTCGAGTCGGAAATAGAGCAGTGCGAGCCGTCGGACGGATGGCCTGTCAAGCGGGGCCAATTCGACGATTTTCCTGGCATGAGGAAGGGCGAGGGCAAATGAGTCACGATCGACATAGAGGCCGACCATCTGACGATGGAGCAGAATATTCTCGGGGTCGATCTGGAGCCCGCGCTTGTAGATGAGTTCGGCAGAATCAGGTTGATTGGCAAGCGAGTAAATTTCGCCAAGGCCCGCCACCGACATCATATTTTCAGGCGTGGCGCTGGCTTCGATAGAGCGTTGAAACGAGAGTTTGGCTTTGTCAATTTCGCCACGCTGAGCCTGTATCCGGCCCATTTCATTCCAGACGCGAAAATTCGTGGGGTCGATGCGCACGAGATTTTCATAGGCCCAGAGAGTAGAGTCAATGTCGTTGCGCGCGCGATACGCGGTGGCGAGGAATGAAAATGCCTGAAGGTTCTCCGGCTCGAGCTTGACCAAATTGAGAAAGGCCCGGCGCGCAAGGTCAGGATTCCCCAACGCTTGGTAGCAAGCGGCTTGTAAGCGAAAGGCGGAGGCATCGAGTTCCTTCACTCCAGCCAACTGGGTCAGCGCTTTTTGCGGTTCGCGAAGGCGGTAGTAGACTTCGGCCAAAGAATAGTTCAGTTCGTAGGATTCTGGATAGTACTCCAGGGCGAGTTTGTAGTTTTCGGCCGCGCTATAGAGATCCCCCATCTGCTCGAGGAGGATGGCGTTGACATACGCATTATAGGCGAGCGCATTAAAGCTCTTGCCGGCATCGGTGAAGTCGGCCAGGGTAATACGCATGGTTTGCGAGCCGGTATCTGGCGGCATCTGGGCGAAGGAAATCTGGCTCGATATTGAGACCAGCGCCCCTGCCAAGAGCAAAGAGAACAGCGAGTATCTGAGTATCTTTGACATCATACTTACTTATACATACCAATTGTCACAACGCGCCTATGGCGTGATCTTGAGGAATCTCCGCTTGCCTATTTTCAGGATAACCGGGCCATTGGCCAGTTCCTTGCCAAAATCAAACGCGTAATTCGGGTCGGTCACTTTAGTATCGCCGATATGCACGCCGCCACCCTCGATCAAGCGGCGCCCCTCGCCATTTGATTTAGTCTGTTTTGCTGCGGCGAGAATGGC
>JAYRFH010000275.1:0-8721 GCA_041908405.1 Candidatus Zixiibacteriota bacterium
GGTTAGGACATTTCACCAATGCTTCGCCAATAAGAAAGCAGGAGTAGCCCGATTGCCTAAGCCGCGTTATGTCATCCTTCGTGGCTACACCCGACTCGGCGACTTTGATCCTGTCATCCGGGATCGCCTTGCCGAGCCTCTCCGCAATTGACAAGTCAACTTCGAATGTCTGAAGATTGCGGCTGTTGACCCCAATTATCTTTGCACCCGCCTCCAACGCGATCTCCAGTTCGTTTTCGTCGTGTACTTCGACCAAACAATCCAAACCCAACCTGTTGGCCTCTGACATAAAGTCAGCGAGCGTTTTGCGGGTCAATAGTCGCCCGATCAACAGGATCGCGTCGGCGCCATAATGCGACGCCAGCGCGATCTGATATGGGTCGACGATAAAATCCTTACAGAGGATCGGCAGACGTGCGGACTGCTTGGCGATCTGCATATACTCGAGTCTACCCTGAAAGTACTTCTGTTCGGTAAGGACCGAGAGCGCGGATGCTCCCCCCCGGCGATACCGTGCCGCCAGATCTTCCGGGTCGAACTCCTCGATAAGTACGCCCTTGGATGGCGACGCCTTCTTTAGTTCGGCGATGACCTTGACCTTCGCGGGCGACGATAGTGCTTCGCGAAACGATAAGTGTGTCTCTTCAGGCGAGCCATGCAGCGACTCTATCGGGCGCTCCCGCTTCATTACTTCTATCTCTGTGCGCTTGTGCGCGGCGATCTGTTCGAGAATATCGCTCACGCGACCTCCTGCTCAGCTATCGACCAGCCTGAGTCTGCGTCCTGTTTCTGCTCCGCTCCTTTGAACGACCAGAAATAGAAGAGCGTAGACAATACATACAGCACAATGGTGATATTAAACGTCAGCGTGTAGCCGTACTGCTCGATAAGATGTCCACCGATAGCAGTAGACACCATCCAGGAAGCGGTCCAGGAGACCATGAGGAGCGCGTTCACCAAACCCTGTTCGGCACGAGTGGACATCTCCATCCCGAAATTCGTCGCGACCGGCACGCCGATATTCATCAATCCCGCCCGAATAACATACGCGCAGAAGGCGATCCAGAGAGTAGCGGTGTAACCGAGGAAAAACATGAACGGGATCGACATAAGCTGGGTGATCACGATCGTCCTGACCAGACCGAACTGTCGGGCCAACACTGGCCCAGCCAACGTGCCGATGAACATCGAACAGATAGTACAGAAGTAGAAGAACCCGATGGTCGCGGTCGACAAGCCAAACTTGTCTCTAAAATAGAGGTTTAGAAACGGGATGATCAGTCCCGCGCCCAAGCCTATCAGAAAGTTCGAAAACGTCAGCTTGAAATAGAACAGTCCCCGTCTACGGAACTGTTCACGAGAGATACGGATACGGCGCTCCTCATCGGATATCGGCGCGGGGCGAAGCATCGCGAAAGGGATAAGCGACAACATCCCGAGTCCAATTCCAAGATACAGCGTGTACCGGTAACCGAGTATCGTGTCACCCGCCAACTGGGTCATGACCGGAACCAGCTTTCCAGCCGAAAGTGAGCCAACCATCCCAGCGATCAACAGGACTCCGAACGAGAAAGAGAAGAGATGAGTGCGCTCTTCCTGGCTGGAATTGCGCATATAGAACGGTCCTGCCGCCACTCGCGAGAAGGCGAATGTCATGCCGCTCAATACTGTGAACAACATGATCAACTCAAGCCGGTTGTTACTGGATATCCCGACACTAAATATCCCGAACAAAACACCCGCCACCAGCAGGACCGGTTTCAGCGAGATACGGCTCAACAGGAGTGCCGCGGGAATAGCCATCAAGGACATCCCTATCGCGCGCGATGAATTGACTAAGCCGATACTGCTTTCGCCAAATCCCAGTTCTTTGAGATAGAGATTCAGCAGGAGCTGGAAGTATTCGTAATTCACGCCCAGCAGGAAGGCGCCGAGCAGATAGAGCCGGGCATTCCGCTTAAACATTTGGACATGATTCCAGTAGTCTTTCAATTCAAACAAGATACCGCGTGATGTCCCCGCTCGGGATCTGGTGTTGGAATTTTCTATTTGTGTCGATTGCATGACTTAATTGCGCGTTGCCGCGATCCACTCATCCAGTTTTTGCTTTGCACGTCCGTCCAGAACAGCCTTTCGCGCCAGCTCTACTCCCTCACCGATCGACTCACTCCTGCCGGCAACATATAACAGAGCACCGGCATTGTATACGACCGCATCGGCGTAACCGTTCGAACGATTTTCAAATATCTCGTGCAGTATTCTCAGGTTCCAGTGGGCATCGCCACCAGAGAGCGACCCGTAGGGTTTTCGTTTGAGGCCAACCTCTTCGGGCGTGCTTTCCTTCACAGAAACCTTGCCGTCACGCAGCTCCACATATTCGGTCGTATCGGAGATAGAGAACTCATCGAGCCCATCGCGCGAATGGGCAACTATCACGTGGACCGAGCCGGTCCGGCCGAGGACTTCTGCCATAATGTGCATTAGCGCAGGGTCATAGACGCCGATCACCTGCCGACGTACACCCGCCGGGTTGGTCATTGGGCCGAGGATATTGAATACGGTACGGACTCCCAGTTCCTTGCGTGGTCCAGCGGCATGTTTCATCGCCGGATGAAAGACCGGCGCGAACATGAAGCCAAAACCGATTGCATCAACACAGCGCTGGACCTTCTCCGGAGATAGATCAATGGCGCCGCCGGTAGCTTCGAGGAGATCCGCCGAACCACATTTGGAGCTGACCGACCGATTCCCATGTTTGGCTACCGTCGCTCCCGCCGCCGAAGCGACCAGAGCGGCGGCGGTTGAGATATTAAACGTATGCGCGCCATCACCACCGGTGCCGCAACCATCGACCGCGTCCGGGTCCGCGACTGTCACACGCTGGCTATGATTGCGCATCGAGCGGACAAAGCCGGTCACTTCCTGGACGTGCTCCCCTTTCTGCTTCAGCGCAATAAGCAGTCCGCCTATTTGTGCCGGCGTTGCCTGACCATCCATGATCTGATCCATCAGCATGGTTGCTTCCTGCTCGGTCAGATGGCCGCCGGAGAGGAGTTTGCGCAACATCTCCTGGATCATGGGATCGCCTCCAGGAAATTGCCGAGGATCTTCTTCCCTTCAGTGGTAAGGATCGACTCAGGATGAAACTGTACTCCAAACAGCGGCATCTGGCGATGTTCAATAGCCATGATAACTTTGTCTGATGTCCATCCGGTGACCTTGAAACTCTTCGGGAGGGTTGCCGGGTCGATCACGAGCGAGTGGTAGCGCGTAGCGATAAACGGGGACGGCACCAACTTGAATAGCGTTGAGCCATCGTGAAAAATATCTGAAGTCTTCCCATGCATCAGGGTCGGAGCATAACCGATAGCCCCACCGAACACCTGCCCGATAGCTTGGTGCCCAAGACAGATCCCGAGTATCGGCACCTGACCGGCCACTTCGCGAATGAGATCATTCATAACCCCGGCATTCTCCGGTCGACCCGGGCCGGGTGATAGGACTATTCCGCGCGGACACAACTTCTTCACTTGCTCGACAGTCACAGCGTCATTGCGATAAACATGCAGGTCGGCACCTAATTCGCCCAGATACTGCACGACGTTGTACGTGAAGGAGTCGTAGTTGTCCAGCATCAGGATCATTAGGCGCTTTCTCCCGTGACCGCTTCAATGATAGCTTTCGCCTTTGCCTCGGTCTCTTTGCTTTCTGTGGACGGAACGGAGTCGGCGACGATTCCCGCGCCTGCCTGCACAAAGTACTTTTTCCCCGTCTTCACGACGGTCCGGATCGCGATACAGGAATCGAGATTTCCCCAGAAGTCGAGATAGGCGATCGATCCGGCGTAGATCCCGCGCTTTGTTCCTTCTAGCTCGTCGATGATCTCTATCGCGCGGAGTTTCGGCGCGCCTGAAACTGTCCCTGCAGGGAAACAGGCAAAATGACCATCGAGCGCCGAGGTCCGGCCTTTCAGTTCCCCGACAACGGAACTGACGATATGGATAACGTGCGAATACTTTTCTATCCCCATGCGATCGCGTACCTGAACACTGCCAGCCTTGGCGACACGACCAATATCGTTGCGGCCAAGATCCAGAAGCATCGTATGCTCGGCCAATTCTTTCTGATCGGCCAGCAAATCGTCGATTCTCCGGGCATCTTCCGTATCATCCTTCCCGCGAGGCCGCGTACCAGCTATCGGACGAGTCTCGATCTGGCCATGCTCAACCCGCACCATCATCTCAGGCGATGATCCGATTACCGCGCTTTCGTCAAAGTTAAGCAAAAACATGTACGGCGAAGGGTTGATCCTGCGAAGCCTCCGGTAGATTGTCAGTGGTTCTTCATTAGATTCGATCTGCCAGCGCCGCGAGAGGACAACCTGAAAGATGTCCCCTTCTTTGATGTACTTCTTCGCCCTTTTCACTGCCGACTCATACGTAGTGCGATCAGTCAAACAGTGGACACGTTTGCCACCCGTGGGAGGGGTAAGTTTGGGAGGTTTGAGTGGTTGCCGCAGGTCGGCCACCATGCATTTGAGTCTTCCTACTGCCTCGCGGAATTTTTTCTCGAGACCGACTTCGCCAGACTCATGCAGGATATTCGAGATCAGGATGATCTCCTGCTTGAGGTGATCGAAAGCGATCACCGTCTGGTAGAGGCCAAAGATCATCTCCGGCATGCCTATCCGGTCGTGGTTCGGATTCGGCAGTCGCTCCACCCATCGAATCGAATCAAATGAGAAATAGCCGACCCCGCCGCCAGTGAAGCGAGGAAGACCGTCAACCGTCACCGGCTTGTAGACCGCAAGAAGTTCCTTAAGAAAGCCGAGTGGTTCGGTATTGACCTCTCTCTTGTCTTTCCCTTTACGTAGTGTCACGCTATTGGAGTTGGCTTCAACCACCAGGAACGGGTCAAATCCGATAAACGAATAGCGTGCCAGTTTCTCGCCTCCCTCGATAGATTCGAGAAGGAAAGAATACTCCTTCCCGGCGGCCAATTTAAGGAAGGCCGAGACCGGCGTCTCGAGGTCAGAAGGAACCCGCACTGAAAGCGGGACCACGTTCCCTTTTTTGTTCAGCTTTTTGACTGCGGCCAGGGTAAGCATCAGATGTTAATACTCCCCGAGGCAATATGCACAACCGGGCCGGTTAGCTCGATATGATTCGTTTCACTACTCCAAAAGACCTGCAGTGAGCCGTTGTCAAATTGCACTTCGCATTCGCGGTCGACTTGTCCAAGCATCACCATCGCCGCAACCGCGGCGGCGGCCCCGGTCCCCGAGGACCCTGTCGCGCCGGCGCCCCGTTCCCATTCGGCTACCCGGATCTTCTTGCGGCTGATAACCCGCACGAACTCAACATTAGTGCGCTTCGGGAAGATCGGCGCGTTCTCGATAGCTCGCCCCATCTCTCTCCAGTCAAAATTGAAACTGTCGACCGGCACAACGCAATGCGGATTGCCAACCGACAAGCAGGTCGTAATGACCTCTTCCCGTCCGATCTTGATCTTCTGATTTATCAGATGTTTCAGGCGGCTCTTGACGGGTACATTTTTGGCCAGAAAGTCCGGGATGCCGATAGCGGCTCTAACCGTCTGTCCTCCTAGTGTCTTCTTGATCACTGATACACTGCATTTTTCGCCACCCATAAGGATAGTAAGTGAATTGCGAGTATGCTTGGCCCTGAATAGATGCAGGCCGACAATGCGGAGCCCGTTGCCGGATCTTTCCGCCCAGCCACCATCGGCATTAAAAACATCGGCGCGACAATCAACACCTTTGGATGGCGACACAACCAGTAGCCCATCGGCGCCGATCCCGGTGGCCATGCTGCACATCGACCGCGCGATCCTCTCCCACCTGGCGCGTGAACCGAGCGTTCGGGTTTCGACCACGAGGAAGCTATTCCCCAGCGCATGGTATTTGTCAAATCGGAGCTTCATAGACCCTGTATCTAATTGGCTATACTGTTCAACGGCAACAAAAAAGCCCGCCAACCGGCGGGCTTTGTATGGACTTTATCATACCCAAACACTATCCCAGCCGGACATACCCCACCGCACGGCGCCACCACCACATTTGAGTCTGGAATTTCGTGTTTGTCAACATGCTACATGTTCTCTCTGAATAACTTGCCGAGGCGCTTAATCCCCTCGACTATCTGTTCCAATGTAGCATTTGAGAAGTTTAGACGCAAGCAATTATCGCCGCCGCCATTGGCGAAGAACGGCGAGCCGTAGACATACGCTACTTTTTGCTCGATGGCTTTCGGCAGAAGATCCTTGGCCGACACATGCTCAGGCAGTTGCACCCAGAGGAAAAGGCCGCCATCCGGCTTGGTCCAGGTCACCTCGACCGGGAAATGCTGCTCCATTGCCTGCGTCATGCAATTTCTCTTGGCGAGGTAGTCCGCCTTGATCCGCTCGATCTGCGGCTCGAGGAGCCCCTGCACGACATACTCATAAATCAAGTATTGCCCATAGCTGCTGGTATGAAGGTCGGTACACTGCTTGACCTTCTCGAACTGCACCATGATCTCTTTCGGGCCGTTGATCCATCCCAGCCGCAGGCCGGGAGAGATCACCTTGGAGAAAGACCGTAGGGCGATGACCTCATCGCCACCGTAAGACTTAAGAGTCGGGACACGCTCGCCGGAGAAGCGGATCTCGCCATAGGGGTTGTCATCAACGATCGGAACATTGTATTTGACTGCGGCATCAACCAGCGCTCGGCGACGTTTCTCGGACATCGTGATTCCGGTAGGATTCTGGAAATTTGAGACCGTATAGATGAGCTTGGGATGGAATTGGGCGAGGCGTTCCTCGACCTGTTCGACGATCATACCCTCATCATCCATTTCGACCGTGACATACTTCGCCTGATAGTAGTTGAATGCCTGCAGAGCGCCGACGTAGGTAGGATTTTCAACGAGTACATAATCGCCGGGATCGATGAAGGCCCGGGCTATCAGCTCGATTCCCTGTTGGGCGCCAGCGGTGACGAGGATATTCTCCAGCGATGATGGCGTGCCGCGCTCGGTCGCCCGTTTGGCCAAAAGCTGGCGAAGTGGCGTGATCCCCATCGAAAGAGAGTACTGAAACGCATCCGCCCCATATTTGTCGACTACCTCCCCCGCCACGCGTTTAAGCTCACCCAGCGGAAACAATTCCGCCGCCGGGAGACCACCGGCAAAAGAGATGACACCGGGCTGAGAGGATATTTTGAGAATCTCGCGAATGATAGAAGTTTCGAGTTGGAGAACATGCGGTGCGATGCCCCACTTGTCGGGGGCTACCTGATGTGGCGAAGAGACTACCATATTACAACCTTTCGCCGTTTATTATCAGCGGCCATATACCGTTTGACCCTGCAACGACTTAACCAAAACCTTCGACGCGTCACAGGTCACACGTGAAATATATCACTAGTTATCGACAACAACAACGACAAAATCATCTCTCTTAGGGAGAAAATCAGTCCTGTCTCATAAAAAAGTTATGTAGTTGTCGCGCATCATTAATCTCGTCGCGAATCTCCGACCAATCGATTACTCTTTAGTATGTCTTGACAAAGTTAGTGGATTCTGGCTATTCTGCTTTATGCCATGTTCTGATGTCACCGAAGTCCTCTCCCTCACCCTTGATCCCGATGATCGGGTCACTCATTACTCATTGCTGAAATTGACCTGTGGTGGTGGAGTGGGTAATCCGTCGCTCCTCCGCAAGTGGATCGAAAACCGTACAGCTCAAGATGTAATGGGTGCCACTCCTGCTGATATCCTGCAAGCCATACCGACAACGAGCGATACATGGGAGTTCCTGACTATCAAGCATTTGTTCGCGGTTCAAGCGGGGCTTAAAGCACTCGGCGGAGATGCACCCTCGACGCCGGATTCGGTTTGCGCGATAGAGACGATCGAGCATGGTCCCAAAGGGATACGGATGATGGCTTTGATCAAGGTCGATATCCTGACGCAGGCGATCACGGCGTGCGGCGGATGCGGTACTTGCGGCGAAGTCCCCCACTGACTCGAATCATCCACTTCTTTCCAAAGCAATAAAAAATGGCGCCCCGCAGAATCGAACTGCGGACACGCAGATTTTCAGTCTGCTGCTCTACCAACTGAGCTAGGGCGCCAGGAAATTCGGGTCGATTAAATTGTCAGGCTTGCCAAAGTAGTAGCTTTTTGGGATATGTCAAGCGGATTTACCGGCGCTCCTCTATGTATCCCTTGGTGGCAGGAGCGAAAAGAGCCGCCAGTGCCAGCGCGGCCAGAACCAATAGCACGATACTCTCAATGTGCGTCAGCGAGATCAACGCAAGCACGATAACCGCGCCATTGATCGTTACCAATCCGTACCATCCCCACTGCTTGCCGTCGCGAAATGCAAGCGCGACCATCGCGAGCAATAAGCCCAGCACTAGGAAGATGATCGGTTTGCCCATATCGCCATATTGCCGGTCCAGAATGGAAAGGATGATCGATACTCCGCCATAGAGGACGTACATCGCGGAGATGATGTATCCCCACCAAACAGAAAGTTTCACGGTGAGGGGTTGCCCTGAAGGGCGGCCAACGTGTGCGGTTGCGGTCTTCATACTCGTGCGTCTCCCAACACTCCAGCGCCAATAAAGCCGGCATCATTGCCTAGTGATGCTCTGGCGACTCTCAGGTTTTCTACCGCCGAACTAAAGGCGCGTTTCCTGATTTCCGCGGTAAC
>JAYRFH010000276.1:0-4160 GCA_041908405.1 Candidatus Zixiibacteriota bacterium
ATAGGAAAGACAAGATCGCCAAAGTTAGGAATGCCGAACAGGTGACCAGGAACCCGCGTAAGATGTAGCTGTCAACTTCCGCGTCCTGTGCCTGGATCGACTTGATGATCCAGCTCGCGGCAAAGAGCACCACAATGCACGCAGTAATGATCAGCGCGAGCCTGCTCACTGGCCGCCTCCCGCTTTACGACGGGTTCGCAAGAAGGCCACATTGCCGAGCAGAATGAACGCGATGATCACGACGTGGGCCAGGGTCTGTGGACCCATCATCTTGATGCCGGGAGCCTCAACCTCTTTGAAGCGGGGATACTTGGTCGCCAATTCAAATTCGTACTCAGCCGCGCCTTTCACACCACCCAGCAATCCGATCAACTGTTTCGGATAATAGGCATACAATTGAGGAGCGGAGACCGCCGCGGTTCCTGCTCCGATCGGCACATCGCCGGGGTCGCCAACATACAGGATCCACTCCTTCGGGCCGGGCTGACCGCCACCGAACGAAATGATCAGTTCGAAATCGCGGCAACTCAGGATACCGTTCAGTATCTCAATGCTATCAAGCGGACGGCTGTTGATATCGGTGGGGAACATCTTCCGGAGATTGGTCACGATGACATTCATGACCCCTTCATTGCCCGCCTTGTAACCTAGATTGCACCAGTCAATCCCCTCACGTTTT
The DNA here is from genome assembly GCA_041908405.1 of Candidatus Zixiibacteriota bacterium. Classification (GTDB taxonomy): domain Bacteria; phylum Zixibacteria; class MSB-5A5; order GN15; family FEB-12; genus FEB-12. The sequence continues at coordinate 680 of JAYRFH010000276.1, forward strand.
TCCGGAAACTCCACACTGACAACTTGTTGCAGGGTCTGATTGAGCAGTGATTGCCCAGTCGCCCAAATAGCGATGAATGTCACCTTAAGATTTCTCTGCATGCAGTGTCGCACGACCGCGTTGGCCGCCGGAAGCACCTCGGGAGCCATCGCCGGGTCAAAATCGTACGAGATCATGATCTTCGTCCCCTCAGGAAGGGACTCTAACTTATCAAACAGCGCCTTGGCGATCGGGGTAGCTTTGACTTCAAATGTGATCGGGAACAGGATTGGTGTGGCCACCGCTACAAAAATAAAGGCGAAGATTATCTTGCGATCGACCTCCTTCCCCAAGAGGGTCCATCGCAGCAGGAACGCGAGACCAACACCAATAACTACCAACGAAATAATGACGCCCGGTTGGAGCAACGAGATGGGAAGCAGAGGTGCGATCATCCCTTATCCTCCCCAAGATAGGTCCGCTCAATACCGAGAATGATGCGCAAGGCCATGCCCACTACCCCGAGGCCAATGCCGATCAAAATAGCGCGCTGGCCAGCCAGGTTCGGCGAACTCATTACCCAGACCGCCATGTTCGGGATCTCCAAAACAGAGAATTTCTCCGGCATCCAACTGGTCAGCATCGTGCCAAACGGGGTCTGCCCAAGCAGAATGATGAACGCCGAAACCAGAAGTATGGTCGCCTCGCGATTCTTGGCGCGGAATGCGCGATATGAGGCCGATGCTACGAAAAACGCCAGCAATGCGTACATTGTCGAGTTCAGTGGCGACATGATGTAGAAGAAGATCGTCTGGAACCACGAACCAACCGCGTCTACCTGGGCGGAAATGTCGCCGGGATTCCCTACCTTGAACAGACCGCTGCTCAACATGAGCAGGAAACCGAAGAGCGTGACAATCGAGTAACCCCAGTCCCCCTTCTTTCGCGCCACCTTCGTCATGTGAATACGAATAAGGTTGCCGCCGCCGAGGAAAAAGGCGAAGACTGCGATAATATCGAAGAAGAGTGTCGAGTTCTCCTGCATCCCCTCCAAAGGCGGCACAAAGACCGACACGATCAGCAGGGCGCCGACAAAAAACGTAATGAGCAGGGGAATCCGTCTTTTCATTGCGCCTCTAATTAGTCCTGAAGACGGAACTCAAGAAGTTGAAGATTGATGCCGCGAATTCACTGTTCCAGGCTGTGGCCACCGTGGCCGCGGCTGCTCCGACAAGTATCGCCGCCATTGCGACCGCCTTACCGACATCCTGCCCTTTGAGCGACCCCAATTGTTTTGGCTCGTTCGACAGATATGCCGACGCGGCAAACAGCTCTTCTCCTATCAGCGTGAAATCACAGGCGGCCACAAAGAATGGCAACTGCGCGGGCATGGCGGTTCCGGCGATCTGGATCGCGCCGATTGAGTTGCCGGTCTCCGCCATGATCAGCGATTCCGCGAAGAACGCTCCGAGGTAAAAACAGGTCGCCGGCTTCTGGCGAACCATGATGCCGTCGACGGCCGCAACGTAGCCGAACTGCTCGTCGGTGATGTAGTTCACCATGTCGTCGTTGTACGCGTCCGGGCGGCCAGCGGCCATATATGACGTCTTGATGGTCTCTCGCGCGGCGGTCATCACCAGCGAACGCGATACCGGCATAGTGATCCTGGTGTCGTAGTCGGCAATCGTTCGGGATATTCGCCCAAGTATAGTCAGCCCCGCAATAGTCTGCGGGTTGTCCATATCCTGAATGCCCGGGATGAACAGGATCGGGCGCCCCATTTCGGTGGCGCGGCCAATAGCCTCATCAACTGCTTCAAGACCCGCAATCTTGCGGATGAAAAGTACCTTGCCTCGCCTGGCCGTCTCGATGAAATAGATGACCGAAAGCGAGACGAGCAGTGCTATCAGGAAAAGGTATTTTCTGTTGAAATTGAACCACTCGGCTTGGGGAGTGATAGAGGCGGTAGAAATGGACGGCGATGATACCGTGCCGGCCAGGGCTTCGATATAATAGCTATAGCTTGAGTCGCCATCGACCGTCTCATCCCGGAACTCATTTGAGCCGGCGGGAAGGTCAGCTATTAGTCTCGGCTCTCCGCCCGACGACGTGCGATACAGTTTGTATCCGGTGATCCGACCGTTGACCAGTTGATCGTCTATCGACGGTACCCAGGTGAGTTCCAGTGCGGTAGCGTCATCATATTTATGGTCGGATGCTACCAGCGATGTCGCCGGAGCAGGAGATGTCAGGGAGGCAGAGTCAGCGACAATGGCAGTATCCGGGAGAGGCGATTGGGCGAACAATTGGCCGGACCATAGCAATGCCAGCGCCGTCGCCGCACACACTATGGTCTTCCATCCAATTCGTTTCATTCGTCCAACCCTATCCTATGATTCTCAACCAGTCAGTGAGCAGGAAGTCAATCCTTCCGATAAGCAGCGACATACGGCTCATCACCGTATAGCCGAACGATGCCCCGAAGGTCACCATCAAAAAGAATATACCAACTTTGGCCGTCGCTCCGAAAGCCCCTTTATGCTCTTTTGAAAAGAAAAAGTAGATCAGGCAGGTGAAAGTCCCCACCGCCACCACCAGATTCCCGAAAATATCATATAATGAGGCGGAATAGTCGGCCCCCAGGAGCGGTCGCACCGTGTCCTCGACCTGCACCATGACATTCGATGCGAAGTAGATTATCAGATTCAATCCAGCTGTCGCTCCTACGATGAACGCGAGCGGCCAGCGTGAAAGCCATCCGATCTTGGGCACCAATCTGAGGAGCATCATCACGCCCAGCGTAGCCCCGACATAGAGCATATACCAATCATCCGAACGTTCGGTCCCCGCCTGTGGAAAGACTCCGAGCCAGAACTTACCGTAAAGATTATCCCAAAAAAGCATCACGAACCAGTAGCCGGCAGATATCCCGACAAATACGGATTCACATATTTTGTACCAGACATTGTCCCGATAAAGGAACGAGATTATCCCTAGCGTCAGGAATGCGGCCACCCAGAGGGCCAGATGTTCAATGAAGGTCGGCGCTACGGTCTGCATCCTATGTGCGCCTCCGTTCATGCAAGAAATACGCGATATTTCCGATCAGGATAAAGACGATGATGATCATATGCGCGAAGGACTGCGACAACATGAAGCGCGTCCCCTTCCCCAGATAGCCCGTGGTCTCCTCGAACTCCGCCGCGCCGTTCATTCCTCCCAGGATACCCATGAGTTGCCCGGACCTCACATATGGATACATGCCGGTTGTCTGGACCGCCGTATTCCCGGCCCCCATCTTGAGCCCATAGCGGTCTACGGCGATCAACACCCATTCCCTGGTCCCCGGATAACCGGCCGAGAGGTTGAATGAGTAATCAATATTCGAGAAATTCTTGATATTCTTCACGAGCGGCAATTGGTCGTATGGCGTACCGTAGTAGTCAACGCGGAACATCGAACGGAAATCCGACCCAATACGCTGGATAACGAACTCGTTCCC
>JAYRFH010000277.1:0-34331 GCA_041908405.1 Candidatus Zixiibacteriota bacterium
CCATATCGGTCCGTCCGACTATGTCGAGTGGCTCTCCGACCGCAAGTGGGCGTATATCCGCATGGAAGGTACGACCTTTGGCAATGTCCCGCTCAATTGCGAGATGAAGCTGGAAGTCTGGGATTCCCCGAACTCCGCCGGTGTGGTGATCGATGCCGTCCGTTGCTGCAAGCTCGGTATGGATAACGGTCTCTCCGGCGCGTTGATCGAGCCGTCCTCCTACTTCAAGAAATCTCCGCCGGTACAGTACACGGACGAGGAAGCTCGCCGCCTGACCGAGGAGTTCATCGCGAAGTATGGCTGGAAGCAGGCCGGAAAGGCTGAGAAGCCAATGCGTGCCGCCGCTCGCAAGCCCGCGACCGCCGCTCCGGCCAAGCAGGCCGCCGGCAAAAAAAGAGTCGTGAAGAAGAAAAAATAAGTTTCCTCTTCTTCCGTCTCGTCTCTACTTTAACCGGCGACCCATTGGTCGCCGGTTCTTTATTGAAAGTGGCAGATAGATACCTATGACCCAGAAACTTGGCGGCAAACTGATCACCTTCGAAGGGATCGATGGTTCCGGCAAATCGACCCATCTGATCCGCTGTCAGCATTGGCTGGTGGAGCGGGGGCTTTCGGTGCGCGTGCTGCGTGAACCGGGGTCAACCGAGGTCGCCGAGCGAATCCGCGCTATCCTTCTGGATCGCAAAGCGCAAATGACGCCGCTCACTGAACTGCTCCTCTACGAAGCCTCCCGCGCCGATATTGTCGACCAGCAGATTCGTCCGCTCCTCAAGAAAGGGCATATAATCCTTCTGGATAGGTTTTACGACAGCACCACCGCCTATCAGGGATATGGACGCAAGCTGGATATCAAGATGGTCAAGCAACTGAACGCGATCGCCACGAGCCGAACAGTGCCGGATCTGACCCTGTTCTTCGATGTCGATATCGCCACTGGCATGAGCCGACTGGGCAAAGACCTCGATCGCCTTGAATCAGAGTCGCGCGCGTTCTTCCGCAGGGTCCGCGCCGGATTTCTGGAGATCGCCCGCAAAGAAAAGCGCCGCGTAAAAGTCATCGACGCTACCCGCGCGATAGATACCGTCTTCGAAGATGTCCGGCGACTTGTCGCCCAGAAACTGAATCTCGCATGACCGAACCATCCCCCAAGATCGACCGTCGCGACCTGCTGCTGGCCAGCATTTTTGCTTTCCTGCTGACCGTTATCTGTGGTACGATCGGCATGGTCGTCCTCTCCGACCCGGATATAGAGCGGGCATTCAAGATCCCATCCATCGCTCTCCAGATCCAACGCGAGTACTCCGGCCAGGTGAATTGGGATAAGATGTTTGATGCCGCGCGCAAGGCGATGTTTGCCGATCTCGACCGTTATTCCGACTATGTTGAGCCGAGTACTTTCCGTGCGATGGATGAAGAACTGACCGGCGGCTATACCGGCATTGGCGTCTCTGTCGTGCGCCACGAGCAAGGTCTCCTGGTGATGGCTGTGCGTGAGGATGGTCCCTCCGACAAGGTCGGCCTCATGACCGGCGATATCATCATTCAGGTTGATTCAACCTCGCTGAATGGCAAGGAAGTCGCTGAGGCGACCGATCTGCTGCGTGGACGCGAAGGGACCTCGGTCGGCTTATCCGTTTTCCGTCCCTCAACCGGCGATACGCTCGCTATCACCGTAACCCGCCAACGGATAAGTTTTCAGCATATCCCGTTTGCCGGATTCACTCCGGACAGCATGTTGTATGTGCGATTGCTGGATTTCGATGCCGGCGCGGCCGCTGATCTGCGCAAGGCAATAGATACCCTCATCGAAACAAATCCCGGCAAAGCACGTGGCATCATGCTTGACCTTCGCGGCAACCCCGGCGGCCTCTTTACTGAAGCGTTCGAAACGGCCGACCTGTTTCTCGAGGCGGGGCAGTTTATTGTCGGCACCGATGCCCGCTCACGGTGGAACCGCGAGATACATGAAGCGACGGGATATGACATAACGAATGGCCTCCCGATGGTGGTGCTGGTTGATCGCGGCTCGGCCTCGGCCTCAGAGATCGTCGCCGGCGCGCTCAAGCAATCCGGACGCGCTGAACTGGTAGGCGACACGACATTTGGCAAAGGTCTGGTGCAGGGATTCACTCGATTCCAGGATGGCAGCGGTGTTCGCCTCACCATCTCGCGCTACTATCTGCAGGGAAATGTCTACTTGAACGAACTCGACTCGGTGCTGCACGATACCGGCACCGGACTTCCGCCTGATCACTATGTCGATTTGCCGGAGACAGATCCGTTTATTGGCGCGATAGAAGTATCATTGCTTCTTTCCAAATTCGCGCACCAGCATCAGGATGATATCATCGCCGGCCCTCCCCCACTGGGACCAGACAGTAGTTGGGGCTCGCAGTTCGCGACCTTCGCGGCTAGCCAGGGATTTGAATATATCTCTCCGCGTTCGGATGCCGCCTTGTTAGTGCTGCTGACAGCGCAGGCCAGCGGATATTCCGCCAAGGTACAGAAGGCCGCACGCGATCTGTATGATCAGTCGCGCCAACTCGACCGAAGGCTCTTCGTCGATTATCAGGGCTACATCGAAATGCGTCTCCGCCAGGAGGCGTACGAGCGGAAATTCAACGGGTACCGCGCGTACGCTGATGTCATCGTGCATGAGCGTCCGGATATCCGGGTGGCGGCCGAAGTTCTGAAAAAGAAAGTCCGCTCGTGACGATCGCGCTTCTCATGTTCTGCGGCGTGCTCGCCGGATTGGTGGGGGGCTATCTCGGTGTCGGCGGCGGAATAGTCATTGTTCCCTTCCTGACCCTCGTCATGGGCTATGATATCAAGACGGCGATCCCGATCTCGATGGCCGCTATTGTTATCAACTCTCTCGCGTCATCGTCGGAGTACCTCAAAAAGGGGATGGTCGATCTTGAATTGATGGTGATGCTGACATGCGCGATGGTGTTCGGCATGATCATCGGGAGCACACTCCTGACCATCGTCCCCGCCGCCTATGTGGAACTACTCCTGGCGGCTGTACTTGTCTATACCGCAATCTCCCTGCTCAAAGGCAAAGAAAAGCCGGCGGCCGAGGTTCACGCGAACAAGCGTTCACGGATGGGGCTCTGTGTGGTCCTTGCCGCGCTCGGCGGCATACTGGCCGGACTAGTCGGCATCGGCGGCGGAGTAATTGTCATCCCCCTCATGTTCCTGTTGTTCGGATTGCCGCTGGCCACCGCGCGCGGGACTTCGTCATTTATCGTTGGTTTCTCCGGGGCCGCTTCATTGGTGGTGTACTTCATCAACGGGTTAGTGAGCCTGACTGTGGCGCCTGCAGTGATTCTTGGGACGGTCATTGGCGGCAAACTTGGTGGAAAACTGGGTACGGTCGCCAAACCGACGGCGGTGAAAGTTGTCTTCTTCCTTCTGCTCCTCTATGTGGCGATCAAGCTGGGGCTCGGGGCCTGGGGGGAACTGTGAGCGGAAGATCGTTCATTGACTGGCTCGTCTCTTTCGATCACTGGTCCTGGCTCTTTTTTGTTATCTGGTTTGCCGGAAGTCTCAGTCTGAATCTCCTGGGCATTGATAGTGACGGCACGCTCAGTTTCTGGGGGATCATCCTGCTCCTGCTCTGCTACCATATTCGACTGGTTTTCGTCGCCGAGCACTTCAGAGTCGAGGGGCAATACAAGCATTGCCTGATGACCTACCTTCTGCTGGCCACACTGGCGATTTCGGTGGCTGTCCAGTTACTACGGCAGTAGATTGGCCGATATGCGAACACTTATCTTCTGTGATTTTGATGGCACTGTCTCCCGACGTGATATCGGCTACACGTTGTTTCATCACTTCAGTGGCGGCAGGAATGATGCCCTGCTCCCAGATTGGAAATCGGGCAAAATGTCCAGCCGCGAAGTGCTGACGCGCGAGGCGGAGATGGTCGACGCGACACCCGCCGAAATAATGGAATTTCTGGAGCAGTTCGAAATTGACCGTGGCTTTGCCGGATTCGTCGACCTTTGCCGCAAAAACCAGATTGAACCAGTCGTACTTTCTGACGGCCTTGATCTCTATATCAGATTTGTCCTTGAGAGATATAAACTTACGGGCCTGCGCGTGATCTCCAATGTCGCCCGCCTGAAGGAAAACGGTTTGTCGATAGAGTTTCCGCGCACCAACCGCGCCTGCCAACGATGCGGCAACTGCAAAGGTGAGATCATCCAGGAATTCCGCGACAATGCCGACGAGCCGGTTCGTGCGGTCTTTATTGGCGATGGTTACTCAGATACTTGCGCCGCGCACGAAGCGGATCTGTTGTTCGCGAAAAAAGACTTGGCCCACTACTGTCGCGAGAAGCATATTCCCTTTACGGAGTATGATACCTTTGATGATGTCGCCGCACAGCTCATCTTCGCCGGGTATCTCCACGACTGATATCGGACAACTGCAGTTAAAAGGATAGAACGGTGAAAGCACTCATCATGGCCGGAGGCTTTGGCACACGCCTTCGCCCCCTCACGATCAATGTTCCCAAGCCGATGGCGCCGGTTGGCACGATCCCGATGATGGAGCATGTCGTTAGTCTGCTGCGCAAACATAACATCACTGACATAACCTCCCTGCTCTATTTCCAGCCGGAAATCATCAAGAATTATTTCAAAGATGGCAGCCAGTTCGGTGTGAAGATGGATTACCGCCTGCCGGATGACGACTACGGTACGGCGGGGGCGGTTCGATTCGCGCTGGAAAACGTGCACGAACCGGTGATCGTTATCTCCGGCGATCTGGTGACCGATTTCAACCTGAGCGACGCCATCGCCTGGCATCAGGAGAAGAAGGCGGACGCCACCATCCTGCTGACTCGTATGGAGAACCCACTGGCTTATGGTATCGTCATCACCGACGACAACGGTCGAATTGTTCGCTTCCTCGAAAAACCGTCATGGGGCGAAGCGTTCTCTGATACGATCAATACCGGTATCTACATTCTGGAGCCATCGGCGATAGAACTGATCCCCAAGCGCACGAACTTTGACTTCTCACAGAATCTCTATCCGCTGATGCTCTCACGCCAGATGGGGCTGTACGGCGAGATCATGAAGGGGTACTGGCGCGATGTCGGGAATGTCGACGAATACCACAATGTCCATATCGACCTGTTTGAGAATAAAGTCACTGTTGATCTCAAAATGACAGAGTCAAAGCATGGCGGTGGCACGCTATACCAGGGGAAGAATGTTACGATCGCTCCCGATGTCCAGATGCATGGGACGGTGATCCTGGCGGATGATGTGATCGTGGAATCCGGCACCCGACTCGAGAATGTCTGTGTCGGACATCGTGGGCGGATCGGCCACAAGTGTAACCTGGTCAACTCTGTTATCTGGTCGGACTGCTTTGTCGGAAATGAATCGACCTTCTCCTCATCCACCGTTTGCAATCGGAACAAGATCGGGCACAATGTACAGTTGAATGATCGAGTGATCGTCTCGGATGACTGCGTTATCGGCGATGCCGCGACGGTCAAAACGAATATCAAGATCTGGCCGGGGAAACAGGTGGATGATGGCGCGATCGTGTCATCCTCGGTTGTCTGGGGCGACAAGTGGAACCGCGAGCTGTTTACCGATTCCAAGATCACCGGTCTCGCCTTGACCGAGATAACGCCGGAAATGGCGGTTAAGATCGGCTCCGCGCTTGGCGCGTTTCTTGGATTGGGTGCCCGCGTCGTGACCAGCCGCGATGGTTCCGACATCTCGCGTTTGTTGCGTCGTGGCTTGATATCCGGCCTCCTGGCCAACGGCGTGCATGTCTCGGATCTCGAGACCATGCCGATCCCAGTCGTCCGCTATGGCCTGCGCAAAGACAAGTTTGATGCCGGTATCTATGTCCGACACAATCCCGAAGATTATCGCCAGATCGACTTCATTCTCTTTGACGGCAACGGACTCGATATGCCGACCAGCAAATTGAAGAAGATCGAGCGGCAGTATTTCGGGGAGGATTATGAACGCGCGCCGCTGGATCGGATCGGCCATCTCGACCGCCCTATCCGGGTGCTGGACAACTATCGCGAGGAGTTTCTTTCCGCGATCGATGTCGACCTGATCCATCAGGCCGGTTTCAAGATCGTGATCGACCACTCCAACGGAGCGTCGAGCCAGATATTTCCCACACTCTTTTCGCTTCTCGGAATCTCCGCAACGGAACTGAATGCCAGCCTGAATCCGCGGAGGTTCTCGACGTCGCAAGATGACCAGGCGCAGGCGATCGTGCAGCTCGCCGCGATCGTCACCTCGCTGAAAGCAGATATCGGTTTCCGCCTCAATTCCGCGGCTGAAAAACTGACGGTTGTTGACGAACAGGGGAAACCGCTTGACCCGCAGATGTTGCTCCTGATAGTCACCGACCTCTATTTGCAGGTCCATCGTCCAAAGAAGATAGCGGTTCCGGTGGTGGCCTCAATGGGGATCGAAGAAGTGGCACGCGAATACGGCGTCGAAGTCGTGCGCGTCTCCAATGACCATCGGGCCATGATGGATGCGCATACGCGAGGCGGGATTGACTTTGTCGGCGGGACCAAAGGCGGGTTCATCTTCCCCGGCTTCCAGATGGGGGCCGACGCCATGCTCGGCGCGGTGAAGATCCTGGAGATGATGGCGAAAACCCGCAGCCGGATAGGATTGCTCAGACAGCGTCATGAGGCGTTTGTCAGAAACTCCATTTCGGTCCCCTGCCCCTGGTCAAAAAAGGGAACAGTGATGCGAAGGCTGATCGTCACGTCGAATGAGAAGGAGCGTCAATTGATCGACGGCGTGCGGATATTTGAGAATGATGGCTGGGTGCTGATCGCGCCGGATCGAATGAAAGCGTCATTCAACATCTTCGCCGAATCGCGTTCACGCGAGGAGACCTCGCGATTGCTGGAGCATTACCGGGCATTTGTAGAAGAATCCCAATCCGCATGAAATAGGTTCACTGGTCTGTTTTGCAGCCTCGGGCACCAGCCTGAGGCTGTTTTTTTGTTTCCGACAAAAACAAGACAAAAGTACTCCCAAATAATAAGGAAAAGTGGTCAGATTGGTCCGAATGCGGCTAAACCGTTGCGGAGTTTGGCCGAAATAGAACTAGACGCGATGGGTAACTCTTAATGTGGGGGTACAGCCAGTGAGGTAACCATCGACCCGGGGAACGCGCGATTCTCCCGGCCATCGCGAACGTGACAGAGGACCAAATGCTTCGATTCTTCTCTAACCTCAGCATGAGAACCAAGCTCTTCAGCCTTATCACTATCAGCACGCTCGGCATGATCTGTCTTGGCCTTATCTCCTACAACCTGCTCGCAGAGGTCAAGGTCGGAGGACCGCTCTATGGCAAGATCACCGATGGTAAAGATCTGATTGCGGATATCCTCCCGCCACCCGAGTACATAATTGAGTCATACCTGGTGGTAACGCAGATATCGGGCGAGACCGACCGCTATAAGATAGAACAGATGGTTGATCGTCTCGGAGTCCTCAAGAAGGAGTACTACGACCGCCACGATTTCTGGGATAAGAAACTCGAGTCGGGCGCGATGAAAACGGCTCTACTTCGACGTTCATTCGAGCCGGCGGAGGAGTTCTATCGCGTTGTCGAACGGGATCTGATCCCTGCCGCGACCTCCGGTCGACAGCAGCGCGTCAAGGAATTGGCCTTCGGCCAATTGGCGAATCTCTACAATCAACATCGCGCCGCCATCAACGAAGTCGTTGAATTGGCCAATGCCCAGAACGCGAAAAACGAGGTCCATGGCGCGAACGTCACGTCGAGCAAGGTATGGCTGTTGACCCTTATGACCGCACTCTTCGTGCTGGTCGCGTTTGGCCTGGGTTGGATCATCTACCGCGTGACCGTTGGCCCGATACGACAACTGACCGAGGTCGCTGAGCGGTTCTGTGTGGGCGATGCCCGACAGGCAGTGACCATTGAATCACAGGATGAGATCGGGAGACTTGCCGATTCATTCCGCAAGCTGGTCACCTACTTAAGTGACCTGACCGATTTGACCACGCGCATTGCGGAAAATGATCTTACGCCGCGCGTCAAACCCCGCTCTGAGAACGATCAACTCGGAATCGCTTTTCAGAAAATGATCACCAACTTCTCAGGATTGGTGCGACAACTCGCTGACAGCTCTCGCGAACTGGCCTCGGCTTCTTCACAGGTAGCGGCCGCGGCCTCGGAAATGTCGTCCGGATCAAAAGCACAGGCGGACCGCGTCAGTCAGGTAACATCGGCGGTCGAAGAAATGAGCGCGACCATCCTCGAGTCCTCACGCAATGCCGACGAGGTCCGCAACGCCTCGCAGCAGGCTTCGGATACAGCGCTTAGCGGTGGCAAGATCGTTAATGACACCGTGCTCGAAATGCAGCGAATCTCGGAGGTAGTCCGTCAGTCCGCCGACTCAATTGGCAATCTCGCCAAGTCAGCGGATCAGATCGGGCAGATCATTTCAGTCATCGACGATATCGCCAGCCAGACAAACTTGTTGGCCTTAAATGCGGCCATTGAAGCGGCACGTGCCGGCGAGCAGGGGCGCGGATTCGCCGTGGTAGCTGATGAGGTCCGCAAGCTGGCCGAACGGACTGGCAAAGCGACCGGCGAGATCACGTCGATGATCAAGGGGATACAAAACGATACCTCCAGAGCCGTCGGCTCCATGCAGAACGGTTTGAAGCAAGTGGAACATGGGCGTGAACTGGCCGATAAGGCCGGGAGCAGCCTGACCGGGATCGTCTCCATGTCCCAGCAAGTGGTCAATATGATCATGCAGATCGCCACCGCCGCCAACCAGCAATCCGCCGCCGCGGAAGAGATCAGCCGTAGTGTCGAGGGGATCAATACCAGCATTCGGGAGAACGCTACCGGAGCGGCGCAATCCGCCGCGGCCGCCGAGCAATTGCACCACCAGGCCGAGCAACTCCAGCAGATGGTCGCCAAGTTCAAGGTGCGGTGAGCCCGCGCAGCTAGTTAGTTCCGAGCCCGCGGTAACGCGGGCTTTTTTTTGAAACTTGCGAAACGGCCCTATCCCCCGCAATTTGGTAACCATGGCAAACCAAGCACTCACAAACTATCTGAATCGACTCCTGGATATCCGGTCATCGGGGAGTAATGTCGACGAGATCTCTTTTTATCCAGCGCTTTCTCAACTCCTGAACGAAGTTGGAAGTGATCTGAAGCCGAAGGTCAAGTGCGTCATGAATCTGAAGAATGTCGGTGCCGGATTACCCGACGGCGGACTTTTTACTGAGGACCAGATCAAACGCCAGCGGCCGGATGATGCGATCCTGCAGCAGAAGCCAGCTCGGGGTGCTATCGAAGTAAAGGGGACTAAACCGGAACTGAAGCAGATTGTCGAGGGCGAACAAGTTGCCAGATATGTTAGGGAATACGGCCAGGTATTGGCAACCAATCTACGCCAATTCGCAATTGTCACTTTGAACGGCAAAGAAATAAAATTGGGGGAGTCATTCAGCCTTGGCGACTCCGAGTCAGCTTTCTGGAAGAGTGCCCAGCACCCACAGAAAATGTCAAAAGAACTAGGGGACGGATTCAGAGAGTATTTGCAGCGTGTGATGCGCCAAAATGTGCCCCTCACGAATCCGCAAGATGTTGCCTGGTTCCTCGCTTCATCTGCACGAGAGGCTAAGCGTCGCGTAGAAGCGTCGGCACACCTCGCAGGGCTCCAATCCCTGCGTCAGGCGCTAGAGGAAGCGCTGGGAATGAAATTCCAAGGGAAAGATGGCGAGCACTTCTTTCAGGCGACACTTGTCCAGACACTCTTCTATGGGCTCTTCTCTGCCTGGGCGCTCTGGCGGCGCGACAATTCAGGTCGATTCGACTGGCATTCGGCACAATGGTTTCTCCATGTCCCGATGATAGGTACGCTATTCGAGCAGATATCACAGCCCGGAAAACTCAAACCGCTCCATCTTGAGGAAGTACTGGATTGGACAGGTGATGTCCTCAACCGTGTTGAGTGGACAGAGTTCAATAAGAAGTTCGAATCTGAACATGCAGTCCAGTACTTCTATGAGCCCTTCCTGAAAGCATACGACCCGGAGTTGAGAAAATCATTGGGCGTTTGGTACACGCCGCCGGAGATCGTCAAATATCAAGTGGCACGAGTTGACCGAGTGTTAAGGGAAGAACTCAATATCGAGGATGGTCTGGCTGACCCGCAGGTTATAGTCCTCGATCCATGCTGTGGTACTGGAGCCTATCTGGTCGAAGTTCTCAACGCGATACACGACACACTCAAGGAAAAGGGAACGGATGCCGGTCTGGCGCACCGTCTCAAAAAAGCCGCGATTGAGAGGGTATTTGGATTTGAGATACTCCCTGCCCCGTTTGTCATCTCCCATCTTCAATTGGGGCTTTTGCTGCACCGTCTGGGTGCACCGCTCGACGACAAGGAGAAAGACCGAGTTGGAGTCTATCTCACCAACGCATTGACTGGTTGGGAACCGCCAAAGGGAGTTGGGAAAGAGAAAGTAGTACAGGCGAGCTTTGATTCGGCACTGGACGAAGAAGTACGAGCAGCACGTCGAATCAAACAGGATTCTTCAATACTTGTAATTATAGGCAACCCTCCCTACAACGCTTTCGCCGGAACAAGCCCCAAGGAGGAAGAGGGATTGGTTGACGCCTACAAAGTCGGTCTCACTAAACCCGCCTCACAAGGTGGATGGGGTATCAAGAAATTCAACCTTGATGATCTTTACGTGCGTTTCTTTCGAATAGCAGAAAACCGCATCAACAAGACTGGCAAGGGGGTGGTCTCGTTTATTTCCAACCACTCTTGGGTATCAGAGCCGTCATTTGTAGTGCTACGCCAGAACTTACTAGAGTCTTTTGACAATTTCTGGATAGAAAACTTGCACGGGAACCGCAAGATATCTGAATATGCTCCTGATGGCCGCACGAGCGAGACGATTTTCGCGATTCCCGGTTTCTCGTCAGGAATTCAACAAGGAGTTGTCACTTCCCTCTGGGTCAAAGGAGGATCCAGGGGTCGATCAACTGCAATAGTCAAATATAGAGACGACATTGATGCAGCTCGTGCCGAGGAGCGTAGGACCCAACTAATCGATTCCCTCTCGCACAAGAACGCAGACAACCGCTACTCTAAAGCGACTCCAACTGAGGCAAACAGATTTTCCTTTAGGCCACAGCTAAATTCTGATACCTATTCAAGTTGGCCGATGGTCCCAGAGCTCACACTATATCCCCCTTTCAATGGACCCATAGAGCGGCGAGGGAATTCACTAATAGTAATGCAAGATGAGCGTGGAAAGTTAGACTCCGTAGCAGACTATCTGAATGATTCAATTTCCAACGAGCAAATAAGGGCCATCGCCCCAGATTTCATGCGGTCTTCTGGCGAATTTGAGGCGGAAAAAACACGGGCAGCTTTGTCCGGTACAATCAAGTTCATTAGTAGTGCCATCACTCGTTACCCATTCAAAGTATTCGATACTCGGCTCGCATACCTTGATGCGAACATAGCCCCCTTATTTAGCCGGCCCGCCCCGCAATTGCTTGCACAGCGATCCAGTGAAAATGCATTTCTTATTACCCGTGACACTGCTGACAAAACTCCTGAAGGCCCGCCCTTCCTCTATTCGAGGTTGGTCTGTGACTACGACTGTATTTCTGGTCACGCCAGACACTTTCCGCTTCAGGTTAGCCAGCAACATAAGCGGAAAACAGCAAAAGAGCGGAAAGCATCAGGTGATCTGTGGAACGCCCCGAAATCAGCGAGTGCAAATGTCTCACAGTCACTTGGTGCCTACTTCAATCACATTCTCGGTATTAGAAAATTCGATTCATTGGAGGCCGCTCGCACAACGTTTCGTCACGTGTTGGCGATCGGTTACTCGCCGGCCTATTTGCTGGAAAACGCAGATGGCATTCGTCAGAGCTGGCCCCGTATCCCTCTCCCCAATTCAAAGAAACTGCTTGAATCATCAGCCGAATTGGGAAGCAAAATAGCTGCGCTTCTGGACACTGAGAGCGCCGTTTCCGGCGTAACGTCCGGAAAGATTCGGCCTGAACTAAAGAGCATTGCCCTGGTCACCAGAGTCTCTGGTGGTCCGCTTCGAATCGAGTCCGGCGACACCGATCTGGCCGCCGGCTGGGGGCATGCCGGAAAAGGCGGGGTGACCATGCCCGGAAAAGGAAAGATCAATCAGCGGCCCTACAGCGATGAGGAAAAGAAGGGAATCTCGGCAGGAGCAGAGTCACTTGGACTGACGGCGGACCAAGCCTTCAAATGCCTCGGCAAGACCACGTGCGATATCTACCTCAACGATCAGGCATACTGGCGCAATGTGCCTGTCAATGTCTGGGAGTACTATATCGGTGGCTATCAGGTCATCAAAAAGTGGCTTAGCTATCGCGAGAGAACGCTTCTTGGCCGCAGCCTGACCTTGGAAGAGATCGACTACGTAACAGAAATGACGCGGCGGTTGACAGCCATAGTCCTCCTCCAGCCTGCTTTGGATGCCAATTATGAGGCCGTAAAGGCCAACACATACGCTTGGCCGAAGACTCAACACCCAAAAAAATGACCGCCGAACCACGAGAGTTCGACGGTCATGAATGATAGGTTGGGAACTATGTAAACCTTGCTGTCGTGTGTTGGGCACGGTCAGCCTGGCCTTTGGTTGTTATATGTAAGTTTCCTGCCAAAAGTTTCACTTTTCTGGTAAGTTATTGGAAGACTTAACATAATCGTAACATTTCGATTTCCGTACGGAACTCCGCGCTTGTCATTTCAGCGAACTGCCGTATTTTAGCCAGATTAAACAGAAACCGGTACCTCTCAGGAGCAGTGATTGACGTGGATTATACCAGCAGAACCAAAGTAGCCCGTATTCTGGTCGACGACGCCATTCCGGTCGACTCTACCCTCATTATCCTCGGCTGGGTTCGGACTGTCCGGACCGGCAAAGAGGTCGCGTTTGTCGAGGTGAACGATGGTTCCTGCATGAAGAATCTCCAGGGTGTGGTTAACGACCCGACCCGATTCCCGGACCTCGACAAGATCCTGACCGGTGCCGCTGTCCGGATGAAAGGGAAGCTGATCCCTTCCGCCGGTAAAGGGCAGAAATATGAGCTGGCGGTCGAGGAATTGACGTTGGTCGGCGAAGCGGACGCCACATTCCCGCTCCAGAAGAAGCGACACAGCATGGAGTTTCTGCGGGATATCGCGCATCTCCGTCCCCGCACCAACACCTTTGGCGCGGTCAACCGCCTTCGCTCAAAACTGGCGTACGCCATTCACAAATATTATCAGGAACGCGGTTTTTTCTATATCCACACGCCGATCATCTCCGCCTCGGATTGTGAAGGCGCCGGTAACCTTTTCCGCGTGACTACTGTCGACCTGCAACGCCCGCCGATGAAGGAGGGCCAGATAGATTGGGATGCTGATTTCTTTGGATCCGAGGCATTCCTGACCGTCTCGGGTCAGCTCGAGGGAGAACTTCTGGCGACCGCGCTGGGAGATATCTATACGTTCGGGCCGACTTTCCGAGCCGAGAACTCCAATACAAGCCGACATGCCGCCGAGTTCTGGATGATCGAGCCAGAGATGGCCTGGGCGGAGCTTGAAGATAACATGAACCTGGCGGAAGATTTCCTCAAGTATCTCTTCCGTTACGCGCTTGAGAACTGCAAAGATGAAATGGACTTCTTCGGTCAGTGGGTGGATACATCGGTGCGTGAAACACTCGAGGCGATCGTGCAATCAGATTTCCAGCGTCTGACCTACACCGACGCGATCAAAACGCTTGAAAAGTCCGGCGAAAAATTCGAATACCCGGTTTCCTGGGGGATCGATATGCAGTCGGAGCACGAGCGCTATCTGACGGAAAAGGTCTTCAAGAAGCCGGTGATAGTCTATGACTATCCGGAAGAGATCAAAGCGTTCTACATGCGCCTGAACGAGGATGGCAAGACTGTCCGGGCGATGGACGTACTGGTCCCGAAAGTGGGAGAGATCATCGGTGGAAGCCAGCGCGAGGAGCGGCATGATCTGCTCGTGGAGCGGATGAAAAAAATGGGGATTCATAATCTGGAGAACTATTACTGGTATCTGGATATTCGGCGCTATGGTTCGGTTCCGCATGCTGGTTTTGGGCTCGGGTTCGAGCGGGCACTAATGTATATTAGTGGGATGGGGAATATCCGCGATGTGGTGCCATTCCCCAGAGTCCCGCGCTGGGCACGGTTCTAAGGAAGTTGATATAGAATATAAGTAAGCCGACCGAACGGTCGGCTTTTTGTTGATTTATAATAGCTTACGAAGAATCTGAAAGGAGTGACGGGATTTTCGGGCAAAAAAACGCCCCGCGCCGGGGGGGAGGGGGAACGGCACAGGGCGGGACCGACAGACCCGAAGGTCTATCGCATCCTTTTCAACCGATGTTGTCGGTCATGTTATCAGTTACATGGACCGTCAGCCAATAGTTTTGGCCTACAATCTGTTACAAACCTGAGAGAACACTTCGCTACCCGCGAGTAAAAGAGCAGCGCTCTCACACATTCATAACGCGCGCTTAATTAAGAATGTTCCTCCTAAAAAGCAAGCGGTTTTTATCGGCCTACTTCGTTCCTTCGCACGTTCGGCAATCGCTGCTTCCACTATGTGGTACTCCGGAAGAATCGATTCGTTCCCTGAGATGAAAAATTATCAATATCGCTCTTTCCACTCCATTCTTCGCCTCGTGAATCTTGACAGACTGCCACTTCAGGCTATATTGGCGCCTTCCCAATAACGGATCATCAGCAAAGGAATTTCGACTCATGCTCTTTTCCCTCAGGTACGTTCGCTCACGCTGCTCTACACTCGTGGTGTTGGCGCTGATATGTGGCTATTGTCTGTTGTCTACCTCAATTACCCGCGCACAGGAAGATGAAAAGCCGAAAAACCTCAAAGTACTGGATACTTCGCTGACGCACGAACAGGTCGACCATATCATGGATCAATTCAAGGTTGCGCTCGGCGTGGGTTGTGATCACTGCCATGTCCGCCGGGCTGACCCGAATGCCCGCGGTTTGGATTTCGCCAAGGACAGTCTCCCATCCAAAGAAGCCGCCCGCGAGATGCTCCGCATGACGATGGCGATCAACACGGATTTTCTCGCGAAAATGGCCAAGCCGGACAGTGACAAGATCGCGGTTCAGTGCATCACCTGCCATCGCGGCCAGCTCAAACCGGAGATGCTGGAGGATGTGTTGATGCGTGCGAAAACATCCGGCGGAATGGCGGCGGTCGACTCCACCTATCGCGCCTTGCGTAAGAAATTCTACGGTGGGTTCTCCTTTGATTTCAGCGATCAGTCGCTCGGCAACCTGGCGATAGCGGTTTCTCAGGAATCCGATCAGGATGCCCTGACTCTGCTGAAATTAAACAAGGAATTCAATCCGGAATCTGTCTTCAATCAGTGGTTACTCGGGCAGGTCTATACTTCATTGGGTGACACGACCAGCGCGATCGCCGAGTATGAACGCGCGCTGCAGATCAGTCCCGATTCGCGACGCGTCAAGCGGGATCTGGAAGCGCTAAAAGGGAAACAGAAGCCATAATATCGCGGAAAGAGGCGCGATCCGTCCGGCGGGAATTGCGCCATTAAATCCTTGCATCGGGAAAACTTACCTGCAATCTTGCAAGGTCGGTTAATTGGCCGCAACGGGCGGCAGTCGACATCTCGCACTTCATACTCCTGAGAATTGGTCATGGACGGATAGAAAGGAGTTGATCGTGTTAAACATCATTTGGTACATCATTGTTGGATTCTTCGCGGGGCTGATCGCCCGGGCACTTCTGCCGGGCGGCGACCAGATGGGCTTTCTGGCGACGACCGCTGTGGGGATCGTCGGGTCGGTCATCGGCGGTTTTATTGGCGGGAAAATGAAACCGGCGGAAGCAGGAGCGACCTTTCAGCGGACCGGATTTATCATGTCAATTGTTGGCGCGGTGCTCTTGCTGATCATCATTCGACTGTTGCGATAACAGGGATACCCCATTTACCCTTCAAGGAGGCAGTATGGATATCATGGGATTGATCATTCAGCTCATTAGCGGCGCGGTTGGCGGCAACGTGGCTGGCGCCGCGATGAAGAAATTCAGTTTGGGAACGGTCGGAAACTCAATTCTCGGGATCATCGGGGGCGGCATAGGCGGCCAGCTACTCGGAATGCTGACGGGTGGCGATGCCGCGGCCGGGGCATCCGGTGGAGGAATGGATATTGGCGCAATTGTCTCCAATATCGCCGGGGGCGGTGTCGGCGGTGGTATCCTGATGGCCATTGTCGGGATGATCAAACAGAGTATGGCGAAAAAGGGTTGACCTAAATCGCGAATTGGCATGGCGGCCGCAAAATCAAACCGCCGCCATGCCGTATATCCGGTCGCGTCACACACCCTAACTCACGCAGGATCAACGCGTTCCCCCTCGTGTCAATTTCCTTGACAATCCTTATCCAGAATTGTTTACTGTTTGGTTTGGGTGCGATAACAACCACAAAGGAGCCATCTATTGCAGGCCAAGGATAAGGCGGAAGTGACGTTCCCCGACATCTTCGAAAAGTGCTTTAACTTCACCGATGCCCGAGATGTCAAGGCGATGGGCATTTATCCCTATTTCCACCCCATTCAGTCTGCCCCGGGGAACGAGGTTGTGGTGGAAGGGCAACAGTGCATCATGGTCGGCTCTAACAATTATCTTGGGTTGGTGAATCATCCCAAGGTTAAGCAGGCCGCCGCCGATGCCGCGCTCAAGTATGGCTCCGGTTGCACCGGTTCCCGATTCCTCAATGGCACACTCGACCTGCATCTTGAATTAGAGCGTCGCCTCGCCAAGTTTGTCCACAAGGAAGCCGCGCTGGTCTTCTCGACTGGTTTTCAGGTGAATCTTGGCGCCATCTCCTGCATGGCCTCTAAGAATGACTCCATCATAATCGATCGCCAGGTGCATGCCTGTATCGTTGACGGCACCCGTCTCTCTTATGGCAAAGTCTACAAATTCGCGCACAATGATATGGAAGACTGCGAGCGCGTAGTCTCCAATGTCCGGAATATCAACGGCAAGGGCGGCATGCTGATCGTTGTGGATGGCGTCTTTTCGATGGAAGGCGATATCATCGACCTGCCGAATCTCGTCAAGGTCGCCAAGAAATATGGCGCGCGCGTGATGGTGGATGATGCGCATTCGATCGGCGTGCTGGGACCGACCGGCGCCGGGACGGCCGAACATTTCGGGTTGACCGACGATGTCGACCTGATCATGGGTACTTTCTCCAAGTCGTTTGCATCGCTTGGCGGCTTTATCGCCGGCGATTTCCAGGTCATAGATTTCATCAAGCATTTCGCCCGTTCACTGATATTCTCCGCCTCGATCACGCCGTCCTCGGCGGCGGCGGTACTGGCGGCGCTGGATATCATCGAGACGGAGCCGGAACGGAGAGAGCATCTCTGGCGCAACGCCCGGAAAATGCAGGCCGGATTCCGTAATATGGGGCTGGATATCGGTCACACCGCGACGCCTGTAGTACCGATAGTCGTGGGTGAGGATCTGGAGACCTTCGCGTTCTGGAAAGACCTGTTCGATAACGGCGTCTTCACCAACCCGGTGATCTCGCCGGCGGTGCCGCCGGGACGCGGCATGATACGGACATCCTATACCGCTACCCACACCGATGCCCAGTTGGATAAAGTACTCGAGGTTGTCGAGCGGGTGTCGCGCAAGCGTGGTTTGATCTCGTAAGAGGTATATGGCGCAGGTAGAAGTCGTGGAAGTTGAGTCGCCGACTCAACTTGACCAGTTCATCAAATTCCCGAACAAGCTCTACAAAGGGGTGCCGTACTATGTCACCCCGCTCCTGATCGAACGGAAAGCGTTCTTCGACCAGGAGAAGAATCCATTCTACAAGACCTCCAAAGTGAAGCTCTTCCTGGCGATGCAGGATGATGAGGTCGTGGGGCGGATCGCCACCTGCATCAATTACACGCATAACGATTTCCATCACGAAAAAGCCGGGTTCTTCGGATTCTTCGACACCATTGATGATTACGAGGTCGCCAAAGGATTATTGAAGGTCGCCATGATCACGCTCGCCAAAGAAGGCGCGGATCTGATGCGCGGCCCGATGAATTTCTCGACCAACCATGATATCGGATTCCTAATCGACGGTTTCGATCTCCCCCCGACCGTGATGATGCCATACAATTTCCCCTATCAGCCGAGGCTGGCGGAGAAGTTTGGCCTGAAAAAGGTGATGGATCTAAACGGGTATGTGATCGTGAAGGATGACCCGATCCAGGAGCGAATTCTCAACGTGGTTGAGAAGCTCAAACAGCGTTCCAAGATCACTATCCGGACGCTTAAGATGCGGGATTACGACAACGAGGTGAAGCGTCTTAACGAGGTCTACAACCAGGCGTGGGCGCATAACTGGGGATTTGTCCCGATGAGCGCCGAAGAGTTCACGCATATGGCGGATGACCTCAAGCAGATATGTGATCCGGAGATGGTGTTGATCGCCGAATATGAGGGTCGACCGGTGGCGTTCTCGATCGCCCTGCCGGATATCAACCAGGCGCTGATCCATCTCAAAGGGCGCCTCTTCCCGTTCGGCATGCTCAAACTGCTCTGGCATACCAAGATCCGGAACAAAGTGAACGGCGTCCGGCTGATCACGATGGGGGTGATCCCGCAGTTCCAGAAACGCGGCATCGATATGATCTTTTTCGTCGAGACCCACCGTCGCGGCACCGAGCAAGGGTATAGCTGGGCGGAACTCTCCTGGATACTTGAGACCAATGAATTGATGTGCAAGTCGGCCGAGCAGATGGGGGGCAAGTTGTATAAGAAGTATCGTATCATGGAAATGCCGCTCTAGCGGCGATCGGTTTCGCACGTCTCGCCCTGGCGGTTCGTCTTAGAGATAGTATGAGCATGGCACTCCTTTGTCGCACAACCCTCCTTCTCGCAATCCTGCTATCATTTACGGCGTGTACGAGTCGATACAAGTACGACCTGTATCAGACGGCGGATGAGATTCGTCGGAAGGTTAAGGTCGAAGAGACCAAATTCATTCCGAACGCGGTTTTGGGCGACGCGAACAACCCGGAGAAGTTTGTCGCCGGTGCCGGGAATACGATTGTGGTGACCACCGGCACGCGCGGCCTTACGCACGAGACTGACACTTACACGGTACTTCGATTCGATGAGTACCTTCGCTGTGATATTTATATTGAATTGAGTAACCCGGTAGCGACGGAAACGATCCAGTTGATCGACCATTCGTATCTGCTGATACGGGGACGGTACGACCAGCCGTCGGCATCGAAACTGTTCCTGCCGGAGTCGGGGACATTGACGGTCGATTCACTACGGGGGGATCATATGTTCACGACGTTGCGGGGTCTCTACCGCAACGCGGAGAAAGTGCCGCTGACTTTCGACGGGAACGTGAAGATCAAGTACCGCCAGTAGTCGTCGGCTACTGGTTGGCTTCTTCGAGCGACTGGCGGAACATCGCCAGCCCATATTCATCCCACAAACAGAACTGTACACGCTCGAGGACGGTGGATCGTTCGCGGAAACCGCGCACGACAGCGGTCATCAAGTTGGCGCAGGCTTTCATCGGAAAACCTCCGACACCCGTGCCAAACGCGGGAAAAGCGATGGAGGTCAGCTTGAGCTTCTCCGCGAGATTGAGGCTGGAGACGGTCGCCTGACGGATCAATTTGTCCGAAGTTCGCAGATCCTGGCCCATACAGGCGGCATGGATGATGTATTTGAAGCGAAGCGTACCTGCCGACGTGAAGATCGCGTCGCCCGGCATGACCGGCCCTTTGGCGACAGCCTGTTGTTCGATCGTCTCTCCCCCGGCGAGTTTGATAGCCCCCGCCACGCCGGAGCCCATCCAGAAGTGGTTGTTGGCGGCGTTGACGATAGCGTCGGTGTCGGTGGTGACGATATCGCGTTGGACGATTTCAATCTGGTAGAGCATGATCGGAACTATTGCCTCTCCGTGTTCATTAGCCTGCGAATATCGCCCTCTGTATACGAACCCAATCTGGTTTCCATCGACTTGAAGTCGTGACGTCTGGTTAGGTAGCGCAAGACCTCGAAAATGCCATAGGCAGTCATCATCGAGCCGGCGGCTATTCCTGCGCGCAACGATGTCTTCTGTAGGCTGGTATTGGGATACTTGTCGGTGAGATCTCCGACACAAAGCCCCGTGACAAGAATGCCGACACCAATCAACGACATTCCTTTGTTGCCGGTCTTGATATAGTCGGAATGCTTCTTCTCCAACAGAGTTAGGCTATCTGACAACTGGCCCAGGACAATTTCCAACTTCATAGCGATGTCGAGACTCGGCGCGGCAGGTTTCGAGTTCGCGCTCAGAGTCCATTCCTCCAGTGTCGGACTAAACACTAGAGCAGGGGCGGTGTCCTCAATCACAGGAACCCTGTAGAGAAAAACACTGTCACGAAAGATGACAGAAGCCTTAAAGGCGTAAACGGTATCGCTGCTCTGAGATGTAACACTTTTCAAGACGGCGTAATTTGTTTGCCAACTGGCGTACGGCCGAAAATTTTCCGACAAATACTCTACACGATAGGGAGATGCGTTAAAGAACGAATGCGGAAGACCAGCAACTCGATTCTCCTGCCCGACCGCAGGTGCCCCCATCAGAAATAGTGCAACGATCCATCTCACTTAGAAGTCATCCCCCGTCGTATCACAGGAAGCGTCACTTCACGACAGAATGACTCCAAGACTGCTTGAGCATCTGATCGTCGGGGCCAATAAGCTTTAGAAATGAACAGCGAGTCAAGGCTGCAGATGCCAGTATCTGCGGAGTCAATTGTGAGAAAAATCCTGCCGAAAGCACCGTGCACATTGGAGAAGTTGTCCCCAACTCGCTCGGTAACGCGGTACTCAAGCTCATACTTCCCGCCATTGTCTTGATGACGCCGTTCGACATCAAATCCTGCGCTCGCGAGTTCTTCTTCGATTGACCACAAGAGTCCTGGAACTCCCTGTGCAAACGAGGTCGTTTCCGAAGTATTATAAACAAAACGAGCTGGGAGAACTGTTGTCGCGACTATTGCAAATGCGGCCACAACCAGAGCAATAGCACTCGCAATTCTCCTCAAGATACCCGGGGCCAGAACTACTCTGTTGTCCGGCCCTTCCACTATGTTTAAGGAAAGAGGAAGCGCCGCCAGTGCCATCAAATCGGTTGGATCAGGCGTCTTACTCATTCTCGGAAGGGAGATCAAGGCGAGGAGGTCAGACAACCAGATTTCTACTGGCAATAGCTTCCAAATTGCAAAAGCGGCGCCGCAAGCGACATGAATCAGAACGAGGGATTTGCGTGAATAGAACCACCGTTCCAGAAACCAAACAGCGACGAAGGAGAGAACCAGCAGACCGGAGAAGTCCGAAAGCTTGCCGGTCAGCCAGCCGGGATGTGCGCACTTCAGATAATGATCATTCAGCAGAAGTGTGCCAAGTGAAAGCAGGAAAACCGGATGCAACAGGAGCCCGTGACGTCGTTTCACATTCCCTCCAGGAGATACGTACAGAATAATTCTCTCAGCCATTCAGCGCAACCAAAATTGGGCTTGACAAAATGGACATCAACGCCTATCATACGAGTGAAGGCACCCGCATAAAGAGGCCCGAAAAAACTTCTGGGCCCCGCCACCTTCGGTGACAGACAGACGGGCGCTTTCGTACAATATTCTAAGTCTTAAAGCACCCTTGGGTATGGCTCGAGGGTGCTGTTCTTTTGGGGGAAACGGTGGAGTCAGCGAGACGGTCGGTCGATCCACCGGGAGCCAAAGAAATGTGTCGCGGTCCCGACCATGATCCCAACGAGCGCACCGACCAGGATATCCGCCGGGTAGTGCACGCCAACAAAGGTGCGGCTAATGGCGATGAGGAAGGCGACGGCCATCAGCGGCCAGAAGTAGAATCGCGCCCGCAGGCCCCAGACAGTCGCCTGCCCGAACGCGTTGGCAGCATGCGCGGAGGGCATGGAGAACCCTGCCCCGCAATTGACTAGCAGATTGATGTTCTCCAGCGTGTGGCAAGGGCGGGGACGCTCGAAGAATGGTTTAAGCAGATGAGCGGCTATCTGGTCGGTCAGCAAGAGGGCTACCGCCGAGACAATGACTGTCCAGCGAAGGCGGCTGTTTCCTTTCCAGAGGATCAAGACTATGGCTACGGCGTAGAGGACGCGCAGGACCATGTCGGAGGTGATGACCGGCATCAGCCAATCGGTCACCGGGTTGGCCAATTGGACATTGATGAACAGGAAGATCGCCTTGTCGATTCCGGCCAACCACTCAAGCATAGGATTCCGGATCCTTTCTGAGGAATGCTCGAACCGTGGCCAATGTCGGCGCGCCAGTGCGAGCGCCGGGCTTGGTGCATTTCAGAGCGGCGACAGCGGCGCCAAAGCGGAGTCGCTCCGACAATTTCCATCCCTGAAGTAATCCATACAGATAGCCGGCATGGAAGGCGTCCCCAGCACCCGTCGTATCGGCCACCGGAACCCTATACGCCTTCTGGCGGACAAACTGGCCATCTTCAAGCCCGACCGACCCAGCCAGTCCCTCGGTGACGACAATCGTGCCGGGACAGATGAGCGCAAGGCGAGCGATCGCCTCCTCGGCGTTAGAGGACTTGGTGAATGGCAACGCGTATGCGTCGGCGACCACCAGATGGTCGACCAGCGGGAAGATGGGGGACACATCGTTGCGTATTGAACCGATATCGAACGACACCAGCGCGCCGACCTTGTGCGCCCATTTCGCGAGCTTGATGCAGGCCGGAAGGTCGCGGCCATCGAGATGAACGATGTTGGGAATCGGGTAGCGGTCGAGTTTCAAGTCTGATGGTTTGACCTCTATATCGCGATGCAGTGCGATAGTTCTCCGTCCGCTCCCTTGCTCGATAAACCCGGCCGCGGCGGCAGATGGCTGACGCTTGGTGACAACATAGCGGGGATCGACCTTTTCGCGCTTGAGGTCATCGATACCAAGTTTGCCGAACAGATCATTGCCAACAGCGGCTATTACTGCCGTTTTTGCTCCAAGACGTGATAACCCGACCATGGTATTGGGGACCGGGCCGCCTCCCTGGACAATCACTCTGGTAGCATCGATCTTTCCCCCTGCCTCGGTATAGTATGGGATCGTGAACAGCAGATCGAGCGGGATTATCCCCAACCCTAAGACATCGATTTGAGCACGCTTAACGTTGATTGATGATCGCTTTGCCATTGCTGAGCTCGACAAGATGGTTGCGCAATTCTTCGGCGCGCGATTTTCGGATCGCCAGCCGCACTTTGACCTGGTCGCTGAAATCTGAGTTGATGATGGTCGCGCCAAGTTTGGCGGCCAGACGTTGTAGTCGGTCATACAGGGGAAACTCTATTTGCAGGTCAAATTCAGTCTGGAGGAAATGCTCTTTGCGTCCGGAGGCATCCAACACCGACTGTGCGGTATCGCTGTACGCATGCGTCAATCCGCCGGTGCCAAGCTGAGTGCCGCCGTAATACCGCGTCACGACTATCAACAAATTGCTCAATCCGGAACCGGTCAGACGGTCATATATCGGTTTGCCGGCGGTGCCAGAAGGTTCGCCATCATCGGAGTATTTGAACTGCATCTGATTGAAAAGCCCGACCTGATAGGCGTAACAGTGATGTGTGGCGGAGTACTCGCGCTTGCGAATTGTCTGCAGGTGCTCTGTCGCCTGCTCGACCGTCTCGACCAGACAGGTCTCGCCGATAAAGCGCGAGTTCTTTATCTTGAGCTCGGCGGTCGCCTCTTTGGCAATAGTGAAATACTGGTCGTCCATGCGGGTCAAACGAGCACTTTGACGATATCCGCGGTTTTGTCGAGCCCTTCAAGCGGGATCACACCAGATCGTACCGCATGCTCGAGACTCTCTTTGTCCGCGAGGGGACCAAACTCAGGGTCGATCATCAGGAAACTGAGTTTGCCAATTTGCGAGCAGAACTTGATGATGTCATGTATCCGGCGCGATTCCTGGTAGACTTCGGTGATCACCACCGCCTGACCGAGAGCGGTCAAGAGGCGGTCGGATGCTTCGAGCGTTTCATCTCCCAGCTTGAATTCAGGGGCATATTCCGAAATGATGCCGCCCTCGCGTGTGATATCGATCGCGAGCGGGATCCCTTCGGCTTGCGGGATATTGTCGAACCCGGTATCCAGCACGGCGAATGAAACGCCCTTACCGGCCCGGGCGCCGAGGTGCGCGGCGGCATCGTTGCCGGAGGTTAGGGACGAGATCACCTGCACGCCTGATTCCGCGAAAAGCTTGGCGGCACGCGTTGTGAGACTGATGCCATGCTCCGTGGCGGCATGGGTGCCGACCAATGTTATGGATTTCCGGTTAGGGTCAGGCATCTTGCCGCGAAGGTATAAGAATGGCGGCGGGTCATTTAGTTCAGCGAGTAATTCGCCATAATCTGTGTCAAAGCAGGTGACAATACGAATCTCCCGCTGGGCCAGCTTGTCGATTGCCGCCGTAGCTTCCGCAATGTGTTCGTGCGCTTTGCTCAAACGGAGCGACGCGGACTTGGTGATACCGGCTACTGACAGTAGTTCCTCGTCGGTAGCATCGAGAATGGCCGCGAGACTCCCAAAACGCTGGAACAGCGGCCCGAACATGCGCGGGGTCATGCCGCCAAACCGGGAAAGGGTCAACATCTGGGCGGCGGTCGAAGTGGTCAGAGGTCTGGACATGGGATAATCTTACGTCAGCCGGGGACCGTTGTCAAATGGCCAAATCCTTGAATCAGAAAGGGGAATCTAGTATACTTCCGCTATCATGAAACAGACCACACTCCTCATTCTCATGGCGCTGTGCGCGCTGATCGCCGGATGCTCCGGCGAACCGAAAACTTTGGAAGAACTGACCAAGGCCGGTGCTGAAGCCTTTACCGCTGAGAAATACGCCGACGCACGAGCGTATTATCAAAAGGCGTTATTGCTCAAACCATCGGATCGGCAGTTGCTCTATTTCACAGGGATGACCTTCCGCCGTGAAGAGCAGTATGATTCGGCGCTTTCGTATCTGAAGCGGGCTGACCTGCTGCACCCGGGGGATCGGGAGATAAATCTCGAGATCCATGACATGGCCCTCAAGACCGAAAATAACCGGTACGCGATAAACGCGATCAGGACGCTGATCGAGACCGGCGATTCGGAGCAGATGTATTGGCGCGAACTGGCGGAGCTGTACGCGAAAGATAGTATGCCGCTGATGACCTTCCACTACCAGAGGCTGATCGTCAATCAGCGCCCCGAATCGCCCGAGGAGTATATGCGCCTGATCAGTATCGCCCTGGCGGTCGAATCGACCCAGGTAGCCAAGGATTATTTAGATTCTGCCAAAGCGCGTTTCGGCGAGCGCAATGAGATCAAGGCGAATCGCGCGTTTGTAATGGCGTACGAGCGAAAGTATGACGAGGCGGAGGCACTTTTCCGGGAAGCTCTGGCCGAGGATTCAACGATTCTCGGGTTCCGCCTGGGGCTGGCGAATGTTCTTTCCATGTCCGATGACAAAGAAAAACTGGCCGAGGCGCTGGAGCACTTCCGGATGATTCGCGCTCGCATGGGCCAGAATGAGTACAATATCGATTCGCTGATCTCGGATCTTGAGCAGCGTATTCGGTGACGAGCCACCTGAGATCTTCCCCAAAAAAATAGGCACCGGCTACTAGTAGTACGCCGGTGCCCGGTCTGCTTCAGGTCGCGGTCCGAAGCAGGACCTGCTTTTCCTCACATCATCTTATTTTCGTCCGCCACGCCGGTTCTCGACCTGCGCGCGAATCTCATTTTCGTTCATGCCGTCATCATCGCCGTCTGAGGAGACGCAGCGGATCTTCCAGCGACCCTGGAAGAATCCGGGGTGATTGCCTTCATCGCTGAAGTAATGTCCGGCGAGAGTGCCGATCGGGTTCAGCGATGCATCAAGGACCAACCCACGGAACTTACCGCCGGCGCGACGGATCGCGGTGGAGTCAGCATGCGGATTCGGATGCTGATCCCAGACGCCGTGCAGGAATCCCTCGAAGTGGCCAGTGGCATCGATCCACTTGCCGAAGAATTCACGATTGCCGAGTGAATCTTCGCCAAACGTCCCCTGCAGGTGGCCTTCGATACGCCCATGCTTGGAGATCCACATGCCGCTGAAGATTCCTTGGCCGGTAGAGTCATAGCCCCAGAAGCCGGAGAGGAAGCCACGCGGACAGGGAGTGCGCTCAACGCGGAAGCCGTTAAAGGCGATCGCGGTGGAGTCGGCGAAAGTGACGATCTCGTCAAGTGACGCTATCTCGGACAAAGTAAATGTGCGGGAATAGCTGCCGGCGACGAACTCAACGGTTACAGGCGGCGCTGGGAGGGTATCGACAGTAATGATCTCAGTCGTGTCATTGGTGAGAGTATCTACGATGATGGTCGTTGTGGTGTCGATTATCGGGACGGCCGGCGGAATGAGCAGATCAAACGCAAGACCATCGTTATGGACGGTGGTCGTGGAAGCCCACTCGATAAGATGACGGTCGGTGCGAGGGAGCACCGAATCAGTGGCCGGTTCAAATCGTATCACGCGACGTACGAGTTCGGCGCCGCGAGAGATAGTCAGTGAACCGTCCCAATTGGTGGGCATTACTGACAAGCTATCGTAACGCAGGCGGCCCCAGACAGCGCGCAAGTGATAGAAACCGGCATCGGGATCGCCGAGCAGGCTCTCAACTTGCGGAGCGGTGGCCATGGGGTCATTGAATTCAACTTCTTCAGCAGTTGCCGCGACAAGAGCCGGGTCACCGAAGGCCGGTGCCTCGTTGGTGGCGGTATAACCGCCAAGTGTGCCACTTGAATTGGTGGCGGGACTGGTTGGGGAGTCGGAGCATCCTGCGAAAATGAGCAGGAAGGCTGCGGCTGCAACTGAGACAAACTTCCGATGCATGGTTACATCCTCCTTACCGCGAGCATTCTGCCAGATAGGTAGAGTGGTTCATGTCCGAGAGATATACAAGGGGCATGCCATTCCCGGCCAAAACAGTTAAGTTGTTATCTTATAGTCAGGTACGAGAGGTCAGACACAGCCAAAGAAGAAGCGGCTGTACCTGCCGGTACAGCCGCTCACGGGTTCAGTTTACCGATTGGTACATCGGTAAGCGCTTACTCCTTTTCGCCGGATCCCTTCTTGTATGGAATCTTCTCAGCGTCATAGAAATGCTGGAGCATGGTCACTGAAGTGTCCACCCACATATAGATGGAATCTTTCTCAGCATCGGAAAGCCAGGCCGACCAGTGCATCAGCCGATAGCTCAACAGCGGCATCTCCCCTTCTTCAACTTCTTTTCGGATATCGCCCAGCAACTCGAGCTGTTCTCCCTTTCCCTTAAACGGGAAACCTTCGGTCATATCGAGATGCTCGCGACCTTCTTTAATATGGCCGTTGATGAATTGCTTGATGCCGGGGACTTTAGCATACCATGGAAAGTCGGTACTGGCGCTGTGACAATTGAAGCAGGCGTTCTCGAAAATAGGACGCACCAGTTTGAACTGCTCGTCGATATTGGCGAAGAGCGAATCCTGACGCTGCTGCACAGTCGTACTCTGAATTTCAATAGGTGTTTCGACCGGGTTCTCCCATTCTTCGCCGGGCGAATCTTCTGCTTTCCCTTCTTTCGCCCACAATCCGGCCACGACGGCCAACAATAGAGCGAGCGCCAACAGGATGGCGCCGGGAAGGCGATGGGTTGAGGATGATGTCATGGGTCTCTCCTCTTTTTCGATTCAACCAGGGATCCGTGAAATGAATCCATTGGCTTGGGCAAGACGTGTAATCGCGTCCTCACGGTTACATCCAAATCTCTTCATCACTATAGCTGTCTTAACCGATCCGCCGGCTTCGGCCAGTAGAGCATCCGCCTCGTCGAGACTGATGCCGAGCAGATCGATCAGGATCTTTCGCGAACGAGCCGCCAGTTTTTCGGAACGGCTTTGCAAATCGACCATGAGGTTGCCGTAGGTTTTACCGAGCAGCACCATGGCCGTGGTCGAGATCATATTGAGTGTCATCTTTTGCGCGGTGCCGGATTTCATGCGGGTCGAGCCGGTGACGACTTCGGGGCCGACCGGCACCGCGATAAGAATGTCCGGGGATACTTCAAGCGACTCCGGGTCATTGCATATGATGAAGGCGGTGCGACAGCCAAGTGATTTGCCATAGTCCAGGGCAGCGAGTGTATAGGGAGTCCGTCGCGAGGCGGCAATACCGATCACCATATCGCGCGCGGTGAGACTCTGAGCTATTAGGTCCTGACGGGCGGCTTCGCGGTCATCCTCCACTCCCTCTTTGGAGAGGACCAGCGTGTCATAACCGCCGGAGATGATCCCCCGGATCTGAGTAGGGTCGGTGCCAAACGTGGGCGGGCATTCGGCGGAATCGAGGACGCCGAGTCGACCGGAGGTTCCGGCGCCAACATAGAATACCCGACCTGAATTGCGAAGGGTGTCGGCAAACAGTTCCGCGGCGCGGGCAATCTCAGGGAGGGCGCGACGGACCACCGCGGCGACCGAAGCATCCTCGTCGTTGATGCGGGTGGCGATCTCCAGAGCGGAGAGCCGGTCGATATCCAGCGTGCGGGGATTAACCTGCTCCGTGCCAAGCTGGCGAAGCTGGTGAATGAGTTCTTCGTACGCGGCCATACTCAAAGGTACGCTTCCGGTTGACGAAGGGCAATAAAAAGAGCGGAATGAAAGCCAGCCCTACGGCTGGGTTACCACATGCACCGAGTCACGATGCGCTATCAGCAGCGTGCCGACCTTGCCGACGAACGGATCATCGCTGACATTCGCGGGCGCATTAGCCGGCATCGGTACCGGCAGAAGTTGATGCGTGAAGGTGCTGTCTATCGCGCCAATGTAGGCGTAGACATAGATGTAGTACCAGCCGGTGTCGGGATTGGGACCAACAGAGAGTGAGAAAGCATCCGGCGGCAGGGTGCCCGCGGGATTCATGGACGTGACATACGCGCTATACCCAGTTCCGGAATGATGGAACGGACGGCGGACGGTCGCCAATACATACCCATCGGCATTATTCGAACCGGACCAAGAGACTGAGACTGGCTGCAGGCCGGTCACGATACGGTTCGGGGGTTCGACAGTCAGGATGCTGAATGTATCCGGGACCGTGATCGGATAGGAGAGATTTTCGAAATTTGAATCGGAAATAAGAAATGGCAGGTTCGTGCCTCTTAATGAACTGCCGAGGTCCAGCAGACGGTAGAAGATCGAATCATGGGCGAACGCCGGCTCCGCGAGATCCAGGGTGTCATTCGCCAGACGGACGAGGGCGGTGCGCAGCGACGAAGAGTCGCGCAACACATCAACGGCGACTTCGGACAGATCGCGGTCATAATCCGCGACCGCAACCGCGGTGACATCGTAGGCAAAATCGCGGCGAACATTCGGCTTGTTGGGGGCAGAGTCGCAAGCCAATATAGCCGACACCAGGAGCATCAGCACCAGAAGGATTCGATTTGTGTTCATCATACCTCCATTATCGGCGCTTGAGCAGTCAGATTTACCGTTGTTCGCGAAACGACGTATCGTATTGTATCGTAAATAGTTACGTCGCTCGTTGCGCCCTATTCTTCTCAATTAGAGTAGAGCAAGCTCAGACCTACCGCTTGGCCGCGGCCGGCTTGTTGGAGTAGAACAGCTTACCCAAAATCTGCTCGGCAAGGCACCATTTGGTGATCGATGACTGGAACAGATTGAGACCAACAAATGTGGTCAACAGCAACCACCACGGAGAGACGAAGTAATACAGCACTAGTGAGAGCAGGATCAACGTGCCGGCCATCATGCGAATCGCGTGTTCGAGAGACATTGCGGAGACTCCTTATCGAGAACGGATTAATGTCACTAACTGCTACAATTTGGCCTATATCCCCTCCCGGTAGCATAATGCGGAATAGACGCGAAAGGTTCAAACAAAAAGGAGGGAGCTGTCCGGCCATAACGATTCGAACTTGGACTTTTGGGGCATCTTTTGTTATCTATGGGTGTAGAATCGCCATGTCCTCGTGCTTTGAAAAGAATAGGGTTAGACTGACCCAAAAGGACAGATGACACGTACAGAACCTAAGACTCTTTTATCGGGTGGAGCCGGGAGATATTCGCTCCTGGCGCTGGCTCTCGTCTTGTACATGGTAGTTGCCGGCGGCACTCGCCTCGTTTTGGCGATCGTCAATCTCGACCAAATCGGCGCGTCCTGGCCAGCTATGGCACCGGCATTGGCCCTTGGTATGCTATATGACCTTTTAACGGGGCTTACACTGCTGTTGCCATTCGGTCTATTCCTCTTGATCGTGGGCAACCGGTTTTTGGCCCGCCCGCTGGTCAAGTGGTGGGTCATACTTGCCACAGCGATATTCTTCTATGCGGTTGTGTATTTGGGTGTCGTGGAGTACTTCTTTTTTGGCGAATTCTCCGCCCGCTTTAATTCGGTAGCCGTCGACTATCTGATCTTCCCTCACGAGGTCTTTGTCAATCTCTGGGACACATATCCGGTCTGGCAAGTGCTGGTTGCCGTGTCGCTCCTGACAGTCGCGGTTATCTATTTGCTCATTCCCAAGCTTCAGTCGGCGATGACGGAGCCTACTCCCCGGAAAGACCGGATCAAGTGGTTCGCTTTTCAGTTAGCTCTGGTGACCATTGGAATCTTCGCAGTCGGCATGCAGCCGAGGACTTTTTCTGACAATCGCGTGGTCAATGAACTGGCCATGAATGGCATGTACTCCTTTGCGATCGCCGCACTGACGAGTGAGTTGGATTACGATACGTACTACGCCCGAATGGATGACGATAGTGCTTTGTCACACGCCCGGGAAGAGCTTTCAGAATCAGATGCTTCCTTCATCACTTCAGGGAACGCGCCATCGGTCGATCGCCTGATCGACCCCCCCGCGCCGTCGCGCAAACTCAATGTTGTTATCGTCTTGGAAGAGAGTTTTGGTTCGCGGTTCATCAGATCTCTTGATTCTACCGGCCCCGGATGCGCACCACGGATAGACGAACTGGCCCAAAATGGCGTGTTGTTTACGAACATTTACGCCACTGGGAATCGAACCGTCCGCGGCATGGAGGCAGTACTTGCCAGCTTTCCCCCAATCCCGGGCCAATCAGTGGTTCGCCGACCGGGCGGAGAACATATATTCGCCCTTCCCTCGCTGCTAAAAGAACTCGGCTACCAGACCTCGTTCATATACGGAGGGTACAGCTATTTTGACAACATGGGGGCGTTTATGTCGGCCAACGGGTGCGACCGAGTAATTGATCGCACGGATCTCGCCAAAAAAACATTTACGACAATCTGGGGAGTATGCGACGAGGATCTGTTCGACAATTCACTTGCGATATTGGACACGATGCACGCCAACGGCCGGCCGTTCTTCTCCCTCATTCTGACGGTATCCAACCACAGCCCGTATACGTTTCCGGATGGCCGGATCGACGTCAACCCGAATCAGCATACGCGTGAAAACGCGGTCCGCTACGCCGACTATTCGCTGGCGAAATTCCTCCATGACGCCGAATCCCACCCCTTCTTTGATAGCACTTTATTTGTAGTTCTGGGAGACCATGGCGCCCGCGTGTATGGCTCACAGCAAATACCGATGAATTCGTATCGGATCCCCGTTCTATTTTACGCCCCGAAGATCCTGCCCCAGGGTGTACGTATCAATTCACTTGGCTCGCAGATCGATGTCGCGCCGACGATCATGGGTGTGCTTGGACAGCCTTACGAAAGTCAGTTTTTTGGTCACGATCTCCTTTCTGCCGGCGTAGAAGAGCGGGCATTGATGTCGCACAATCGCGATGTCGCCATGCTTCGCGGCGACCATATGGCGGTCCTGGGATTACAACAGACTGTCGATCTCTGGCATCGTGACCCGTTGACGGGTGAGTTCTCCCCCATGGCCAAAGAACAGGATACGGCGCTGGTGGACGACGCGATCGGGATCTATCAGACGGCGTACTATCTTTACAAGCATCGCTTGCTGCATCCGCTGCCACAGAACAGACATGATGCTCTCTAAATGAAAGCGGCGGAGCCTTGCGACTCCGCCGTTCTATTTCTCATCAGGGCAGACGGGGACGTCTGCCGCTCAATTGATTGCTTCGCTTCGCACGCAATGACCTTCGGTCAGTTCGCCTTTTTGAACTTATCCATGAACTCGGCCAGTTTGGTGGCGCCGTCGAGTGTCATGGCGTTGTAAAGTGAAACGCGAATCCCGCCGACATCGCGGTGCCCCTTCAGCCCGATATATCCCTGCGCTTTCGCCTCGGAAACGAACTTCTTTTCGAGTTCTTCCGAAGGGAGACGGAAGGTCAGGTTCATCCAGCTCCGGCTGTCCGGCTTGACCGTCCCACGATAGAAATCAGGATAGAGATCGACCATCTGGTAGATCCGTTCCTTCTTCGCGAAATTGGTCTTTTCGACCGCCGTCAGTCCGCCGTTTTTCTTGATCCACTCCAACACCAGCTTGATGATGTAGACCGCAAAGACTGGCGGAGTATTATAGAGGGAATCTTTCTCCACATGGATCCGGTACTTCAGCATGGTCGGGAGTTTATCTTCCTGAGCGGTTTTGAGGAAATCCTCACGGATGATCACCGCGCAGGCGCCGGCCGGGCCGATATTCTTCTGGGCGCCGGCATAGATGAGCGAATACTTGTTGAAATCAAGTTTCCGGGAGAGGAAATCGGACGACATGTCCGCCACCAGCGGGACATTGCCAGTCTCCGGGAACCAGTGCATCTGTGTCCCATAAATGGTGTTGTTGGTGGTGATATGCAGGTAGGCGGCATCGTTCGGGAACTTGAATTCGTTCGCTTTCGGAATATGGTCGTATTTGGATTCCTTGCTCGATGCGGCAACCACTACATTGCCGACCTTCTGCGCTTCTTTGATCGCTTTAGCGGCCCAGGAGCCGGTATCGAAATAGGCCGCGGTTTTGCCGGAGTGGAGAAAATTCATCGGCAGCATGGAGAACTGGGTCGACGCGCCGCCGCCGACAAAGATGACTTTGTAGTTATCGCCGATCCCCATTACTTCGCGCATCAGCGCCATGGCGGAGTTGTTGATATCGTCATACTCGGCCGAGCGATGGGATATCTCGAGCACCGACATGCCGGTGCCGCGATAATCGAGCAACTCAGCCTGAACTGTCTGCAACACCTCGAGTGGAAGGACCGCCGGACCGGGATTGAAATTATAGACCCGTTTGAGAACGGCAGAGGCGCTTGAGGCGCTCGTAGCAGCTTGTGTCTGTGCCATGTTACTTCTTCTCCTTTACAAACTCACCAATGATCTTGTCTACCATTTCGCCGATGCGCAGCATGTTCTCTTTTGAAGACGCGCCAAGATGCGGAGTGAAGATCGTGTTGGGCGCGTCATTCAGCGGCGAGTTGACCGGCGGATCAGAATACCAGACATCGGTGGCGAAACCAGCCAGTTTGCCGGATTTGAGCGCTTCCACTACATCGGCATCGACCACCGTCTCAGCGCGACCGGTATTGATCAGATACGAGCCGGTCTTGAAGTGCGACAGCAACTTCTTGTTAACGATGCCGATCGTTTCGGGGAGCTTTGGGATGTGCATCGAAACATAATCCGCCTGGCTGACCGCTTCTTCGATATCCTGAATAATAACCGCGAAATCAGAGAAGTAAACATCCGGGTGCCAGGCGAGAATATTCATACGAAACGCTCTGGCGCGGATGGCCAGCGCGGTGCCGATACGGCCCATACCGAGAATGGCGAGCGTCTTGCCGTGCAGTTCGGTTCGCTCAAGCTCGGATTTAAGCCACTTCCCTTCACGCATGGAAGCATCAGACTTGGTGATATTATTCGGCAGAGCGATCATCAGGGCGAACGCCAGCTCGGCGACCGCGATAGTCGAGGCCTCGGCCGTATTACAGACCTTTATCCCTTTCGAGGCCGCATGTTTGGCATCGATGTTGTCCATCCCGACACCGCCGCGAATGATCAACTTGAGATTTTTGGCGGAATCGAGATACTCCGCGGTCGCCTTGGTTTTGGAGCGAACGAGGATAACATCCGCTTCGGCGACGCGATTTTTGTCGTCGGTCACTTCGCCGTACTTGGCGAGTACGGACGGAAGCGTTTTGTCGAACTTATCAGAAATCA
>JAYRFH010000278.1:0-5026 GCA_041908405.1 Candidatus Zixiibacteriota bacterium
CAACAATAATTGATGAACGGGGCTCTAAGGCAACGGACGGGAGGATCTTCGTTTGTGACTGTAGGACATTTGTGAGGATTCGGCCGAGGGGAGGTGACACGCTGCCATCATCAGGTCATTGCGGGAGAGAGGGGTAGCACCTGACAGAGCGAGTGTGAGATCTCGGTTGTTTACACGCCGTCGGGGAGCCAGTAAGGTCTCCTACGAAGTCGGCAAAGAAGGGAGAGCTAACTTCTGTCATACAGGGATATTCGGTTGACCAATCGTAGGCATTCGGATATACTGACATCTACACAGGCAACCGGGAGAAGACCTGAAGACATTCGTCGCTAACAGTGAGTTTCAATGGTTCGACCGACTGAAGTTGACAGTGGTCGCAGTTCGAGTTCTGATTGTTTTTCTCATCCTGGTCCCCGAGATCCAATCACGCGCTTTCGACTTGCGCTTCGATCCGTCAATCGACACCTCTCTTTTGCCATATTCAGTTATGGTTCAGGACGCCGGGACCACGCCATGTGACCGCCCTCCGGTGCGACACACATTAAGAGCCGTTTTTGCAGCGAATCGACCGGGTGAGATCCCCACCTATGTGGCGGCAAACAATCCACTGCCGAGCGAACCTCCCGCAGCCCACCTCAACTTTAACCCGTTGGGAAATCGAACCGCATTCGATCAAAGGCCACTGCTGGGAACGAAGATCGAGGATATAGCCGTCATACCTCGTAGGGACTCGGTCTGGATATTTGGGACCGCTCTCCGTGCGGATACCTTGCGAATGTTCAAATCGGTCATGCCCCATGGAGGGATCGAATGGCTGACGATCGCCCCCGTGGTTGATCGCGACGGAGACGGCAAGTGGTCGGGAAGTTCGACACACCTTTTGACCGCGGATTACGACTTCGACGGTCGGACCGAGCTCTTCTTCTATTTCAACGCGGTCAGGGACAGCCAGCCTCGCGAACTCGTCTGTATAGAAGCCGACTCATTCAATCTTGAGTGGCGGATCAAGGTCGCCTCTGTGGTACATGTGGTACATACGTGCGGAGACTCGACCGATCCGGGGGTTGTCTTCGCAACCCAGACCCCGGCGCAAGGTGTCAGTGATTCCATCTTTGTCGATGGCCTGGGCTATATCGCCAGAGTCGACCGTTTTGGCAAAGTAGTCTTCGCGCAAGCGAAATCAACTTTCCCAAATTATGTGCACATGGAAGTCGCCAAAGATCGCTCTGAGTATTATGTCCTTGGGGTGAGCATTAAAGACACGTCCGGCGATACAAAACTCTCCGAGGGGATACTTGAACTGGTATCAGCGTCCGGCCAGACCATCAAGCAAGTCTCCGATTCAGAGTTCACTACCTCGATGTGGACCAGCGACCTCGACGACGACGGCATCAAAGAGCTGCTCGTTTTCAACAAGGACAAGTCCATTCAAGTGTTTAGTGCGGACCTTGAGAAGCTCTATCGATCAGAGCCTGGTATCCCTCACGCGGATGCCGGCCCGATCGAGCGGTTCGACGGAGTGCGTGATGCTCGATTGATTACGATTGATGGCGAAAGGGCCGGAATATTCGACGCGCATTTCAACCTGCTGGCTTTGTTGCCCGCGACCGCTCAGTGCGAAGTGCTGGCAAGAGATACCACGGGACAAGTAACAACCCTGATCCTCAATAACCAGACTGGACGTAACTACTTTGCCTATTTGACGAAGCGGACCTCGCGCGAATTGGCCGTGATCTTTTATCGCAAGCACCACGTCTACTTCTTGTCCGGGTCATTCGCCTTATTGGCGGCGCTGTTTGTGACGGCCATATATCAGCGAAAGACCAAAGCGAACCTTCGAACCATAGACAACCAGCGTAAGGAACTCGCTGAGGCTCACCAGAAATTGCAGGATGCCCAGCCTGCTATTATCGCCCGCGAGAAATATCTCCAAGCGAAAGATATCGCCGGTGGCTTCGCCCATGAGATCCGCAACGCGCTATTCCCGGCCGACACCGCGCTGATGAAATTGAATGAACAATTGGATTCCGACGACCTGAGCCGCGAACGTCGGGAGAAGTTGATGGCCGCCATAGGCGGGTCGGTTGGACGTGCTGTCGACATCACCCGTCATATTCTCGAGTACACCAGGCTTGATGCTGAGCAAAAACCGGAACCGGTGAATCTCGCGCGGATCGTGCGCGATACCGTCAGGGCGAATAGGTTGCTCATCGAGAATCAGTCCGTCAAAGTGATTGTCGAGGGGGACGAAGCGGTAACTGTTTCAGGGAATGCGGCGCAAGTTCAAACTGTGTTGACCAACCTGCTGCTGAACAGCCTGTATGCGCTCAAGGAGCGACCCGACCCGATTGTCGAGATACGGTGGCGGAAGGAATCAAACTGGTCCGAGCTGACCTTCACGGACAATGGGACAGGGATCACCGAGGATGACCTACCGCGTGTATTCGATGCCTTCTTTTCGACCAAACCGAACCAGGGGACGGGCCTTGGCCTGGCGACGGTGAAGAAGATCGTGGAGATGTACGGGGGGACAATTTCAGTGTCCAGCCGGATAGGGGAGGGGACGGAGTTTGTGGTGCGGCTGACGGGTGATGCCGTACTGGCATGATGAAGTAGTTGTGGGGGAGAGAGGTAGCGCCTGGCGGAAAGGGAATTCATTGTCGGAGATAATGCAGACGGGGAGTAGGGCTTCATACTAGAGGGGGCGGTGGGGGAAACGGTGGCAAGTGTGATACGGAAATATTCGGCGGGTCCGGGTGGACCCGCCTATTTTGCGAACAATTCTCATGAGCCTGCGAATCGGCCAATTTACAGATTGCCTGAGCGTGCAAGATAGAGAAGTATTTTATCGTAGCACTGCCGATATGCTGACTCCCTCTTGCCAACTCTCTCCGGTCGCAATCCATTGTCTCGGTGCTCGCTGACACACACTTTTACGAGATCCTCGATTACCACCTCAAGGAGCTTGTCAATCGGAATCTTCCATTGGAAAGTCTGCGAACTCAGGTCCCATCGCACATTAGCTCGGAAGGCCGCTAACATGGGAAACAGCCATCCATTAGGAATGTGATAGTCGATCCTTTGCCCTGTGAACGGAAGCAACACGCCTTTGTGCTTTTCTCCACCAGCTCGACCTTTCTTCGTCTTCATGCGCCCAAATTCGAACCCGACTTTCCGGGCCGCTTTGGGAATCGCATGACGTATGCGATCCGATAGTGCAAGAATTTCAGGTGTCTGTGGTATTAAGAGCTCTGCAGGTGACG
The DNA here is from genome assembly GCA_041908405.1 of Candidatus Zixiibacteriota bacterium. Classification (GTDB taxonomy): domain Bacteria; phylum Zixibacteria; class MSB-5A5; order GN15; family FEB-12; genus FEB-12. The sequence goes on from JAYRFH010000278.1 coordinate 3,264, forward strand.
GACTCGCCGCCAAATCCTGCTCAAAGTACTTCAGGCCGAGGCTGTGCTGATTGTAGAGGTTGTAGGGATGTCGATCATCGGAATAGCGTTCGCAATTGAACAGAGAGAGGTACACCAACACTTCAGAAATATAAATGTCGCCATCCGCACCTTGGTGGTATGCGATCTCGTTTTCACCGGGCTTACCCCTCATCACTTCTTTGATTCTTTCAAAGTCCTCACGGAGGTTGGCCAGAGAAGGATCATCTACTTGTTTGGAGCGGTTGAGGCCCTCTGCGATTTCTGCTACTTTCTTTTCTGGTATCCCCTGAAGGATGTGGAGCCTAACGAATGCACGCGTCAGGGTCTCAAATGTTTCATCATCTGCACCCTCAATGCAGTCACGGATAGCAGCAAAGGTGTGGCCCCCGTTTACTATTCCGTGCTTGCTAGCGTCATTGAGTCCGATACGAAGCATACCCCTTCCACCTTGTTGTTTCTCAAAAGTGACATCGTCAACGAGAAGGAAAATGCCTTGGTTCTTAAGTGCCATGTCCTCTGGGCTATCCTTAAGGGTATTGGTAATGCCCTTTACGACGGGTCCAGATAACACTCCCTTCTGGGTTCTGGACGGTACACGTGGATTGACCTCCATGAATTCTTCTAGACGGGCTGGAAGGTCCGTAACTCGGACAAAGCAATGCCCAAGTTTGGCAGTCTCGTCAATTCCAGGGATCGGTTGGCTTCGATACTCGTCAGTTTGAACTGTGAACGAGAATGGCTGCCCCGAAACATGGGGCGCATCTGAAGATGACTTTGACTCGTTAGTCATGGAAAACCTCATTCTTTCTTGGGTGGTGGGGGTAACCCCGCAACCCGAATTGATTTGGCAATAGACACGACCAACTTCTGGACGTTACAGTCTTTTGCCGGTTACTCTAAAATTAAGCAGGTGGCCTTAAAATTGTCAATCACAAAAATCAGAATTCCGTTCGTGTGGTCAGTATATTGAGTCAATCTCTAATGGGCCTAAATAGTTGCGCCCATTCCCCCCTTGCGCTTTTGCCCCCTTTTCACTACCATCAGCCTACCTTTTTTGAACCTCGGCCGGGCTGGCAGGCGGACCACCCGGACCCTCCACTGACTCCGCCTTAGAAAGCGTTTTTCATGTCCCTGTTCACCATCATGTTCATCGCGGATATCTGCGGCCGTCCCGGTCGTCAAGCCGCCGCCCACATGATCAAACCTCTCAAAGAAAAACACGGTGTCGACTACGTCATCGCCAATGTCGAGAACGCCGCCGGCGGATTCGGGGTCACTCCCGAAATGTCGCGCAAGATGTTCTCGTACGGGATCGACATGCAGACCTCCGGCAACCATATCTGGGACCGGGTCGATATCATCGAATATTTTGAGAACCAATCCCCCAAGCTGATCCGTCCGGCGAACTATCCGCCCGGCACTCCCGGAGTTGGGTCGTATCTCGACACGGTCGGGGAGGTCAAGATCGGGATCGTCAATCTGATGGGGCGGACCTATATGGCGCCGTTGGATGATCCCTTCCGCGTGGCCAAACGCGAGGTCGGACACCTTGCCGACCAGACCAACATCATTTTTGTCGATTTCCACGCCGAGGCAACCTCGGAGAAACAGGCGATGTGTCATTTTCTCGATGGCCGCATCTCCGCGCTGGTCGGCACGCACACGCATGTGCAAACCGCCGATGAGCAGATCTCCGCGCGCGGCACGGCATACCTTACTGATGCCGGCATGACCGGACCGCA
>JAYRFH010000279.1:0-9292 GCA_041908405.1 Candidatus Zixiibacteriota bacterium
ACTTCGCGGTTGTTGGCGGTCTTGATCGCTTTACTGATGCCCTGGCCGGCGAACAGGTCATATATCTTGCCGATGGAGAGGACCGGCTTGCCCGCGGCATGCAGGATATCGAGCATGGTCGGTTCAAGCGGAAGGCGCGAGAAATCTCTGCGTCGGGAGGTACGCTCGAATGAGCCGGGTTTGCCGACAAAAGGGCGGGCGATGACACGGCCGACATCGAAAGGACCGGTCAACAATTTCCGGGCAATCTCGCAGATCCGATATAGCTCGGGGACGGGGATGATCTCTTCGTGCGCCGCGAGCTGGAAGACCGAATCGGCCGAAGTGTAGAGTATCACCTCGCCGGAGCGCATGTGCTCTTCGCCGAGACGTTCGATTATTTCGGTTCCACTCGCGGCGAAATTGCCGATCGTGCTGACTCCTGCCAACTTCTCAAATGTTTCGACGATCTCACGCGGGAATCCATCGGGGAAAACGGGGAAGGGGGCATCGAGGATGATCCCGGCCATCTCCCAATGTCCAGTGGTCGAATCTTTGCCGGGGGATGTTTCGGCCATTTTGCCGAATGCGCCTATCGGAGCTTGAGTAGGGCTGACACCCTGAATTGTCGTAATATTCCCGAGGCCTATTTTCTGAAGAGTAGGGAGATTCAGTCCACCGACCGCCTTGGCGACATTGGGGATGGTCGAAGCACCCTGGTCGCCATAGGCCGATGCATCGGGGAGTTCGCCGATACCACAGGCATCGGCGACAATGATTATCACGCGCTCGACTGACATGCGGGAAATGTATCCTTTTCTCATTCCGAGACAAACGAAAAGTGAGGCAACCAACAAACGAAAAGCGCATCCACGAGGATGCGCTTCAGAAAAACTCTTCGGCTTTGTATAGCTATTCTTTGGCCGGGCTGACCAGCTCGTAGTTGGCGTCCATATCACCGAGGACCTTGAAGGAGACCCACTTTCCATCGCGCAACTTCTTGCGATCACCGTCGACCTGCCACCGTTCGTTCATATTGATAACCATGCCCTCAATGTGCGCGAAATTGAGAGTACCCGTGATCCTGATCCTGTCGATGCCTGAGCGTTTTAGTGAATCTTCGGGATTCTCATTCACCGGGATCAGCAAATTGCCGTCATACCCTATTCGAGTGACCTCATATCCCTGCTCGACACCAAAATCCAGGACAGTGAAGGTGGTCGCCGCGGTGGCGGTTGTGTCGGGTAGGACGACTTCGGCAGTCTGTGTCCAGGCCGAGCCTTTGCGGACCGCTTCAACCGGGAAGACCATGAATCCCTGTTCGTAATACTCACGAAGGTACTGCTTCTCGGCGGAATCGAGCGCCGTGACGAATTCAAGATCGACGACTTTACCGCGGTTCGACATGTAGATGATCATTTCGCGGCGGTCATGCAGAGTGTCGATCTTGTTCTTGTCTTCTTTGCTCGGCGCGATAACATCCCACGATGAGGATTCGATCACCTCAGCGGTGGAGTCTTCGAGCGTACGACGGACCATCTGCAGAACTTTAACCGAGACGTTAGAGGTGATCTCCTGAAGGGTGGAGTCCCCTTCGGTGACTTTCCATCTGCGGACCGCGTTTTGGTCGTATTCGAAGGATGTTCCGGGGAGATACTTGAAGCGGAGAACGACCGACTTTTCAGTCGACCCGCATCCTGCCGTGAGGATGGCCGCTCCGAGAATCAGTGACATGGCGGTTATGAGGTATTTCATTCTCAGTCCTTGATTGTCAGCCAGGTACCTAGTATGAGCCCAGGAGGTCGGCTATAGTAGTATATCGGCCGACCGGGCCGGGAGCTCCAAGGGCAAACATGCCGCGTACCAGCGAATTCTTCTCCTCTTTGGTAAGGACAAGTCCGTTATCCTCACCAAATGTTCCGGTGGCCGAGGCCGCTACCAGCACCGGGCTTTGTTCATTGATAGTCACGCGCGCCAGTTGCTGACGTTGCGACCCGACGTAGATCGCACCGATCATCAGGACCAGCGAGGCCGCAAACAACATAAGGGAACGCACCAGCGGACCGGCCCCTTGACCATTGGTCAGACTGGTGACGGTAGTCCGCTCGGTCGCGGCGGCGGAAGATTCCACTGTGCGAGCAAGGATCAGCGACTCCGCCTCGGTCCAGTAATCTGGACGCGGTTCGGGTGGGGCGGAGGTTTCGCGCGACTGTTTGAGCAGTTCGCGAAGCGTCTTCGCGGATTCAAGTTCTATGGTGCAGGCTGGACAGCTTGCCAGATGTCGCTCCAATTCGACCGAGGACGGGGGAGTGAGTTCCCCGTCGAGGTAGATATCGAGAAGCGACACGGCTTGGTGGCACGTCATTTTTACTCCTTTGCGCTCAGCCGTTTCTTCAAGATCTTCTTCAGCTTCGTTCTGGCGATGTGGAGGTTGGACCTGACGGTTGCCTCCGGACACTCGAGTATTCCCGCGACTTCGGCTTTGGTGTATCCTTCGACATCGTGCAGCACCACGGTGATCCGTTGGCGCGGCGGGAGTCGATCGAGTGCCTTCTGTATTTCCTCCATTACCACCTTGTCTTTGAGCAGTTCTTCCGGTGTCCGCACACGGCGGGAGAGGTCGATCTGCATCTCACCCGGCAGCGCGGTCAGGTCATCTGAAACCGCCCCTCGTCCCCGCTTCTTGCGAAGCAGGTCGATCGCGTAATTTGTCGCGATCCGGGTCAAAAACGAGGTGAAGCTGTTTACATTCGCTATCTCTTTCTGGCGCCGGTAGACCCTGACAAAGGTCTCCTGTACTACATCGTCGGCATCCAGATGATTCCCCAGAAGCCGGTACGCCAGATAGTAGATGTTCTTCTGGTATCTCTTGACCAGTTCGGCAAAGGCGGAATCATCGCCCTTGACGAAACTATCAACCAGTTCGGGTACGGATTTGGTCATACTTGCCCTACCGCACCCTCGCTTTTACAGACGAATTCCTGCCAGAATTGTGCAAGAAAAGAAAAACCGATTGACGAACCATTAGGCAAACAGTATGCTTACCGCCTGTCTTTGTCAATTGTTTTTTGTACAAGGACTTAGCAGGATAGACTCATGCAGGAAAACGTCGTTCAGGCCAACAAATGGAAGTTCTTCACTGTCGGGGCAGTGGGGACATTTATGGCCACGTTTGATGGTTCAATATTAAACGTTGCCCTCCCAACCATCACCGCCGATTTCCAGACGGATGTCTCCACAGTCGCCTGGACGGTCCTTGCCTATTCGCTCACCCTGATATCGCTGATGATGATCTTCGGGGCCTGGACCGAGGTGAAGGGGTATTCGTTTTCGTACAAATTCGGGTACTACTTCTTCCTGATCGGCTCGCTGCTTTGCGCGGTCTCCAATTCGATCGAAATGCTGATCTTCGCGCGGGTGGTTCAGGCGATCGGGACTGCCATGTTCGCCGCGATTGGACCGGGGATGGTGTCGCAAGTTTTTCCGCCCAATGAACGGGGGAAAGGGCTTGGCCTGCATGTCATGATGGTGGCCGGCGGATTCATGTTCGGCGCGCCAACCGGCGGGCTCTTGCTCAGCTATCTCTCCTGGCATTGGATATTTCTGATAAATATTCCAATCGGATTGTTCGGACTCTGGCTGGTATACAAGTATTTCAAGATACTTCCGCCGCATGAATCGACGCGGAAACTTCATTTCCCCGGGGCGCTGGCTATCTCAATCAGTCTTGTTACCGGTGTATTCATGCTGACCCAACTGAAGGAACATCCGGTCACAGATATCACCGTCTGGGGGCTGGCGATCATCTCGGTAGTGGCGTTTCTGTTCTGGCTGAAGTCCGAGTCAAATCCATCGACCGCATTGATCGGGCTGGAGATATTCAAGCAGAATAGAACGTACACCTACTCGCTGGCGGCGGCCTCGGCGCATTTTACGGGGACATCGGGGATATTCGTCTTGATCCCGTTTTATCTCGAAAATATCCGCGGGTTTGAGCCGAAACAGGTTGGGATGTTCCTGATTATCCTGCCGGTGCTGATGTTCATTTTCTCGCCGCTCTCCGGAAAACTCTCCGACAAGATCGGGTACCGGTTCCTGACGACCGTCGGGATGCTGATTACCTGTGTCGGGCTGTATATGCTGACCTGGCTTCAGCCGGATTCGACGACCTTTTATATCATCTCCTCGATCGTGGTAATCGGGGTCGGGATTGGGTTGTTCGGGACGCCGAATTCATCGGCGATGATGGGGGCGGTGTCGGAACGTCAGCGGGCGGTAGCGTCGGGGATTCTGGCGACAAATCGGAATATCGGGATGTCGGTTGGGATAGCGTTGTCGACCTCGATCTTTACCTATCTCCAGCGGGTCAATGCCGGGGCAGGGTCGGAGGAGTCGATATTCCTGCTGAGTTACCGTCCGGTGATCTATGTCGGGATAGGGCTATGCCTCTTGGGGACAATCTTTTGCCTGTTTCGGGGAAATCGGGCGACCGCATAAAGGGGTGTTGACAAGATTTGAGCCGGGGTATATACTTGGGGCTCTTATAAAGACGGGGCCATAGCTCAGCTGGGAGAGCGCTTGAATGGCATTCAAGAGGTCGGGAGTTCGATCCTCCCTGGCTCCAGAAAATTTCAACCTCGCTTCGGCGGGGTTTTTTGTTTGGGGGAACCGCACGACGCTGTGCGGCGTTCTTTTGGCCGAGGGCTCCGCAAGTCATTGCGAGGAGCGGAGCGACGAAGCAACCCGTTAAGCATTCAAACCATTATCATCAAATAAACAACGGAGAAGTCATGAAGCGAATTGGTTTGGCGGTCTGGAAAGGCGGCCTCAAGGATGGAAAAGGGACGGTCTCAACCGAAAGCGGCGTCCTGAAAGATACTCAGTACTCATTCGGCTCGCGCTTTGAGTCGGGGATCGGGACCAACCCGGAGGAACTGATCGGCGCGGCGCATGCCGGCTGTTTTTCGATGGCTCTGTCGGCGCAGTTGGGCGAGGCAGGGATGACCGCTGAGTCGATCCGGACCACCGCGACCGTGACGCTGGAAAAGACCGATGCCGGTTTTTCGGTGACGGCGATCCATCTTGATCTGACCGCGAAGATCCCGGGCGGGGACCAGGCCAAGTTCATGACGGCGGCGAATAACGCGAAAGCGGGCTGTCCGATCTCGCGGTTGTTGAATGCGTCGATCACGCTGGACGCAAAGCTGGAAGCGTAGATTTCAGTAGTTATTGTGATGTGATGTGATGAAAAGCCCTGCGAGAGCGGGGCTTTTTTGGTGGTCTAACAATGGTGTGAGAAGCTGATCAAGCCGCCTCGATCCGCTCTACCGTCTTCGGTAACTCTTCATCCACGAACCGGTCGTGGCGTTTGATGATCCTGGCCGGAGTGCCGGCAACCGTCGTATTCGAGGGGACATCGCGCATCACCACAAAACTGTTCGCCCCGATCTTCACATTATCGCCGACATGGATCGGTCCGAGCAATATCGCGCCGGTCCCGATAGTGACGTTGTTGCCAAGCGTCGGGTGACGTTTCCCGACATGCTTGCCGGTACCACCCAATGTTACATTATGGAAGAGCTGGCAGTTTTCGCCGATGATGGTTGTTTCGCCGATCACCACACCCATCCCGTGGTCGACAAAAAATCCTTTGCCGATCGTCGCGCCAGGGTGAATTTCCAGACCGGTGAGGAACCGTACAATCTGCGAGAAGAGGCGCGGGATGAACGGGACATGCATCCGGTAGAGCAGATGGATGAACCGGTGCGCCGTGATCGCGTGGAACCCGGGGTAGAGAAGAAACTCGATATTCTTCGCCGCCGGGTCATTGCGGAAGATCGCCCGTATATCTTCTACTATTGCTATCATAAGATATTCCCTGTATCGGCTAAATCGCCGGCGGGTTTGACTCCTCAAACAGCTTGGTGGACAGGTAGCGCTCGCCGGTATCGCAGACAAATGTTACCACCGTTTTCCCCGGCCCGATCCGCTTGGCGACCTGCAAGGCGGCCCAGACGATTGCGCCGGAGGAGGTCCCGGCAAGTATCCCTTCCTTGCGAGCAAGGTCTCTGGCAGTGGCAAAGGCGTCATCGGTGGGGACCTGGATCACTTCATCGACCACGTTTTTGTCATAGTTGTCCGGGATGAATCCCGCGCCGATCCCCTGAATTGGATGCGGCGTATGTGTCCCGCCTGATAGCACCGGGGAGGCCTGCGGCTCGACCGCAATGATCTTCGCGCCATATTTCTTTTTCAAGACCGCGCCAGCTCCGGAGACAGTCCCGCCGGTGCCGACACCCGCGACGAAAGCATCGAGATGGATATCGCCCAGATCCGCGATGATCTCGGGGCCGGTGGTGGCGGCATGGATAGCCGGGTTGGCCTTATTGTTAAACTGCATCGGCATGAAGGCATTGCCAAGCGCGAGGATCTCTTCAGCCTTTTTGATAGAGCCTTTGATCCCTTCTGCGGCAGGGGTCAGGACCAGTTCGGCGCCAAAGTGACGCATCACCGCGCGACGCTCCACCGACATCGAGTCAGGCATCGTGATAATGCACTTATATCCTTTGGCGGCGGCAATCATGGCGAGGGCAATACCGGTATTGCCGGAGGTCGGCTCAACGATGGTCATGCCGGGCTTGAGGGAGCCATCACGCTCCGCGGCTTCGAGCATGGCGATGCCGATGCGGTCTTTCACCGAACCGCCGGGATTTTGCACTTCCATTTTGGCGTAGACTGTGGCCGAGCCCGGATATGGAATGCGATTGAGGCGAACCAAATCGGTCCGTCCGATAGCGCCAATGATACTGTCGTGTCTCATGAATCCTCCGTTTGGCTGTAAGATAGTCTACAACCAAGGTCCTGTATGCAATGTTCCTGAGATTATGCAGGGTAACAGGGCCGACAGAATCGTCAGCCCATATATCGGATTAATCGCGCAGTCAATCAGTGTCCCCTCAGGGACAGTTCGGGAAGGTGCCTGAGCCCGAAACAAGGAAAGAGATAAGCATCGAAAGGTCAGTAAGGTCGATGCTGCCTGCCGCGTTGATGTTCGCTTCATCCGGACAGGGGAGCGCGGGTCGTGGTGTAGTTGTCAGATAGGCGATCAACAGCGACAGATCTGAGAGATCAATCGATCCAACCACGTTCACATTGCCAGTAGTTCCGACACAGCAGGGGCCCACATTACATGCGGAGGAGACGCCATCGGGGACGATCTTGTAAATGGTGCCGCCATAGTGAACGATGTAGAGTTCGCCATTCCAATCTTCGCCAAATGAACTGATCTGGACAGAACCGAGTCCAAGTTCGGCGCTGCGATCCTGAAAGTTGGTGACAGTGGAGCCATCGTAGTTGAGGCTCCAGATGGTCCCCTGGCAATAGTCGCCGTAGAAATATGTGCCGGCGAGGTCGGGGATGGCGCATCCCCGGTAGACATATCCCCCGGTAACAGAGCAACCTTCGGAGTGTGAATATTCCGTGAAGGGGTCAGTCAAGCCAGTGAGCGATTCGCATCCGGTGGATGGGCTGTAGCAATGGTCGCCTTCTTTGAGGCGCCAGCCATAATTGGGGCCGCCGGAAGATGAAGCTGGCTCATAGTTGACTTCTTCCCAGTTTCCCTGGCCGACATCACCCATGTACATATCGCCGGTCGCTCTATCGAAGCTGAAGCGCCAGGGATTGCGGACGCCGAACGCCCAGATCTCATCCTGCCATCCGGGCTGTCCCACAAAGGGATTGTCCGGTGGGACGGAATAATCGAGGGGGGCGGCGTTGACATCGATTCGAAGAATTTTTCCCAGTAATGTCGTACTGTCCTGCGCGCGGTTGCCGGGGTCGCCGCCAGAGCCGCCATCGCCAAGACCAATGTAGAGGTAGCCATCGGGACCAAACGCCATCATGCCGCCATTATGATTGGAGAATGGCTGAGAGACGATAAGCAGGGTGTCTTGAGTAGAGACCAATCCTGAATCCTGGCTTGTGGCCGACCGCTGGAAACGCGAGACAACCGTGGCGCCATCGGTGGAGCGAGTGTAGTTGATGTAAAAGTATCGGTTGGTGGCATAGTCGGGGTGGAAAGCGAGGCCAAGGAGCCCCTGCTCGCCGCCGGTCCGTCGGACCAACGTACTGCAGTTCATGAACGGGGTGGGTTGAAGAACCCCGTTCTTGATGATGCGAATCAGTCCAGCGCGCTCGATGACGAACAGGCGAGTCGTATCGCCGGGGGCGTAGGTCAGAAAAAGCGGCTGGGTGAGGCCGGAGACGACTGGAGTGGCGGTCAGCGGCGTGTCGGCCCGGACGATCGATTGGCCAGATGCGAGGCAAATCAGCGCCAGCGCACAGGTTATGCGAGTGGTGATGCGCGCGACGTAAGTCATCATCTCTCCCGGTTGAGGGTCTCGCGTAGTAGACTAATTGGGTCTATGTATTATACACACGGGCCCGGTTTTTGACAAGATGATTCGGGCGATGAGAAAGTGACGGAGTGGTCAGCTATCGATAAGCTGGAAACTCTGGATGCGGTCGAGCCGGAATGTCCGCTCGGCCTGGGCGGTCTGGCAATAGGCGATGATGTAATAGAGCGACCGTTTGGCCTGGATCTGTTTGGGATGGATGATCCGTTTCTGGGGGAGGCCATTCTCGGTGGCATAGAGGATTTCGATCGCGAGCTTCTGCTCGATGGCGAGAGAGATATCGGTGAACTCGGCAGGGAGTTCGATCTCTTTGGCGCGCCATTCTTGCAACGAATGTTTGGTAAACGCGTGATAGGTCTCGATTGGATCGGGAAGATCGAGCAGGCGGAGAGCCGCGGCCTCAACGAGCGAGCGAACATGCAAGGCATCAGACAGCGCACGGTGCTCCTGGTTCTGAGCGATTTTGAATACAGATATCAACGAAAGCAGAGAGTAGGATGGCGCGCCGGGAAAGAGTCGGTGGAAGATATCGACAGTGTCAAGCACTTGATTCTCGGGAATGGGGAGGCGGGCGCGATCCAGTTCCATTCCAATGAAAGAGATATCGAACGGAGCATTGTGGGCGATAAGAATTGAATCGCCAATGAAATCGAGGAAGCGAGGAAGGATTTCTTCGGTTTTAGGCGCGGTGGCGACCATCGCATTGCTGATGTGGTGGACAGCTATGGCATCTTCAGGAATCTCACGCTCCGGGTTGATGAGATGCTGGAAAGTGGCGGATGGTTCTTCGCCCAGCCTAAACCGAACGGCCCCGATCTCAACCAGGCGATTGGAGAGGGCCCAGAGGCCGGTGGTCTCGGTGTCGAAAGCGACCAGCGCGCGGTCGCCAAAGAGCTGGC
>JAYRFH010000280.1:0-8622 GCA_041908405.1 Candidatus Zixiibacteriota bacterium
AGACAACCAAGTAGTTATGCCAAAAGTATTGATCGTTGTTGGGTCCAAATCGGATCTCGAATATGCGGAGACCTGCAAAACAGAATTGGGCAAGCTCGCGATCGAAGGGACGATAGAGGTCTCTTCAGCGCATCGTAATCCTGAACGTACTTCTGACCTGACCTCACGCGCTTCCGAGCGCGGCTTCGAAGTTATAGTAGCCATGGCAGGTCTGTCGGCGGCGCTGCCGGGTGTAGCGGCGGCTCACTCGCTTCTGCCGGTGATAGGGGTACCGCTCCCGGCCGCGCTCAACGGCCTCGATGCTCTACTTTCGGTGACGCAGATGCCCCCGGGTATCCCGGTCGCGGGAGTCGCCATTGGCAGTCCAGGCGCGAAAAACGCCGCGATCCTCGCCGGCCGGATTCTCGCGCTTAAGTACCCCGAAGTAAAGTCCGCCATAGAGGCGCACCGCAAGTCGCTCTAATACAGTGACCTTGAGCGACGGGAACATGGTGCTGGTCCACATGTACAATGTAATATGACAATTTAACCTGAAGGAGAATGCATGGTCTCACGAGATTACTTCAGCGGCATCGCACGAGTTCTGATCCTCTGCCTCTGCGTTGTTGCTGCCACAGCCTCACTGTACGCGCAGACGGATGAAGCCAAGGCCGCGTATAACGAGGGTCAGACCGCCAAACAGGCGAAGAATTACGACGCCGCTATCGCAGCCTACCAGAAAGCGATTCAGGCCGACGCCAACTATTACGACGCCTACGTGAACCTCGGTGTCTGCTACTACGCGACCGAGAAGTACGATGAAGCGATCGCGAACTTCAAGACCGCCTGCGAAAAAAAGCCGGAGAATACCGACGCTTTCATCAATCTGGCGAAAGTCCAGTCGACGATGAAGCGCTATCCGGAAGCAATCACGTCGTTCGAGAGCGCCGTCAAGAATTCTACGACGTTGGCCGACACTACCGCCAATATGACCGAGATCGCCAAGATCCACAGCAAGACCAATGAGCATGCCGCGGTGCTGGCGACAGTGGAGAAGATCCACGCGCTTAATGCCGCCACCGATGAGACCTGGATGCTGATGGGAAAAGCGTACCAGGGCCAACAGAAGACCAAAGACGCCATTGCCGCGTACGAGAAATCTCTTGTCGCGAAAGAGGTCAACTACCCGGCTCACTTTGCGCTTGGGAATATCTATTTGCAGTCGGAAGACTACGCCAACGCGTCCAAGCAGTTCAAGTCCGCGCTGGAGGATGACCCGAAAGCGTATCGCGCCGCGTATAACTACGCTATCTCGGCTGAACAGCTCGACCCGAACAACATCGACGCAAACCTCGCCAACTGGCAGGAGTACATTCGACTGGCCAAAAACCAGCCGAAAGCCAAGGATGATGTTGCCGTGGCGACCCAGCATGTGAAAGAGTTGGAGGCCGCGAAAACGGCCAAGGCCGGCAACTAAGTTCCCAATTCATGCCATATTTGAGAGAAGCCCTCGCACGCGAGGGCTTTTCTTTTGTCCGACGTTGAAAGGCGTTCTTCGTCTTTCCGCTTGACAATCCAGCGAAGATTTTCCAACTTTGGAACATCACACCACAGGACTATGGAGGGTCATCAGACGTTAGGCTCATACCTATGCCCAATTGCCTGGCCGACGAGGACTCTCCAATAAAACAGAAAGCCGCCATGGATGGCGGCCATTCTGTTGTCATATACTCTCTATGCGGCGTACGTCTTTATTTCGTAAAATCGACTTTGCTGAAATCTTCCCAGTCGACTCGCGTCTCTTTTCCCTTGCCGGTGTCGATGAAGATCCCCTTGTTTCCCGAGTCAATGTCATTTGAGCCCCTCAGGCGGAAAGTGCGACCATCCGAGACGGTCACTTCGCAACTCCGCGAGGTGGTCCGCTCGATCTGTTTGACGAGCCCGAATTCGATATCGAACTGCAGATCCCGATACTCGCCATCGAGGATCTCCCATGTATATTCCTCGTCATTGTCCCATCGAATGGTCCCGGTATAAGTGTCGCCGTCTTCAGAGTAGACGGTCCCTTTGAGCGAACGGCCGCCATCGAACTTGTCGTAGGAGGGCTGCGACGGGGCGGGCTTGAATTCAAGTGTCTCAAACTGATCCCAGGTCACCGTTACCTGTCCAAAGGCCGGGTCAGAGACGATGATGCCGTTGTTGCTTTCATCCACATCATTCGAGCCTTTGAGGATCATCTCCTCTCCTCCCTTGAGATGAACCGTGGTCCCGCTGGAGGAGTAGCGTTCGAGTGAGGCTATCTTTTCGAACTTCACTTTGCGGCTGCGATCCTTGGATTCGCCTTCCAGCAGATCCGAGGTGAAGACCTCATCGACATCCCACGCGATGAATCCGGTATAGGTATCGCCGCGACGCGTGGTCAAAGTGCCATACAGGCGATCGCCGAATGACGATTCGATTCCCGCACGCCCCGGCATCAGATCGACCCGTTCAATATCTTCCCAGGACAACTCAGTCTCGCCTTCGCCATTATCTTCGATGATCAATTCGCGCATGTTGGAGCCGATGTCGGTTGAGCCGCCGGTCAGCACCAGGGTCGCGCCGGATTTCAGGGTGATGCGCGCCTCATCGTCGCCTCGCGGCTCTATCGATTTGATATGCCCGAAACGAATACCTGATTCAGCCGAACCGGGCCAGCCGTTCTCATCGAAATCCCACTGGGCGATGTTCATGCCGAAGACCTGTACTTTTTTGGATTTGCGGCGTGAAGATTGAGAGGATTTGTCGGCGTTGCCGTCGTCGAGTTCTTTCGTGCCGTTCAGCAAGTCCACCCAGCTCGCTTCATTTTTATCCCAGCGGATCAACCCTTCGTAGGTGTCGCCATCGACGGTCGTGATCTTGCCATAGATCCGTCCGCTGTTGTCGGCAGCCAACGCGGACGCGGCGAGTCCTACCAGCAGGGCGGTCAGCAGAAGTCGGGCTCGAAACATATCGCCTCCATCTCGTTCAAGTTCATAATCTCACTGGTTAGTGATACGAGACTGGGAGCGTCTGGGGTTCACTCCTGAGGCTGTTTTTTGCCCGTTCCGGAGATATTTCCGGCCCGAAATCACTTGAGCAGAATCATCTTACGGACCTCTGTCCGGTCACCCGCGCGCAGGCGGTAGAAGAAGATCCCGGATGGAGCCTCGCGTCCTTCGGAGGTCTGTCCGTTCCAGGTCAGCCGATGTTCACCTGCGGACATACCCCTGATCTCCACCTGATGGACTGTCTGTCCGAGCACATTAAAGATCTCCAAAACTACATCAGCGCGCTCCGGGAGCACGAATTCAACCACAGTCGAGCCGTTGAAGGGATTGGGATAATTCTGACGGAGAGTGAATTCCGGCAGCGTTGGGTGGTCGGGCTCATCTGTATCGGTGATTGTGCTGACAGTCACTTCCCCCGGCACAAAGGCGGGCCGTCCCCAATTACCACTGGTCGCTTCGACTCGCAGACTGTAACTGCCGATGGTCAGGCTGTCGACAGGGCTGAAACCTTCGACGGCATGGGTAACAATTCGTAGGTTTGCCAATTCATATTTGCCAGCCGGCAGACTATCGCCGGGGTCAGCGGTCACTATTATCGCAACATGTTCAGAGGCGCTGGAAGCCAATTGCGCGGTGGCTCTCCCGACGAGAGTCCCGCCGACTGTCACACCACTGGCATAGAAATAGTTGCTGTCCCAGACCAGTGGAACGACTACCTCCTGCGCTCCGTCCTCGAGATACACCTCGATTGGCAGATCAGTCGAATCGAGCGGAAGGCAACTTACCGCCCCACAAATCACCGAATCTGCAATCGTATCAATAGCCGAAGTAACAGATACAGTTACCACCAGCGATGAATCTGCGTTGTCGGTGTCGATCAAGCGGACCTGGGCCGAGTGTAAACCTTCGGAGAGAAGCGAGGTCACGGCAAAGGAGAGAGTATCAATAGTTGTCCCGGATGCCGGGGTTACCTGCAGCCATCCCTGCGAGGAGACGGCTGAATAGTGCAGACCGTTCAGACCAGCATGTTCGAGCACGACTGACTGCGCGGCCGGTAATGGGCCGCCGGGGTTCATGGAGAATGTTAGGGCTGATGGTGTCGCCGCCAAGTGCGGATCGTTGTATTTCGCGACCGATGTGTAAATGTCAAATCTTCCCAGCCGCTTATCCGCCCAGGTGACGTATCGATAGCGTCCATCGATAGCAATGTCAGGCTGCAACTGCGCGCTGTCCGATGGGAGGTGCATGCGTGTTGAGGCAACGCGCACACTGCCATCAGCGTCCAGAATCTGGCCCATAACATCCCAGGAGGATGCGGTCGAGTCCGCCCAGACCATCCCCACATTCCCCATCCTGTCCGCGGCAACAGCGGGGTCACGTTGCGGCCGAGTCGAGCCATCGGTATTCAATCGGGTATCGATCGTCTGAGCCTGCAAGAGAGTATCAAACCGGCGATAATAGACATCGGGATTAACGGGATAGGTGCCGTTGCGCCAGTCGGTCCAGACGACATGGAATCTTCCGCGCCCATCACACGCGATATCCGGGAAGGCCTGACGTGTGGATGTTATATCGGAGTTGATCCGGATGTTGCTGGCCTTCTTCACCCCAGTTGGCGAGAAGAGTTGAACAAAAATGTCGTCGGTTCCCTGCCGATTATCATACCATGCCACGGCGTACCAGCCATCCGGCGCGACGGAGACTCGTGCGCCATGTTGCTGCGCCAAATTGACATCATCGTTGATCTTGAAATTGTTGCCGACCCGCGAGCCATTGGCGGCCAGCATTTGGCCATAGATATCCCAATTGCGGTTACGATAATCCGCCCAGACAACCATGCCGGTTCCGCTGGGAGCAATAGCAACATCCGGGGCTTCCTTAAGTGAGTCAGGTATCTCCACCGTGATCGAGGTATTTTCGCCGACTGGCGTCAGAGACGAGTCGGTCCGTTGGAGAAAAATATCGGGATCATACGGATAGCTGCTCTGTCTGAAATCCTGCCAAACGATCGAGTATTCACCAGTCGACGCGACGCCCAGCGCCGGATAGGCCTGCCATGCGCCAAGAGTATCAAGATTGACGAGCTGATTTGAATTAATGCGTGTGCCAAGGGCCGAGACGCGCTGGAGATAGATATCGCTCTGTCCAGAACGCTGGTCGGCCCAGGCAATGACGAAACTTCCCGATGGTGCGACCGCCACGCGCGGGCGCTCATGCGTGGTCAGCAGGTTGTCGTCGTTGACGAGCAGATCAATGATATTCGCACGCGGCGCTGACACGGTCAGGCAGAGTGCGAGGAAGAGAATGCGAGGGAAGTAGTGCTGTTTCATCACTAGAGTAATGGCAAGAAAAATGCCCACTCTTGCGAATGGGCATCATGACTTCGAATCTTACCGAGAAGCTGTTGTGGCTATTACCCTTGCACGAATGCGAGCCTGGGTGAGTCACCGGCTGCATCCGCTGAAGAAAGCTCCAACGGGAAACCACTTCCCCTTTCGCTAGGGAAGTTCTTCCGGCATATCAATTAGCGAAGTTTCTTTTTGTGGCGATCAGCGCGTCTACGTTTTTTGCGCTTATGCGTATTGATTTTATGCCGTTTCCGCTTTCGTCCGCAGGGCATTCATCCTCCATACAGCGTTGCAATAGGTTACAGTGACAGTTTAGTGATCATGTTTTTAAATTCGTTCGACGGTTTGAAGACCGGTACTTTCCGATCCGGAACCGGCACGACATCGCCAGTGCGCGGGTTGCGCGCCTTGCGTGCTTTGCGCAGTTTGATCTTGAAGGTACCAAACCCTCGAATCTCGATGTTGTGACCATTCTCGACCGATTTCTTCACCGTATCAAGAAACGAGTCAACAACTACGGCTACGTCCGTGCGCGTAAGGCCGGTCTTTTCAGCCACTTTCTCGACTAGGTCCGCTTTTGTCACAGCGTCCTCCCTCGACGGTTATGTGTAGAGTGTCTGTTATTCATCTCCTGATGCTCTCCTCATGGCCTCCAGCCGTGCCCAGCCCGCGAATTCCATAAACGTTTGGGGCGCTGGAAGATAATAAACGATAACGGGAAAAAAAGAGAAAATTCGTGATTTGTCTATCTTTTTTTACGACAACAGCCAGAAAAATGGCCGCTAACTCACTGGTACAGATAGAGCAGACTTGGGCCCGACACCCGCTGGTCGACCGCCTCATTGACCTTGGAGAGGGTCTCCCCCAGCAGGTCAAAGATGGAAACCTTTTCCCGATAAGTCGGCCGAATGACCGTCGGCTCACCTGTGATCTCAGCCAGATCAGCCGCCAAATTGACTGCTTCGTGCAATCCACCGAGCGTGTCGATCAGGCCTAAGTTGTAGGCCTGCAAGCCAGTATAGACAGAGCCATCCGCCAGGGGATAAATCTCCATCTTGTCTTTCTCGCGACTGCTGGCGACCACCTCGACAAACTGCTCGTAGGTCGACTGGACGACCGAATTGAGCATTTCCCGCTCTTTGTCGGTCATCGGACGGGAATAGGAGCCGACATCCTTGAGCTCGCCCGACTTGATGGTCTCGGTCCCGATACCGACTTTCCCCATCAGATCCTGAAAGGTGTGGAACTGGAAGATGACGCCGATCGACCCGGTGAGGGTACCAGGATTGGCGACAATTCTGTCGCCCGCGCAGGCTATGTAATAGCCGCCGGAGGCGGCCACAGAGGCCATTGAAACGACCACAGGCTTTTCATCACGAGCGCGCAGCATCGCATCGTAGATCTCCTGCGAGGGAGCCACGCCGCCACCCGGCGAGTTCACATGGACGACGATCGCTTCGACCGAGCTGTTGTCAGTGAATCGTTCGAGCTGGCGGATCACCTGTCGCGCCATTTCGTCATCGATCGGCCCGGAGACCTCGATAACGCCGATGCCATTCCCGCCCATGGAACCGAATTCAAAGCCACCCGATGATGCGGCCATGCCGAACATCATCAGCGCAAACATACCGATTGCCATGAGTCCCCCCACGGCAATGATCACTCCGATGATCACATCGCGACGTCGTGCCATTGTAGTACTTGCCCGTTAGTCCGTATATATTCTGATCTGTTCGCCGATCCGCAAAGAGAGCGGGTCAAGCGAGTTATTGTCTGCCAATATCTTTGAGACCGTCGTTCTATATTTTGCCGCTATTTCGCCGAGCGTATCGCCGCGTCGAACCTGATACACGACGTACTCTGTTTCCGCGGCGGTCGCCCCTTCACTCACTACCAACTGCTGACCCACGAAAATACGGGAGCTCTTCCCCATTTTGTTGATCTTGCGGATCTTGCTGGTCGAGGTCCCAAAACGCTTGGCAATCTCTGAGATGGTATCTCCGTATCTCACCACATACACTTTGGGGTTGCTGCTCTTTTTGGCCGACGTCGACTTCCCTGCTTTTGGGGTCGACACAGGAGCGCTATTCTTGTCGGAGCCGGAGTCGACATACGACGGCAGTTTCAGTTTCTGACCGATCTTCAGGTGCGCGTTGGCCCCAAGATAGTTGAGACGGCGCAGTTCATCGGTTGAGACGCCAAACGCCTTGGCGATATCCCACATGGTGTCACCGGAGCGCACCGTGTACACTCCGCTTGACGATTTGTATTCGCGGCGAGACGCGGATCCAGAACTGGAGGAGGACTGTCCGGCCGGCACCGGGATAATCAACTCCGTTCCGGCTTTCAGCTTGGTTCCTTTGGACAGGTTATTCGCCTCGAGAATAGCGTATTGGCTTACGCCGTAACGGTTGGCTATCTTTGCCAGAGTCTCTTTCTTCTTAACTTTATGCCGCGCCCAGGTCGCGGTTTTGGCCGACTCCATCGAGTCATATGCAGCCAAGAATTTCGAGCGCATGCCCGCCGGGACCTTGAGCACGTAATCCTTCGTGTTGGGCGGTGTGACGCTGCGCAACAACTCAGGATTGAGCGTTTTCAACTCCTCGGAGGAACATCCAAGCGCGTTGGCGACAGTCGAAAGCTCCAGGGGGCGATCGATCGTGACCTCATCCCACTTCAGTTCCGGCTCGTACTCGATATTGGTGAAGCCGTACTTCTCAGGCTCTTTTGCAATATATGTAGCCGCGTAGATCAGCGGTACGTAATCCATGGTTTGCTGGCGCAGACGAAGTTTCCAGAAGTCCTTGGTTTTCTGAGCCTTGATCGTCCGGTCCACACGTCCAGGGCCACCGTTGTACGCGGCCATCGCCAGATCCCACTGGCCGAACTTCTGATAAAGCTCTTTCAGGAACCGGGCGGCGGCATCGGTTGCCTTGACCGGATCCTTGCGTTCATCGATCCACCAGTTCCGTTCCAATCCATAGATCTTGCCGGTCGAGGCGATGAACTGCCAGAGTCCCATCGCACGCGCCCAGGAATAGGCGTGCGGATTGTATCCGGACTCAACCAAACAGAGATAGACCAGATCATGCGGCAATCCGTGTTTGGAGAGTGTGGTCTTGAACAAAGACTCGTATTTCTTTGAACGGGTCAAGTAACGCATGAAGGCGTCTTTGGCCACAGTCTGGAAATAGACGATGGATTTCTTGACGCGATTGTTCATCTCCAGCGGAAGGTCGTAGTTGACCGGCGGAAGTTCACCGTCG
>JAYRFH010000281.1:0-21050 GCA_041908405.1 Candidatus Zixiibacteriota bacterium
AATCTGCGGTAACTGGAAAATGAACGGGACGATTCCGGAGACGGAGTCGTTGCTGAAGGGGTTGTTGGCGGGGGAATCGCGGAATCCGCGGGCGGAGGTGGTGGTCTGTCCTCCATTTACGTCTTTAGGAATTGCCCGTAATATGTTGCAGGGGAGTCACATAGGGCTTGGGGCACAGGATATGTCGGAGCATGAGAAGGGGGCGTATACGGGGGAGATCTCGGCGCAGATGCTCTTGACACTTGGGGTTACCTTCGTTATACTGGGCCACTCGGAACGGCGGCAATACCATGCCGAGTCCGATGATTTGATTAACCGCAAAGCCAAAGCGGCGCTTGCTTCAGGACTTACCCCGATAATTTGCGTCGGAGAGACACTGGCCGAGCGCGAATCCGGTCGCACGGAACAGATCGTTGGAACGCAGGTGGATGGAGTGCTGGCCGGGTTCGGCGATGCTGAATTGGGTCGCATCGTACTGGCATATGAGCCAGTCTGGGCGATCGGGACCGGTCGAACTGCTACGCCGGAAATGGCGCAAGAGATTCATCGGTTCATTCGTCAGCGGATCGCAAGCAGTCATCGTGCGGAGGCAGAGAATCTGCCGATCCTGTACGGCGGTTCGGTCAAAGGTGACAACGCCGCGGGATTGCTGGCTGAAGCAGATATTGATGGAGCCCTGGTAGGCGGCGCCTGTTTGAAGGCGGACGAATTTATCAGGATCATAAACGCAGTGTAGTTGGAGGTTGTCCGTTGTTTCCAGTTTTGATCGTCATTCACGTGTTGATCTGTCTGGCACTCATTCTAGTGGTGCTGATGCAGTCAAGCAAGGGCGAAGGGTTGTCCGGCTCCGCCTTTGGTGGCGGATTAGGTTCGGCCGTCTTTGGTGGCCGTGGCGCGGCGACCTTCCTCTCCAAGGCGACCACCGGATTGGCGGTTGCGTTCATGGTGATGTGTATTCTGCTGGCGTATATGTCGGCGCAGGAACGCGCGGCGGTGACCGGCGTTCCGGCCGAGGGTGCTGAGTCGGCGGTGACGCGTCAGGCGCAAGAAGAGATGCAGCGTCAGCAGCAACAGCAGCAGCAGGGAGTGACGCCGAATCAGGGTGGACTTCCGGCTGAAGGTGGCGGCGGCCAGACGACAACTCCACCCGAGGGTGGCGGTCAGTAGATCTTTGGATCTGACAGTTTCGCGGAAGTGGTGAAATTGGTAGACACGCTATCTTGAGGGGGTAGTGGAGCAATCCGTAGGGGTTCGAGTCCCCTCTTCCGCAGAATGATATATGAGGCCTCGCGAGAGCGGGGCCTTTTTGTATGGAGGGGAAGACCGTCGGGTCACACTTCGAATCGAGGTGCGACTATCGGTGGGCGTGGGTGAGAGGGTGGCAGAGGGATTCGAAGCAAGACCCGACGGAACGAGGGTGGGTCGGTTGCGTGAGCGAAGCCTTTGTTTGAGCGGAAGACCGTCGGGTCACACTTCGAATCGAGGCGCGGCTATCGGTGGCTGTGGGTGTGAGGGTGGCAGGGGGATTCGAAGCAAGACCCGACGGAACGGGTTGGGGCACGGGTATGCTATCGCGTGGTTCATAACACTGGTTTGGTGTTGAGATGGATGGGCAGGGGTTGCTTCGAAATCGCGGAGGGGAGAGTTGCTTTCAAACGAATGACGTGGCCGCGATTTCTCGCAATGACAGTGCTTGTGAAGCCCACCATAAATGGTGGGGTACGGTTTGGTTTCTGACAAGCGTTGGTTTCTGTCTTGCGTCCCTACTTTGTTCCTCGTATGCTATTGATATCAAACCAAGGGGAATTCAAGATGAAAATTACAGTGTGTCTGATGGTGGTGATGTTTGTCGTAATCGGCGTGATTGCCAATGCGCAGGATGCAACGCCAGCGCTTTCGGCGGAGGTGCAGGTCTGTACCAGCATTGCCGAACGATTGCCGCAGGGGGCGGATTCGACATTCGCCGCGACGACAGCCCAACTTTATTGCTGGTCGAAGATCACCGGGGCCGGAGCCGAGGGCGCGACGGTGACGCATATCTGGTTGCATGACGGCAAGGAGATGTGTCAGGTCGATCTGCAGGTGAAAGCGTCGCCATGGCGGACCTGGTCGGTGAAGAATCTGTATGGGCTTACGGGGAGTTGGGAAGTGCGGGTGGTGGACGCGAGTGGGACATCGATAGGGGCGGCGCGGTTTAGGATAGAATGAGAACGGGCAGACGGGGATGTCTGCCGCGCATACTGCGGGACATAAATCAGAAAAACGGCCGCTCGGGTGAGCGGCCGTTGTCGTTTTACTGAGTGACGTGAGAGGGGAGACGGTTCTCTCCACACTCACTAAAAAGTCATGGACAGTTGGGCAGAGTTGGTTTCGGCGTCACGGTCAAATAGGAGATGAGCAGTGACAGATCCGAAAGGTCCGGGGTGGTCGCAACCGAGGCATTGATGTTGGCCTCGGGGATGCAGGGAAGGGACGGTTTCGGCGTCGAGATCAGATATGAGATCAGCAGAGAAAGGTCGGAGAGATCCGGAGTCTCTGAGACTGACTTGTTGACGTTGCCGGTTGTCCCGATACAGCAGGATTGCGGAGTGATCTGCGCGAGGATCGGCGCGAGGCCGCTGGAACCAGCGGGGGAGTAGAGCAACGCGACACGATACTTCACGGTGTCACCCTGATTCAGCATGTTCTGGCCGAAAGTCATCAAGAGCGACCAGTCGGTATTACTGCTCCCATTGACGTTGGTTGGTTGCCCCATCTGCTGATACATCGCGCTCGGTGACACGCCATTCCAGACATAAGTCGGGTTGTCGATGGCCCGCATATTCTGGGGATTGCCGGCCGAGAGGAAAGCCACTCCTGCCGCGGTGGTGTTGGAGGCATCCTGCACATAGATCAGCTTGTTCGTCGCGTCGTAGTAGCACTGATTCGAACTGGCTGAATTGATATCAAAGTCGCCGAAGACGCCCGAGCGGATCGTGATCGGCGAAGCGCAATTATTGGTAATAGCGTAGTCAGCCGTCATGTAGCCGCAACCGGCGACATCCAACGGCTCCCACTGATACGTTACTTTCCCCTGAACTTTGCCGCTGTTGGAAGCAACGCGGAGAGTGCGGGTCTGGTCGGAGCCGATAGTGCCGCTGACGAGACTGTCTATGGTCGCCCAGGTGGGGGGTTCGTAGAAGTCGAGATACATGGCGGTATCGGCGCCATCGAGATGAGTGACAATCAACGAGAACTTGGAGATGGCGTCGCTGGCGCGGACGAAATCATGCACCGACGGGCGATTGTTCAACGTGATGTTGAGGCAGTTGGTAGTGACCGCACGTTCCATCAATCCGACCGGGAGATACCCTATCTGGATAGAAACAGGCACCTTGATAGTCGGTGCGGATGGGTTGGTGGTGGCCACGACGATAGTGTCTTCGTACTGGCCGAGATCGCAGGTGGTCAGCGCGCCGGCATTGACAGAGGCGGTGACGATAACCGAGTCGCCGCTGATGAGCGTGGTTGGACCGGACGTGGAGAGACCCAGATGCCCCTGAGCCGAAGTGACTGAGGTCCAAGTGACGTTTTCCGGGCGGTAATTTTTGATGACAACCGTAGTGTCGGTCGTGTTTCCGAGGGTCACGACCATCGGAGAAACCGCCGCGGGATTGGCAAAGACTAAACCGAAGCCGACTGAATCCATCGCCAGAACGACCGCGGCGAGTTCAGGAGAGCCCGTGCCATAGAGGTCAACCGCGGATTGGACGGTCATGGAGGACCAGAAGTTGAGCGATGATCCGGGTGTGAGATAGGTGGTCAACGTGCGGTACCAGATCTGCTCCATCGCCTCGCGGCTGGAAGCGGTCGCGGTGATGAAGGCGGCGCGGTTCGGAATTCCGGAGTTGATATGCACGCCGCCATTGTCAGTGCTGATAGGGAGAACCACGAATTCAGTCATGTGCGCGGGCTGGTAACCAAACGGAAAGCGGCTGGGGTTGGGGCCGGTATGCGGATCCTCAAGATTGCGCAGGAATCCCGGCGAGGTGATGCGAATTTCTTCTCCCATCAGCCAATCATCGCGGTCGACCATGGCGCCGAAAACGTCGGAATAGGATTCATTAAGCGCGCCAGATTCGAATGTGTAGATAAGATTGGCGGTATTTTCAGTGACGCCATGCGCCAGTTCGTGCGCGACTACATCAAGCGAGCCGGAGAATGGTTTGTACGTGGTGCCGTCACCATCGGCGAAGTTCACCGAAATGCCGTTCCAGAAAGCGTTGTTGGTGTAGGTCGGATCATGAGCCGAAGCGATGATCGACATGCCGTTGCCATCGAGACTATTCCGACTGAAAGTGGAGTAAAAGTAGTCGTAGGTCAGGCCGCAATAATAGTGCGCGGAAACGGCAGCGCGCAGAGACGTATTGTCGTTGAAATTATTATTGTCGTTCGGGTCGGTCGTAATAGGGCCGCCGCCAAGGTAGTTGTCATAGGTGATGACCACGCCATCGTAGTTGCCGATCGGCGGTTGATACATCGGACGGGTAGCGTCGACCAGTTTATAATCCGGGCCGAACTGATATGTCTGCAGAGTGCGGACATTGAGGTTTACATCGACGCCGGAGCCGACAGTGGGGCCATCGAAATGAATATCATTGTACTTGAACAGTTCGCGGCCGGTGATGGCATCGACAAAGACGCGCCAGCGGATCGGCGAGAACTGGTCACCGCGAATGGTGACGAGCCAAGCGAGATGCGAGGTTCCGGCGCGGTCGGGATAGATGAGCAGTTCAAACTCGGCGGACGTTGGCACCGATCCGAGGCTGTCGCTCAGGATAGCGCGCGCGGTTGATTCCGCGGCGGTCTGGTCGACAGTGGGGGTGATGTTTATCGCAGGCGTGGGGATGAGTTGTCCGCCGACCAAATGAATGGATTGGTCAGTATTAAAATGGACGATGGTCTCTTTCCCCCAGACGCGGAGGCCTTGATACGTCTGCTGGAAGCGGAGATGTTCCTGACCGAGCTGGTCGGTCGCCTGCCGGGTCAGGAGAAGTTCCTGTGCGGCGTTATTCAGTTTAAAGATGTCTTGGCGTGAGGAAATGAAAGTTACGGCTTTGTCTTCGGCGGTAGTACCGGGAACAACAAAGCGACCCTGGGCGATCTCGGCGGTTTACCAGGTCGGATCGAGTGAGAGGTTGTCGAGCCGGGAGATGGCGGGCTGTTGTTGCGCAGCCGCGGCCAAAAGCGAACCGGCCAGACAGACTACGAACGCGAGTGTGATCAACTGACGCATAATCGGGAAGTCCTCTTTTGCTGGTGCAACGGATTGACCAGAGATTTGGTGGTAACACATAAAGATAGGCAATAACTGTCCACTGTCAAGTTTTTATCCGCAGCGGAGATATCCGCTCGACCCGCTCCGCTGTGCCGCGCAGGCGGTTACTTCTGACGCGAGAGTCAGAGGTCGTAATTCTTCTGCATCTGACTGATATGCAGGGGAACGTGATCTTCGTAGATTTTCAGCCACTGATCGAAGGTCATCACGCCATGCTCAGGATGGTTGACAGTCCTTCCCCAGTATGATTCGGGGATCACGCGAATCATGCGGTAGGTCATTTCGCGCAGCCATTTGAAAAGCTCAAGCGCGCCCTCGGTATCCTGCAGATCATAGCGCAGGTCGGACGCCCACTTGTCCTGATCGTAGGCCATGACGGTTTTGCCGGGTTCGGCGATGAAACATCGCGCGCGAACAAAGCTGTTGGCCTCGGCATCGGCAAGATGAATGATGATCTCATGGATGGACCATCGACTGGGAGCGGGTTTGAAATGCCACATATCGCGGGGGAAGCGCTTGAGCGCATCGACCAGCTTCTGGTATGCCTGGCCGTAGCTTTCGATGAGAGCGAGCCTTTCCTCGTGGGTCATAACAGACCTTTCGTGGTTGGGGTGAGCGAGGCGAACATCTGCTTGGCGCGTTCGGCCTCGATCCGATGGTCGACCATCGGTGACGGATAGCCCGGGGTGACGGTAGTTGATTCGTACAGCGCATGGATCTGCTTCGGTGAGAGTAGCGCAAGTTCGGGGATCCAGCGGTGAATGTACACGCAGTCGAGATCGAATTTCTTCTGCTGGAGCCAGGGGTTGAAGATGCGGAAATAGGGGGCGGCATCACAACCGGTGGAGGCGGCCCACTGCCAGTTACCGTTGTTGACAGCGGGGTCGTAGTCGGACAGATGCTGCGCGAAATACTTCTCACCCCAGTGCCAGTCGATATGCAGATCCTTGATAAGGAATGACGCGACGATCATGCGAACCCGATTGTGCATGAATCCGGTCTGGTTGAGTTGTCGCATGCCGGCATCGACAATGGGAAAGCCAGTGGTGCCGGAGGTCCATCGTTCGAAGGCAGTAGTGTCGTTTGACCAGGGAAGTTGGTCGTACTTGGCGTGGAACGCGCCTTTGAAGACATGCGGGAAATGGAACGCGATATGGGTGAAGAAGTCGCGCCAGTAAATTTCGTTTATCAGGGAGTGGCTCTCGCCGAACTGGGAAGTGATAGTCTGGTAAACCAGGCGAATGGAGACAGTCCCGAATTTCAGGTGGGCAGAGAGGCCGGTGGTGGAGTCAAGAGATGGGATATCTCGCGTGGAGGCGTAATCGCGAAACCTGTCGAGATCGGCGAGTCGCTGGTTTGCTTCCACGGAACCGCCATGCGTGTAAAGGTTCGGATTACGCGTGGGTAGCACAGAGGAAAGCAGGGAGGGAGAATCATTCTCAACGTCACCCTTGTAGAAGTTCTTGAAGTTGGTCGGCTGAGGATCGGATACAAGCATACTTTTCGCACGGCGCGAGAACGGCGTGAAGATAGTGTAGGGTTTGCCATCGTCTTTGAGGACAGCCTCCGGTTCAGTCAAGAGGGCGTCAGCGTGTTGCTGGAACGGGATGCCGTGGCGGCGGCAAATATCGGCGATTCCGTTATCGCGGGCGATACTGTACGGCGTGTAGTCGCGGTTGACGAAGACAGCATCGATCTGGTAATCACGGATCAAACGCTCGACAACTTCGGAGGGTTCTCCCTCGAAGATAAAGAGTCGGCCGCCTTTGGATTCGAGTTGCTTACGCAATGACTCCAATGACTCGAGCATGAATTGCAACGCGTGATCGCCGCGATATGGGTTATTGGAGATCTGCTTCGGGTCAAAGATGAAACAAGGAATAACGTGCGCGGATGACTCCAAAGCAGAGCGCAGGGAAGTGTTATCGTCGAGACGAAGATCCCGACGGAAGATATGGAGTCCCTTTTGGTAACGCTTGCCCATAGCGAATGATACCGCACTCAACAGTGACAGGGAAGTTTCGTTCCCGCCGACCTCTCAGAAAGCAGAAAAAGTGCGCGAGTCTAGGTCAACGGAATGGAGTAAGCCAGTCTTTGGTCATAAACTCCCCCTGGTGGCCATCGGGGTCAAAGAAGTAGAGGCTCATATCGCCGGAGGGCCAGGTATGCTCGATGAGGTCGACTCCGAGGTTGTGGAGTTTGTCGCGATAGACGTCGATCTCGTCGCGTGATATCTGGAAGGCGAAGTGGAGATGTTCGCCGCCGCGGCCATCGAACAGACCGCGTTTCCCTTTGCGCCAGAGCCCGAACGCGGTGCCGTCCTCGAGGATCAATGCGATAGCGGAGCCGTCATCCCAGCGCGAGATGCGCGCGTGGGGGAGGAGGGCGGCGTAGAACTTCTCAGATATGTCGAGGTCTGCGACCTCGAGATGGATCTCAAGCATTCTCAGCATAGAAAAAAAACCGGGAGATGAACGCCCGGTCCTTTGCTTTGATGACGAGCGGCGAAAAGAACCATTCGTTCAGTTGTTGATATATTTTCCCAGGATCTGGTTCATACGGGAGGTCATCTTGGAGTTTGGCAACACCTCGGTGGCACCCGCAGAGAGCGCAGCTTTCATCTGATCCGCCATGACATGGGGCGAATAGCAAACGATCGGGATCGACTTGGTCGCTCCATAGGAGCGGAGTTTGTTGATCAGCGACGGCGCCTCAATCCCGTTGAGATTGAGGTCGATTATGATAAGATCCGGCCGAAGTTCCTGCGCTTTGGTGAAAATCTCGTCTGAACGAATGGCTTTAATGCCCTCGGCATCCATCCCGTCAAGCACGGTCATGATCTTTGAGGTAAAGATCATATTGTTGACGGCAATCAATACCTTCTTGTTCTGCATAAATGAAATACCCCTCAGGGATCTCCTTATCTTTTGGTAGGTCTCCCACTCGACCGGCTCAATATACGACATTGTACGTGGAAATGAAAGGGTCGGCCGTAAGAAAAGCGGAGTTTTGAGGGGAGGGTTGGGTAAGTCGTTGCAAGATAAAAATCTGGTTCGGGGAAAAGATTTCCCGAATGTGATATTCGGCACTTGGAGCGGGGTTTTTTGGTTGATTCCGTCGGCCAAACGGCGTTACTGGCGGTCATGAAACGAACCAAAATACTGGCGACATATGGTCCGGCGGTCAGTTCAGAGCGGTTGCTTCGTCGGATGGTCGATGAAGGCGTAAATGCTTTTCGCATAAACTGCTCTCACGGAAGCACCGAAGATTTTTCGCGAGCGGTGCGTCAAATCAGAAAAGCAACCGGGACACATCGGTGGCCGGTCGGAATCCTCTTCGATATCTCCGGTCCCAAGTTAAGACTGGCGCGCTTCAATGGCGAATTGCCGGTGAAAGCGGGAGATAGAATCACGCTGACGACCTCGGGGAGTGATCTCGCGAAACGCGAGATAGCGGTGAATCATCCGAAGATCATCGCGTCGATTAAACCCGGAGAGCGGGTGTTTATCGATGATGGCGCGATCGGATTGAAAGCGGAGAAATGCGCGACTGGAAGAGTACAGCTTTCGGTGTTGAATCCGGGCGTGCTCTTGCCGGCGAAGGGAATCAATCTTCCGGATTCAGTCGTGCAGATGCCGACTATCGGCGCGAAAGACAAGCAGGATATCAAGACCGCGGTGTCGAGCGGCGCGGATTTTGTCGCGCTGTCGTTTGTGCGGTCGGCGGATGATGTACTGCTCGCGCGCAAATTGATAAAGCAGTATGGCGGGAAGCAGAGGATAATCGCGAAGCTCGAAAAGCGTGAGGCGATCGAGTTGCTCGAGTCGATTATGGATGTGGCCGATGGCGTGATGATCGCGCGCGGAGATCTGGGAGTGGAGTTGCCACCGGAACGTCTGCCAAATCTTCAGAAGCGAATAGTAGAATTGGCGAATCTGCACCGTCAGCCGGTAATAGTCGCGACCCAGATGTTGGAGTCGATGCGGTTCTCACCGCGGCCGACCCGTGCGGAGGTGAACGATGTCGCGACAGCAGTCTTCGACCATGCGGATGCGGTGATGTTGTCTGCGGAGACGGCGACGGGGAAATATCCGTTGGAGACCGTCCGCATGATGGCGGCGGTGTTGACGGCGAGTGAGGAACGTCGGGAAGTGAACTCAGGGATGGTCGTGCGCGACCTGACGGATACCATTGAACCGCATTTGGTTTCACGGATGGTGGGGGCGATATCCGACGACAGTGTGATCCGGGTGATCTTTGCCTTTACCACATCAGGGTTTACGGCTGAATTGATCGCCAACCTATTCCCACGGCAGACGATCGCGGCTCTCACATCCGACAAAAATGTCATGCGACAGCTCTCATTGATCCGGTCGGTTTGGCCGATATATGTACGGCAGCCCGGTTCATTCCATGCGCTGGTTTCATCAGTGAATGCGGTGAGCCGGAAATACCAACTGGCAAGCAAAGGACAACATGTGATCATCACCGGCGGCGCGCCTTTCGGCAAAACAGTGCCGTCGAATCTAGTGATGATCCACGAGGTAGAGTGATGCGCACGAAAATCGGAATTCTGAGTCTGGCGCTGGTGATGATCGTGGCGGGAGCCGCGATATCACAGGATGATGCCCCGGCCAAGGCGGTCAAGGCGACCAAGTCGATCGCGATCACGTTCAATGAACTTCCGGCGGCGGAAGCATTCGGCGACGTGAATCCCGAGGCGAT
Source organism: Candidatus Zixiibacteriota bacterium (assembly GCA_041908405.1). Lineage (GTDB taxonomy): Bacteria > Zixibacteria > MSB-5A5 > GN15 > FEB-12 > FEB-12. The sequence goes on from JAYRFH010000281.1 coordinate 10,043, forward strand.
CAATTTTCTCATTCTGCAGGCGCTCAAAAAACATGAAGTGAAGGCGGCGGGGTTTGTGGTCGGCGCCAGTCTGGAGAACCAGTATGACCTGATCGGGCAGTGGCTGAACGATGGCCACGCGATCGGGAGTATGACTTTCAACAACGAAGACCTCAATGATATCGGGTATGAAAAGTTCATCGAAGAGGTAGCCTCAGGCGAGGCGGAGCTGGAGACGATGCTCGAGAGTTTCGGGCAGAAGCGGAGATATTTCAGATTCCCGTATCTTCACTATGGCGCGACAAAAGAAGATAAGCGACAAGTGAAGGGGTATCTGTCGTCGTCGGGGACCGCAGTGGCGCACGCGTCGGTGGTGCCGGATGACCATATGTACAATTTCACACTGGGCAAAATGGGGAAGGTGCTGGATTCACTACAGTACGTAGTGTTGCGGGATGAGTATTTCAACAGCGTGTTTGATGAACTGGAACGGGCCGAGATGATGGCGAACGATCTGGTGGGACACCAGATAAAGCAGATATTGATGCTTCAGGCGAATCGTCTGAACGCGATCTATCTGGATGAGCTGTTGACCGCGTTGGAAGAGGCGGGGTATAAGTTCATCACGCTCGACGCGGCCTTGCGGGATGAAGTGTACGCGCAGGCGGAGAATTACTATGGATTGCGCGGGGTGGGGTACCTGGATATGTTGGCGCTGGAAGAAGAATAGAAGATTTTGTGATTGAGATGTGAAGGCCCGCTTGAGAGAGCGGGCTTTTTTATTGGCTGATGAGAGCGTGAGTGCATAAGCTGAGTTTCTTTTTGATTTGTGCGACGGAGGGGTTGCTTCGAAATCGCGGAGGGGAGATTTGCGATGAAACACGAGTGGTGGCCGCGATTTCCCGCAATGACAGGTGATTGACGGTCGCGGTATCTGGTGCAACTCCAATGGAGTTCATTCGTATTGTGAAAGGTCAAGTCGTCTTTCAAGCAGGCGGGACTCCACACTAACTCACACACCGGAGGTGATCGTGCACTCAGACAAGAAAGTCGGTCAGGTCATCGGGATTCTGTTGCCAATTCAATTGGCGATCGGGCTTATACTCCAATTTGTGTTGATCCAGTCTCCATTATCCTCGAATTCGCCCGGATTCCTGCAAATGGCGGCGGCCAGCGCATTTCAGATTCGCGTTGCGGTCGGCATGGGTCTGTTAGGTGGGGCGCTGACCCTTGCGATAGGAGTTATTGCCTGGCCGACCTTTCGATCTTACAGTCGCCAGTTAGCAACGGCGTTTCTGGCGGTATGCGCTATCAGTCTTGTGATGGACGCACTGCACGGCGCGAGTGTCCTCTCGATGCTTTCGCTCAGTGAACGATTTCTCGCGACGGACAACCCGAGTATGGAATTGTACGAGACCCTTGGGGCGGCGGCACGGTCAACTCGCTACTGGATGCATCACATGCAACTACTTTTCGTTGGCGCGTGGATATTCCTCTTCTACTTCATACTACTGCGAAGTCGAGCGGTACCGGTCTGGATCGCCACGCTGGGACTACTCGGCATCCTGTTGCAGTTCGTTGGAGTCACTCTGCCGGCTTTTGCTGGCTATCCGAGTGTAAGCTACCTGGCAATGCCGTTGGCTCCAATTCACCTTCTCACTTCGGGCTGGTTGATGGTCAAGGGTCTCCATGGACGGACTGCTTTATCAGTGGCGTGACAACGTAGGGGTGGGGGTTGCTTCGAAATCGCGGAGGGGAGATTTGTGCAGTAACAGAAGCTAATGCCGCGATTTCTCGCAATGACAATCCCAAAAAAGTCATATGACATAGAGGACAGGGCAGACGGGGACGTCTGCCGCTTAAAGATATGAAAGACCCGGCGCTCTTGCTCTACTAGTACTGCAAAACGCGCCGGGCTTTGTGAATCCAATCGTGAGGCGGGTTCGAGGACGGACCCGCCCTACAGCAATCAAGAGATTCCGTTTCAGCCTTCTACTTCAGGTACATCATCTTCTTCGTCGCGGTGAATTCGCGCGAGGTCAGGCGATAGTAGTAGACACCCGTGGCGACATCGGAGCCATCGAGAGCGGTGCCATCCCAGCTAAACTGGTGGCTGCCGGCCTCGAGTGATTCAGAGCGACGATAGACGACCTTACCGAGCACGTTGAATATCTCCAAAGAGACCTCGCCGCTGGTCGGCAGGGCGAAGGAGATGACTGTCGCGCCATTAAACGGGTTCGGGTAGTTCTGCTGCAACTCATACGAGCCGGGCAGGAGACCTTCGGTCAGTGCGGCGTTGACCATCGTCTGGCCGATCTGCGCAGTCACCTTGCCGCCATATTTGGTGGCAGTAGCGACAGACTGGATCGAAGTCGTCGTCAGAATGCGCAACAGCGGACTAGCGCGGAAGAATGTGGCGTTCGGGAAATTCTCCTTCGGAGAAAGCAGAACGTAGGTCGAGCCGTTGCGCGCGTAGGTAGTCATCGTCATGGTCGAGATCAACAGTTGCGGCGCGACATTGCCGGCCAGCACTATCTGCACTGCGCCGAGTGTATCAGAAGTCGCGGCGACAAGCATACCGGCATTGATGAAGAACGACGCGATGTTCGGCGAGTTCGGCGGGAGAACATCGGACGTATCCAGGCCGGTGTTGCGGCGATACATCAAGACATAATCCTCGATAGCGAGCGGCGTGCTGTCCTGATTGATATCGGACAGCTCGGTCTGCTTGTTCGGGTCGAGCGTCAGGACGGACGGGCCCTGCGTGAAGAAGCGTCCGAAGAGGCGGAAATCTTCGAGACCAAACGCGAGAGTATCAAGGTTGATATCACCGCGCTGGAAAACGTACGCCGGAGGCGGACAAGTGATACTGACACCTCCGGAGTAGAAGACGATCTTACGGACGGGGCCATCGCAGCCGACCAACGGAAGACCGCCAAAGCCGGGGAGCGCCGCAGACGCCGCAGGGAGTTCTACAAAGAGAGAATCCTGCAATTCAAAGACCTTCTCCGCGCCAAAGAGATGCTTGCCGGAGGCAGACGAGAGGGAGTTGCTGCTGCAGTCGGTCCAGTAGAAACGAACCGGTGCAAAGCTGCAACGCCAGGAGGCATCGGAGCCGACCAGGAAGCGGAGTCTCGCCAGCGAGGCAGGGAGAGTCGGGACACCGCAGGAGGGGTGAATGTCGCCGTTATTCGTTTCGGCGATACCGACTATGCGGACCTGACCGGGCGACGCATTATAGGTGAAGTATTCCCAGGCGCAGGAGTCATAAAGTGAGCCGGGGAGAACTTCGGAAACAGAGAGGGCGAGGCTGTCGAACGCGATGAGCAGATCGAAGCCACCCACGCCCTGCTGCTGCGAGATGGAGTCGAGGTTAAGCGGGATCTCGGCGATCTGGCCGGGATCCAGATTGCGGGCGACACCAAGCGAGAGGCCGAGCGAAGTGAAGACTTCCTGTTCGCCACCACCGCCGCCGTTGTCGTCACCTTCGCCTTCATCTTCAGCGGGCACGACGACAAAGAAGAATTTGAATTTGTTATGGCTGTAGCCATCGGACGCGTTCAGCATCACGATGAAATACTTGCCGGAATCTTCGGGAGTCGGTTCAAAATTGAGCGCCCAGTCAGAACCGTTCTGTGCTAGTTCAACCGCGCCACTCGGGAGCGGACGGACACGCTCAAGCGTCAATAATGGCTGGTCGCATTCATCGCGATCTACCACAGAGATCGGCAATGAGAATGGCGCGCCGAGCGGGACAGGAATAGTGTCACGACGCTCGACCTCGTCAATCATGATAACCGGCTTTCCGTTTTTCGGGAAAAGCACCAGACCAGTGCGGGTCTTAAGACGAGGGGCGCTCTTCCAGTAAGCTTCGACCAGGACCACGCAGTTACGCCAGTCAACCGGAGTACCGGCGGGAAGCGACCAGGAGCCGGAAACAGAATCAAGCGAGCCGGGGCCCTTGATCAGGCGATAGCGGATGATGCCATCGGCCGGATACTCGCCCTTGCGATTTTTGGGCGGAGTCGCTTTGAAAGTGTAGCCGGCGCTGTCACAATGATTGTATTCCAGCTTGTACTTGCTGTCCGAAAAAACCGGGGGACAGCGGTGGTCGTTCTCGGCCTTCACTGCCGCCGCGGCAGCTACAAAGAGGCAGAGGCCGACGCAGAGTAAGGTTCTCGAGTAGCGCATACGTGATCTCCTGGAGGTAGCGGTTGGTGGTCCGAGCCACGACGAGTCCGGCGAAAAGCTACCTTCCAATTCTGCCAGTCTCTTTAGAGTGATTCGGCCACGAGGAAGCCCAACTTGAAGATTATTTCAAAATGAAACAGCGACCGGGGCGGTCGGGTATTAGCGAATGATTTAGCGTTGGGATACAACGAGTTAGATAGTACCGTTCAAGGGCCGGTTTGGCGCGGAACCGTGATTTTTGGGGTCCGGGGAGTGGGGGGAGGAGGCCATTGTTAAGGTTGGTTAAACCGGAAGCTAGCTCCGGTCCCGGCGTGAACCGGCCTGAAACCAGCCGCGTATAATTCTCCAAACCGACCAGGAAAAACATGAACGGAGGATGTGCACGATGATCAAGACAAGACAGATGACAGTGATGTCGCTGTTGGTGCTGTTGGTAATAGGATTGGCATATATGCTACCGGCAGGATCGGCGGTGGCGCAGAAAGAGAGCGGAAGCGCGGCGTTGCAGTCGCTGCGTGATCTGAACCAAGCGTTCATCCAGATCGCCAAAGATGTGACCCCATCGGTCGTGACCGTCTCGACCGAAAAGGTGGTGAAGATGCGGGGGATCGGGAATTTCAATTTCGGACCGTTCGGTGACCAGTTCGAGCAGTTTTTCGGGACGCCGCGCGGCGGACAGTCTCCGCAACAGGAGTTGCGACAGCAGGGATTGGGCTCCGGAGTGGTTGTGTCTGAGGATGGCTATATCCTGACCAACAATCATGTGATCGAAGGCGCCGACTCGATCGTGGTCCGCTTCAATGACGGCAAGAGTTACGCCGCGAAAGTTATCGGCGCGGATGACAAAACGGATATCGCCGTAATCAAGATATCCGCGGACAACCTGGTACCGGTGAAGCAGGGGAACAGCGATGACCTGCAGGTAGGTGAGATGGTGATGGCGATCGGGTCGCCATTGAACCCGAATCTCGCGCATACCGTGACGCAGGGGATTGTCAGCGCCAAGGGGCGCTCGAATGTCGGCCTGGCCGACTATGAGGATTTTATTCAGACGGACGCCGCGATAAATCCGGGGAACTCCGGCGGCGCGCTGGTGAATCTGGATGGTGAACTGGTCGGCATCAACACGGCGATAGCGTCGCGCTCGGGCGGATTCCAGGGGATCGGGTTCGCTGTGCCGGTCAATATGGCGATGGATATCAAAAACGAACTGGTCGACAACGGGCGCGTGGTGCGTGGATGGCTCGGGGTCGGCATACAGGATGTCAACGATGTCATGGCGCGAGCGATGGGGCTGGATGAGAACAGTGGTGTTTTAATCGGCTCGGTGGCTCCGGAGAGCCCGGCGGAAGATGCCGGGATCGCGCCCGGTGATGTCGTGGTGAAAGTGAACAGCACGGAAGTGAACAATTCGGCGCAGTTGCGCAATCTGATCGCGCGGACTGACCCCGGGACGACCGTGACACTCGGCCTTATTCGGGATAATCGCGAGAAGGCGTTGACAGTCAAGCTGGGCGAACTGCCGGAGCAAAATGAGGATGGCACGATCCGTCGCCAGTCGAAAGGAGAGGATGGTGAGCTGGCGATCGATCCTGGGTTCGATGTCGGGACTATCACCCGTGAGTATGCCCGGCAGTTCGAGATCCCAGAAAATGCCGACGGCGTCGTGGTGACCAATGTCGACGAATCGAGTATGGCGGCGCGTCAGGGTGGGTTGAGAGTCGGCGATGTGATTCGCGAAGTGAATCGCAAACCGGTGACATCGGTGGCGGAGTTCGACGGCGCGCTCCGGTCGCTCAAGAAAGGGAGTACGGTGTTGCTCCTGGTGTCACGCGGCGAGATGCAGCGGTTTGTAGCGTTTGATATCGGTTGAGGAGGTGAGACCGAAGAAGAGAACAGGGCCGCAAGGCCCTGTTTTTTTTGTGATCGGGTGGAGATGGTGAATCCCAACATAAATGGTGGGGTACGGTTTTTCACAGTGCGGTCTTCACAGTCTCTTGCAAGTGAATTACGGCCACGGATTCGCTATTGTCCGAGTTATTTTCCTGCGCTGAATTGGTACCGAAATATTGATAGTCTCTCGGGACTGTAAATTTTCTACAGACGACACTGAAATCTCAAGATCAAGTACACCTTCTTTTACGAAAGGAGGGATTGGTATTGGCTCAACTCCAACGGCCGGATTGCCGGAATAAAGCCAGGTGCGTTGCTGCATTCGGGATATGTCAAAAGTGTCGGCCACTCCGCCATACCGAAGGCAAACGAATTCGAAACGGAGTTTGGTAGAATCAGGTGGCAATGAGCCTATGACAATTACTTCGAAGTCGTAGTAGTCATGGTCCTTTTGCGGTTCAAAGCTTCGGTAATAGTTTACTAGTTCATCATACACAACACACGCGACCAGCTTGGCCGAGTCGCCGCCCGCTGTCAAAACACAACTACGATCGCCCATGTCGCATATCAGTTTGAATCTACCACTCACGATTTCCTTCTCAATAGGTCTATGAAAAGTAACCGAGGCACAACCACCGAGCACCAACATAAATGCCGCAACTGCAATTATCTCTATCTGCCACCACTTGGTTGGCGAAGGCGAAGTTTCGACAGGGTTCGTGCGGATGTTGGTCATGGTTACTCCCTGACTGTAAGAAAATGAAACGGAAGGAATGAGGCAAGAGAAGAAAAGAGGGGAGTGTCGAAACCGCCGCGTGCGCGGCCCCCTTCGGGGCAGGGGTTTCGACCTACAGGACTATTCCGATTGAGAGACTTCACCAAGTCAAGATCAGGTATTCGCATGACCAAACTTTGCCTCAGCTTCTTTGGTCATTCGAAGCAGGAGAAAAGAGAAGATGACGCATACTATTGCGGCAATCGCTGCATAACTTGGCGACTGGAAGCTCAGGATAAACGCGCCGCACGCGACTAATGAAGTAATGACGACCGTCGCACAGCCGAATATTGCCATTGCAATACTGAACACCCTTTTCTCCGGTTGCAACTGCTCTTCGCGTTTCCTGACCATCTCGACAACCGAAGCGACGTTGGATACGGCAAGTACAAGTGCCCATCCAAGAAGCGAGTATGCAACGGATGTTCTTCCATGGCGGTACTCGAAGAGGGCAATAGTGAGGAGCGTCAGAACAATTGCGAGTGCATAGCTCCAAGCGATTAGACTCGCGAGCGATCTGTTTTTGCGTCTGCTTTGTTCCAATTGCTTGGGTCGGACTGCGCGAACTACGTATATTACAGTGAGAATTGTGACCACCAGCGCAACCGTCAAGCAAGCCAGCCCCCCAGCCATCAAATCGGACCGCAAAAGTGCTATACCAAATAGTGAGATCGCAACCTGAACGGACATGAGTATGGACAGGGTCGCTCCGAAGCGAAGACGCTCGTGATCGAATGGTGGCCCGTCGCCGCCAGTATCAGATACGCACTGGCGGAGCCTTGCGTAGTACCAAGCCGCCAATAATCCCAATGCACCTAACGCGCCTGGCAAAGTAACCTCAGGAATCTCTTTCAATGAAGTCTGATCGGCATGTGCGAAGAGATATGACATACCAATTGCCATAAAGAAGGCATACGCCGCACCGGCCAGTGCCCACTTTGCCAGCACACCTGAGGTAAGTTTCTTCATCATTATCCACTGTTACTATTAGTGGGCGCTTCCGCTATAAGTCCTGTGCGTAAGAACCCTTGTCCGCAGGGTTGGCGGAGCCGAGGTTTGGACAGAGTTCGTGCGTATAGTGGTCATGTTACTCCCTGACTGTAAGAAACCGAAATGGAAGGGATGAGGCAAGGGAAGAAAAGAGGGGATCGCGACGCCTTGCCGGCGAAGTGTCGGGTTGAGATGCGAGGGAAGTGCAGGCAAGGCTCGCGATGACAGAGAAAGTGTCAGGAACCGGCTTCGCCGCCCTTCGGGCAAGGTTCCTGACCTACAATTTCTTTGAAAATCCCACCATAAATGGTGGGGTCCGGGTTATCAATGGCAAGGTGGGGTACGGTGAATCAATAGGGCGGGCAGACGGGGACGTCTCCCGCGCAAATCGCAGCGAAAAGCATATTGCATCTATGACATCAAAGTACTTGGCGGAGCAAATCGGGGGAGTTATGCTTGCGGGCATGGCGACAGGTTCATCCAAAAATATGTCATCAGAAACCCCGACTAGCAACCCTGCAAACGGCGCACATCATGTCACAGGGTCGCGGGCGTTTGCGCTGTTGCTGTTTGGGGCGCTCTGTATTTCATTCGCCGCGATATTTGTCAAGGGGATCGGGAGCGAGCGGATGGGGCCGAGCGCGATCGGGTTCTGGCGGATGTTTATCGGCGCGGGGTTGATGTTTGTCTGGACGATTGCGGAAGGGAAACGGATCGAATTGCCGAAGCGGATCTACTTCTGGTCGATCGCGGCGGGGTTTGCGTTTTTCTGTGATCTCTGGACCTGGCATCGGTCGATCTTCATCACCGGGGCGGGGATGGCGACCATTCTCGGGAATACACAGGTATTCGGAAGCGCGATACTCGGCTATTTCGCATTCAAGGAAAAGTTGACGCTCAAGTTTTTTATCGCGGCTATGCTGGGGTTTGTCGGGATCGTGCTGTTGATCGGCGTGGGGAGTGATGATATCCAACTGACCGAGCATTACCTGATGGGGGTGTTTTTCGGATTGCTGACGGGAATCTGCTATGCGTCGTATATCTCGCTGGTGAAAAAAGCGAGCCATGAGCATGTGCAGGTTGGGACCCTTGCCTTGATGGCCTGGACCGCGCTCTTCTGCGCCATATTCCTTGGGATATCGGGCCTGATTGAAAGGGAGGCGATGATGCCGCCGGATGGTCGCAGTTGGCTATTACTTTTTGGATTGGGGTTGATACCTCAGGCGATCGGGTGGAAGGTGATATCGTCATCGTTGCCGCATATCGACGCGCACAAAGCGGGGTTGGGGCTATTGGTTCAACCGACCATGGCAACGGTCTGGGGATTTCTGTTTTTTGGGGAGATGCTGGGGCCGCTACAATTGGTGGGGGCAGTGGTGACGCTGGGGGCGATATATTTCGGGTCGATACGCAAGTAAGCGATCTTCGAAGATAGCAGACAAAACAAAGGCGGCTCAGGTGAGCCGCCTTTTCTATAAGAAGCGTGTATCGACTTAACCGACCAGCACTTTTTCGAGACGTTCGACCAGGTAGTCGACCTCTTTCTCAGTGATGATAAGCGGCGGCGAGATACGAATCGTGTGGCCGTGGCTGTCGTTGGCGAGGACGCCAAGGTCGAGCAGTTGACGGCAGTAGTTCATGGCGTCACCATCGTTCACTTCGATGCCGATGAAGAGGCCGCGACCGCGGACTTCTTTAACATGCTTGGAACGCTTGGCGACATCGAGGATCTTCTCCTTGAGGATCTTGCCGGTAGCAGCGGCCTTGTCGGAGAGTTTTTCATCGACGAGGACATCGAGCGCGGCGACGCCGGCAACACAGGCGAGCGGATAGCCACCATAGGTGGAGCCATCGCGACCCGGCTGGAAGACGAGATCCATCAGGTGCGAGTTTGTCACCATCACTGAGAGCGGGACCAGACCGCCGGAGATAGCTTTGCCGAGGATGACGGCATCAGGGATGACGTTTTCATGCTCGAAGCAAAAGTTTTTACCGGTACGTCCGAGGCCGACCTGGATCTCATCGAAGAGCAACAGAAGGTCATTGGCATCAGCGATCTCGCGGAGACCTTTGAGGAAGCCCGCCGGGGGCTGATACATGCCGCCCTCGCCCTGCATCGGCTCAACGAGAATCGCGCAGGTGTTTTTATTGACGGCCTTTTTGACGCCTTCGAGGTCGCCGAAATCAACCGTCACAAAGCCGGGAGTGAGCGGGCCGAAACCTTCTTTGTATTTCTGTGAAGTGGAGAACGAAACGATGGTGATCATGCGGCCATGGAAGTTGTTGCCGAAAACGATGATCTCCTGTTTGCCATCCGGAATCCCTTTGGCTTTGTAGCCGTAGGCGCGGCCGAGCTTGATGGCGGTCTCGACAGATTCAACGCCGCCGTTTTTGGCGAGGACTTTGTTCCCTTTGGCGCCGAAACGTGGGCCAAGCTGCGGGACAAGCGTCGCGCACTTCTTCAGGAAAAAGCCGAGCGGGTCGGTGTAGACGACATTTGAAATGACCGAGGCGTAGTTGCCATGCAGGGCGTCAACCAGCGCCTGCACGATCTTCGGATGATGGTGGCCGGGGTTAGCGGCAGAATAGGCGGAAAGACAGTCGAGATACTTCTTGTCATCGAGAGAAGTAAGCCAGGCGCCTTCGGCCTTGCGCACCACCATATGGAGGCGGCCGTAGTGATTGGCGCCGTAGGTGGTCTCCCAGTCAAAAATCTGGTCATCGGAGACATTGGAGTACGTCGTGGCTGAGCGATGCAGGGTGTCGGTTGGATTCATAGTCGTTTCCTCTATGTTCATCTTGGCCTAGTCACCGATTGTGGGTGACCTCAACATATGAATTATCGTCAAAAGTGCAAGCTGTTTCTATAGGAAAAGACGTCAAATTCCGAACAATTGTTGCAATATTTGTTTGTACGCTGACTATGGTGCGCTGTCAATAGCCTCAGAGGGAAGATAATTCGGCGAACAAAATTCGGTGGTCGTGAGGGAAGTTGTTGGGTTGGTTGAGGATGAATTGGGAATACTGTGGATTGGCGACTCGGGTTGATTTTGGGGCGGGAATTGGATATAGTACTCCATCAACCAAGAGAGGGAGGCGACTCCGTGACTATTCGAATACTGGTTTTGGGGCTGTTGATGCTGGTGGGGTGGAGTGGGGGAGTGAGGGGGGAAGATACAA
>JAYRFH010000282.1:0-8485 GCA_041908405.1 Candidatus Zixiibacteriota bacterium
ATCCCCAAAATAAAAGCAAATGAGCAAACGGAGTGGGCGGAGTGTGCATAGCTTCAAATCGATTCTTGACCGTGACAAGCAATCTGTCGTAGATGGCCTCAAGAATCAATCCATCGGCAATCTCAGGTTCTAGCGATACTGCCCGCAGCACAGCCGCAGCTCCCATCGACTGCCCATATAGCCAGAGTGTCTGTTCCGGGGAGCGCTGGTGTATATAGTGGGCGACGGCCGCAACGTCGTCTGCCTCTTCCCAACCAATGGTAGTGTAGTTGCCGGTGGAACCACCCGAACCTCGGAAATCGACCAAACAGACCGCGTATCCCATATGGTATAGCAAGGATGCCTCTGCGAGAAGAGCGTCCTTGGACGCACCGTAACCATGGAAAATGGCGATGGTCGTTGAACTCTGCGGCTGGTCGATCAACCAGAGTTCCAATTCTATGGATTCGCTGGAGGATATGGTATCGGTAATGAACGGAATGAGGTAATTTCCTGGAGTGAGTGAATTCTCGGGTCGGGGGAGTTTGACCCCGGAAACGAGTACTTTGACTTGTTGGAACAGCGACAGTTCTTCGGGGCGTGGAGTGCGCTCGCGAGATTCCGAAAAATGGGTCATGGCGTGGGCGTGAAAAAAGGCGGCAACGTTTATCGCAATTATGCTAACAATGAGAATTAATCCAAGGAGCCGCAGTGTGCGGCGGTGTAGTCTCTGTGTCAGTTGGTTCATACTGCTACTATCTGTTACGTGACCACAGGATATCGAGTTGCGATTCGGTTGTCCAGTAGAAGGTCCCCGGTTGCGTTTGGTTGGGTGGTTCGTATATTGGGCAGGGCAGGACAACTCATGAGTAGACTAGCGGAATTTTTCGACTATACCCCTACGCAATTGAAGGCGATGGGGATACTGACCGTGACAGCACTGCTGCTCACCGGGTATCTACTCGTACGATCATACGCCGAACCAACTCCGCAGGCGGTCTCAATGCCGGTTTTTCTTTCTGAAGAGGCAAAGTTCACCGGCATATTTCTGATAGATCCTAACACGTCGCCGGCGGATTCGCTGGAACTTCTACCGGGGATAGGTCGTACGCTGGCGGACAGAATAGTAGAATACCGGCAACAACATCGGTTCGAACAGGAGATCGACATCACTGAAGTGAAGGGGATCGGCCCGAAATTATACGAACGGATCAAGCCATATCTGAGGATAAAACGGTGAGCGCGATCCTGGGCATAGATCTCCGTGGCTCGACTATCTGCACCGCCTCGGTCGGCGAGACCGATGGTCGCAAGACGATCCTCTGGCTCTCGCAGACGCCATCTGAGGAAAAGATACAGTTCCCGGACAAGGTTACGTTGGCGCTTGCACTCCCTGATGAAGCGGTGATGGTGAAATACTACTTGATGCCGTCGGTATCAGGGAGCGACATAGGTCTTCGACTGCAATTCGAGATGGAGCAGTCGCTGTTGGATGACGCGAATCTTTTCAGGTTTGACTCCGTCAAGTCGAGATTGACCGATCGGTATCTTGGATTGATCTGCCGTAAATCCGTGATTGCGGAACTACAGAATGTGGTTGGTATCCCGGAGGATGCTTCCACCGTGGCTTTGGCTCGAGGTGTGGCGTTGGGACGAGGTTTCCGCGCCTTCTGCAAAATGCCTGGCGGCGAACTCGCCGGAGTGATCGATATCGCGCCGCGAGTGCTGACCTTCTGCCTGCTCTATCGCGGCGAAGTGACCGCGCTGGGTCACCTCAAACTCGACGGTTATGATCTGGCGGATGAACAGTCGGTGAAACGAATGGCGATGGAGATCAAAACGCTGGTCGCGTTTAAGCTGGCCTCGCTGGCGGAGATGGGGCTGACAATCCCCATGTCATCATTGTCGCTTGCAGGCGACGTGAACGATCTCCTGGTTGAGCAACTGGCGAAGTACTTCCCATCCGGACTGCAAAAGGCTGAGGTGAATCGTGCGGCTTTGGGCCCCGGACTCGACTCTTCGCACCGCCCGGAGCTGTTCCTTCCGGCTCTGGGGATGACGGTCATTTAGCTTGCCAGCAACAGGGAGGACCAGTATGTTTTTTCAACTAACAGAGGTAACCTGAGACATAGACATGGCACGAGCACACAAACGACGCGCGGTTTACCCAGGGTCTTTCGACCCGACCACCAATGGACATCTCTCGCTCATCGAACGAGGTTCATGGCTTTTCGATGAACTGGTCGTGGCGGTAGCGACCGCTCCGAGCAAGAATCTGCTTTTTACGGCCGATGAACGGCTCGGGTTCATGAAGCAGTCGGTGGCGAAACTGCAGAACGCGAAGCGAATCAAAGTAGTCTGTTTCGATGGTCTGCTGGCTGATTTCGTGCAGGAGATCAAGGCGGACGCAATCATCCGCGGACTTCGCGCGGTCTCCGATTTTGAGTACGAGTTCCAGATGGCGCTGATGAACCGCAAACTGGCGCGCGAAGTTGAGACAGTCTTTTTGATGCCGTCATTGTCGTGGGTCTATCTCTCTTCGTCGATAGTGCGCGAGGTCGCCAAAAACGGCGGCGATGTGACCGGCCTGGTCCCGACTGTCGTAAAACAGGCGTTGGTGAGGAAATTCAAGCGAGGACGGTAATCACTGTTCACTGGTAATTGTCAGTGCATTTGTTGAAACGTCCCACTCGGCGTGAACCTCATCGGCTCTCGAAACCACCATCCTATCTTTAATGCTTCGTATTTTGGCGTTACCGGTCTTTGACTTGGGAAGACTCACGTAGAGGAGAAATCCTCGATAAGTACCCTTTCTGGAATTGGCTCTGAGGTGAGCGCGGACAGTCACGCCATTGGCTAATACCCATTCGTAAGTCTTGAACCATCCTTCAATATTTTCAAATCCCCTCAGATGATGATAATGCATAGTATTCTGGTATGTTTGCATGAGATCGCTGATGTATCTGTTTCCCTGCTCTGGAGTGTGAAACGCAGCAGAGTCGACAAGGCGATAGTTCGCTCCCAGCACCGCGATCATCCGCGCTTCTCTCGATTGCGCGGTGATAGTGGTTGTGTCAATAGTCAGGCGATTCGGCGCGAGTGTCTCTGAATCCAAAACGACCTTATAATTCTCGAACTTGACTGGACATGGTCGGCCAATGAGGTCAACCCAGTTCTCGGGGAACATCGAGCGCCCCATTTGGTGACTCAGCGAGCCATTGTGATCGCTCCTTGAAGAATCATCTTTTGCCGCGTTCCCCAGTTGAGGCACGGCTGGTACCAGAGCCAGCCAGAGCAAGAGCAGGCAATTAGTGGTTCGTATCATTGGTCAATTTTCTCCCATTCAGCGAACTCTTGCCTTAAGATCGAATACCGACAGCACTGCATTCCAAAGTAAGTTGTTCGCTGGGTCTGTGTCATCCCCAATTTCTCCGCGACCCGTATCGAGGCACGGTTCTCTGGATGGATGATTGCCACCAGTTCCTGCAAGTCCAGGTTCTCAAACGCCCAACGCTGGCCGGCAATGGCGGCTTCCGTGGTCAACCCCTGCCCCCAACTTGGCTTGGCCAGCAGATACCCGATCTCGATCTCATCGGTGTCGGGAAGATACTGCAATCCGCACCATCCGACCAGCCGTCCATCCGGCGGAAAGCCGATCACCCACCGTCCATAGCCAAACCGTGTCCAATGCTCGATCTGAAAATGCACGTCCCGTTCGACCGCCTCCCGGGGAGGTGGTATGGTACGCGGGAAGTAGCGAAGAACGTCACTCTCGGCCTGAATCCGGGTTAACGTGTCGATGTCCTCAAGAAAAAACGGGCGAAGCATCACCCTTGGAAGGTGCAGAGTTGGAGCGACAGTGAACATGGCATTCCCCAATCGGCTACAGTGTTCGAACCTGGCGAGTGAGGGTCGGAGATAAGATAATCGATAATACGAGGTCAGGGTAGAAAGAATTGCGGAGTGGGTCAGACAACCTCGCTTGGCAAAGTGACTCAATATCCCTATATTATCTCCTTCGCGAGACCGCGACTGACCAATGGAGAAATTTGATGAGTGACCATCAGCAGAAGCCGACCCCCGAAGCCGCCGGCGCGGAGAGTGAGATTCACCTCCCCCTGGCGGACCTGATTCGGATCCGTCGGCAAAAGATCGCCCAATTCAAGCAACAGCAGATCGAGCCGTACCCGTACAAGTACGACCGGACGCACAGCATCGCCGAACTGCAGGAGCAGTTTGATACCCTGGCGGCCAATGAAACGACCGTCCGCCTGGCTGGGCGGATCATGCTGAAGCGAAAAATGGGAAAGGCGATCTTTGCCGATGTGCGCGATGTCGCCGCCAAACTCCAACTGTATGTCAAGATCGACAATGTCGGGCAGGCCGGTTTCGATAACTTCGACCTGCTTGATATGGGAGATATCGTCGGCGCCGAGGGTTCGTTGTTCATTACCCGGACAGGGGAACGCACACTCAAGGTAACCTCGTGGGAACTGCTCTCCAAGTCGCTGCATCCGCTGCCGGACAAGCATGCCGGGTTGACCGATGTGGAGATCCGCTATCGCCGTCGGTACGCCGACCTGATCATCAATCCCGAGGTGCGGGAGGTCTTTGTCAAGCGGACGAAGATAATTCAGATAGTGCGCGACTTCCTGAATTCACGCGGGTTTCTCGAGGTCGAAACCCCGATACTTCAGCCGCTCTATGGCGGTGCCTCGGCGCGTCCATTCAAGACGCACCACAACGCGCTGGATATCCCGCTCTATATGCGTATCGCGGATGAACTGTATCTCAAGCGTCTGATCGTCGGCGGGTATGAAAAGGTCTGGGAGTTCTGCAAGGATTTCCGGAATGAAGGGATGGATAGGAAGCACAACCCCGAGTTCAGCATGATCGAGCTGTACTGGGCGTATGCGGATTATCATGACATGGCGGCATTCTACGAGGAGATGCTTCGCCACACAGTGCACGCGGTCTTTGGCTCGCACAAAGTGACGTATGATGGCCAGGAAATAGATTTCGGGCCGAAATTCCGCTGGATAAGCATGGTTGATTCGATTAAAGAAGCGACGGGCGTTGATTTCACCGATATGTCGGACGTTGAGGCGAAAGACGCGGCCAAGAAGCTTGGCGTACACGAGCAGGAGAAGCTGATCAATCGCGGCAAGGCGATCGAGGCGGTCTGGGAGCTGAAAGTCGAACCGAACCTGATCCAGCCGACTTTCATCGCGGATCATCCGGTGGAGATATCACCCCTGGCCAAGCGACATCGCAAGGACCCGCGCTTCACCGAACGGTTCGAGCTATTCATCGCCGGTCAGGAGATGGGGAACGCGTTCTCCGAATTGAATGATCCTATGGATCAGCTTGGACGGTTCCTCCAGCAGGGGAAAGCGATCGAGCAGGGGGATGAAGAGGCGCAGCCGTTGGATGACGATTTTATTACCGCGCTGGCCTACGGCATGCCGCCGACAGCTGGACTTGGGTTCGGCATAGACCGTCTTGTAATGTTATTGACCGATCAGCAGTCCATTCGCGACGTTCTATTCTTCCCGCAGATGAAGGATACCAGAGAAGGATCGGTGCCGGTCTCGAAGATACTGGCGCAGTTGCTGGAAGAAGAGAAGTAACACACGGTGGGTAGTGGCTGGTTCCGCGGAACCAGCCCTGAATTGCCGCGAACGGATTCCTCAACTCTCTGCCTGTCAATACCTTAGTAATTCGCCAGGACTGGCGAACGTCACGAAAACCAATTGATTTCTCTATTTGTCATCTGGTATGTTTCCCAATTGGAGAAGATAGAGTGTATAACTCGCAGTAACGGATGACATTCGAAAGCTACATCGCACGCCGCTATTTCCGCTCCGGGCGGTTCTTTATCTCTGTTTCAACCTGGATGACCATCGCCGGGGTGACCCTGGGTGTGGCCGTGGTCTGCTTTGTGATGTCGATGCACAACGGGTTTGAGGCTGAGATTCGCAGCCGCCTTCTCGGAACAACGTCACACATCACCGTCTTCAGCCTGCGCGGTGAGTTCATCCCGGACTACAATCAGTTGGTGGATCGTCTCGAAAGTATCCCCGGTGTGGTGGCGGCTTCGCCTTTTATCTATTACAAAGCGGCGATCAGTTCGGAGTCGGGCCAGGGGGATGGCGTAGTAGTTCGCGGTATTGACCCCGCCAAAGAACAGCAGACCGCGAATATCGCCCGGGATATCAAAGAAGGATCGTACATTTTTGAGCGGACACTCATCAATGGTGACTCGCTGCCGGGAATCGTGCTGGGGAAAAATCTCGCCGACCGATTGGGAGTTTATGTTGGCCAGGAAGTCGCTTTGTATGCGCTACGCGGCGAGGATCTGCGGCGAAGTATCTCGCCCCGCATCATGAAGTTCTATGTGGCGGGGATATTCGAAACCGGATACTACGAATTTGATGGCGAGTTAACCTACATTTCACTCGAGTCCGCGCAGAAGCTGTTTATGATGGGGGATGTCGCTACGGCGGTGCATCTCAAATTGACGGACATCTACGACGCGGAGAGACTGACACCGGTGATCGATTCGGCGCTGGGGAACGAGTATGATGTCGTTCCCTGGAATGTGCTGCACAAAAATCTCTTCTCCTGGATAGCAATTGAGAAACTGGTGCTTGGGCTCGGTTTTATTCTGATAGTTTTGGTCGCGGCTTTTTCAATCATCTCCACGCTTGTCATGCTGACCATGGAAAAGCGCGCGGAGATAGGGATTCTCAAAACACTCGGAACAACTCCCGCCAGTATCCGGAAGATATTCGTCATGAAGGGGATATTCATTGCGGTCATAGGAGTGGGTGTGGGGTGGACATTGGCGCTGGTACTGGCGTTTATCCAGAACCGCTACAAAGTGGTGTCACTACCGGCGGATCTCTATTTTGTCAGCTATGTCCCGATTGAGGTTCATTGGGTTGACTTTGGCCTGGCGGGGTTGGTGACGCTGGCCATCTGCTATCTGGCGGCGCTGTATCCCGCGAGCCAGGCGGCCCGGATGTCGGTGGTAGAGGTGCTTCGCAAGTAGATGTCCTTGCCCTGCTAAAACTTTGAGCAAAAATGGCGACAATGAATGTAACGGATAGTCAGTCAACAGGTAGCCGGGTTACCGGTCGGGATGGAGCTGTCCGTGCAGCAGTCTAAGCATATTCTTGAGGCAACGGGAGTTCACCGTCAGTTTCAGACGGCGGAAGGGACTCTCCAGGTGCTTAAGGGCGTGGATCTTGCGGTGAAACGCGGCGAGATGGTCGCGATCACCGGGGTCTCTGGGGTGGGGAAATCGACTTTGCTGCATATTCTAGGTGGGCTAGATCGCCCGAGTGACGGTCAGGTGAGTTTGGATGGCATGGCCTTCAGCTCTCTGACGGAAGAAGAACGAGCGAAGATACGGAATCAGAAAGTTGGCTTTGTGTTCCAGTTTCATTACCTGCTCGAGGATTTCACCGCACTCGAGAATGTCATGATCCCCATGTTGTTAGCGGGGGTTAAGCGGACGGATGCGGCCCGGCAGGGGGAACTGTTATTGGCGGAAGTTGGTTTAAGTGGTAGAAAAAGTCACCGTCCAGACCAGTTGTCGGGCGGGGAACAACAGCGAGTAGCGGTCGCCCGCGCACTGGCCAATGATCCGGGAGTTGTGCTGGCGGATGAGCCATCCGGGAATCTCGATTCGGCGACTGGTCGCATGCTCCACGATCTGCTCTTCCGTCTCAACTCCGAAAAGTCGACCACATTTTTGATCGCAACGCATAACCAGGAGCTGGCCGAACGATGCACTCGTCAGTTGCATATGGCTGACGGCAGGCTGCACGGTTAACGGAAGGACACGCGACAACCATGGTATGCCAGGACTGTAAGAAGCGGGAAGCGCAGGTCAACCTGACGCAGATCATCAATAACGAAAAGATATCGCTGGCACTTTGCCGGGAGTGTGCCTCAGCGCGCGGATTCCATTCCCCGCTGGATAATATGCCGTTCCCGTTGGCGGAGATCCTGACCAACCTGGCTAAAAGTCTTGCCCCGGAAGGGGTGGGCACGCCACAGGATGCGCTGGTCTGCCCGAACTGCAAGTTGACATTCGACGAGTTCACTCGCCTTGGGCGGTTCGGGTGCGGCGATTGTTACCGGACTTTCCGTCCACGGCTGGAATCGATCATGCGCAAGATACATGGTGCGTCATTGCACCGTGGCAAATCGCCGGAACTTCCCGAAGTGACCGAGCAGGGCGAAGTATTCCTGCCGATCAAGGAAGAAGAGCGGCTGGAGACAGAGTTGCGCAAGGCGATCACCGCCGAAGATTTCGAGCGGGCCGCTGAACTTCGCGATAAACTGAAATCGATCAAACATGCAGTGGGACATAATTCGTGAGCGCAGCAGAGAGAGTTGTCGAGATGTTTGAGACCATGGCAAAATCACCGGCGACCTGGTTATCCGGAAAAGGGGACGAGGCGCTGGTGGTGCTGTCGACGAGAGTCCGTCTGGC
>JAYRFH010000283.1:0-11453 GCA_041908405.1 Candidatus Zixiibacteriota bacterium
ATCGCGGGCAGAAAGCGACCTGCGATACTATCCAGATGTTCAACAAAGCGAACAGCCAGTGGCGCGCCAAACCGATCGAGCAGGAAGAACTGGATAAGTTCTTCAAGGCGATCGAGGAGACCAAGGTCACTGTCTCCTGTTCCCATGCCAGCTACCTGATCAACCTGGCATCGCCGGACAAGGATCTTAATGTCAAGTCGTACGAATCGTTCAAGCTCGAGATGGAGCGGTGCGCGATGCTTAAGATACCGAACCTGGTGGTTCATCCCGGATCGCACGTCGGATCGGGTGAACAGGAAGGAATGGACCGGATCATCGCGAACCTAAATAAACTCTTCGCGGAATTGAAGAACAATACCGTCACGGTCTGTCTGGAAGCGACTGCCGGTCAGGGGTCGAATCTCGGCTATACGTTTGAACAACTCGCCTATATGATAGCTGGGGTGAAAGACAAGACCCATATCGGCGTCTGCGTGGACACCTGTCATATCTTTGCGGCCGGGTATCCCATATCGGATCCGGCTGACTACAAAGCGACGATGAAGAAATTCGAAGATGTCGTCGGCCTAGACCGACTACGCATTCTTCATCTGAATGACAGCAAGAAGGGGTTGGGCGAAAAGAAAGACCGGCATGATCATATCGGGGAAGGGAAGATCGGGATCGAGGGGTTCAGGAATATCCTGAATGACAAAAAGCTGTCAAAGATCCCGATGATCATCGAGACCCCCAAGGAAGAGGATCTCGAAGAAGATATCAAGAATCTCGCGCTGTTGCGCAGTTTGATCAAGAAGTAGCGCGCAATCAGAACTGATCGGACCGAAGCATCACGAGCGTGCAGCCCAGCACGACCTCAATCCCGGCGGCTTCGAGTTTCGCGGCCAATCCATCATTCTCCGCGCCCGGATTGAAGATCACGCGCCGCGGTTTCAGTTTCAATATCCTGTCCAGCTCTTTATCCGAGATATCCGGCCCAACATACATGGTCAGCGTGTCGACCGGGTCGGTGATCTCATCGAGCGACTTTTTGGAGACATCGCCATCGACAACATGCCCGGCCGGATGCACCGGGATCGGCTCGTGGCCGTACTCTTTGAGCATTTTGACGGCTTTGAATGAGTATCTATCTTCTTTCGGGGACGCTCCGATCACAGCTACCCGGGCATGCGCTTTCGCTCTGGTCACGACTTGCTCCTTCCGGCCCGCAGGTAATCGGGCTCAAATCCAGACTTCACCATTTCTCCGGCAAAGATATCCATTATTGGTGTCAACAGCAAGGCTGTCTGGTGGTTCCCGGTAGCGTGGACGCCTCTTTCTCCGCACTTGACATGCGGCAACATCATGGTAATTTAGGGCCGGTGACCAGTCCGGAGGAGTGGCTGAGCGGTCGAAAGCGGCGGTCTTGAAAACCGTTGTACCCTAAAGGTACCGTGGGTTCGAATCCTACCTCCTCCGCATTATTCTGGTTCATTCGCGGTTGCCTTCAATGATCCCACCTTTCACACGACAGGAGGTTGTCATGTTCAGGAAGTCCATCCTCATGCTTGGAGTCGCGGTCCTTTCACTACTGTTCATATCTCACGCGGCAATGGCCCAGGAGAAGCCAATTCAGCTTTCGTTGTTTGCCCCCGTTCAGATCGTTTCGGAGAGCAACGCTATAGCCGGAATACGGCTCAGCTTGATTTACGGCAAAAACACGCATGTCAGTGGACTGGATTGGGGGCTGGTCAGCCATTCGACCTCCGGACAATCCAAGGGTGTGCAGTGGGGGCTGGTTGGATTGAATGACGCCAACTTCGTCGGATGGCAGGGGACGGCAGTGAATATCACCAAGGGGAATTTCGAGGGATTCCAGTGGGGAATTGTCAACTACGCCGGGCACGCCAGCGGCTTTCAACTTGGATTTGTCAATTACGCTGTGACGATGAACGGCCTGCAGATAGGATTGGTGAATATCATCAAACAAGGCGGGCAGTTCCCGGTCTTCCCTATTGTCAATTGGTCGTTCTGACCGGATCGAGAGCATGAGACAGTTCCTTCGAAGCATCGCCCATACAATTCTTCTTGCTATACTGTCAACCATGTTGCGTGCCGCGGAGCCGGACAGCTCCGCGGTCAAGCTGTCGACTGATGATGGCCCGCACGTTTTCTGGCAGAATGACACCACTGTTCAGGTGATCTACTTCTGCGATAGTGCGGTGTCGATGCGTCAATTCATTGCTCGCGACACCATCCGATTCAACGGATTCTGCAGAGACTCCGGAGTCGTGTATCGTATTCCGGTCAATCGGCACACCATACCGCCCGACCAGACGGAACTTCGTTCCAGAATGTTCGCGGTGAGTGATATACATGGAGAATACGCAAGCCTTGCCGAAATACTGATCGCCGCGAAGGTCATCGACAGCGGTTTGCACTGGTCGTTTGGCGATGGACATTTGGTCGTGGTCGGCGATGTGTTCGATCGCGGCCCGCATGTGACCGAGTGTCTCTGGCTGATATATCGACTGGAACAGGAAGCCTCGGCCGCTGGCGGGATGGTTCACTACCTGCTGGGGAATCATGAACTGATGGTAATGCGTGGCGATCTGCGCTACGTGAATGAACGATACACCGAAGGGATCGCGCGACGCTCCCGCTTCAAATATGATGAACTTTTCGGACCGAAAACGGAACTCGGACGGTGGCTTCGCTCGAAGAATACAATGCTTCGGCTTGGCAATACGCTGTTCGTGCATGGCGGCGTCCTCCCGGAATTTCTGCAGACCAGTGAGAGTATTGGCAAGGTCAATGCCGAGGTTCGGGCCGGACTCGATCTGTCATCGCTGGAACTCTATTTCAACGCGCCGACTAAACGATTGTATGGCACCTTCGGCCCGCTCTGGTATCGCGGATATACTGAAGGGCTCGAGGGCTCATACCCTGCCGCGTCGACTGCGACAATCGACACAGTACTGCAGCGGTGCGACGTTCATCAGATCGTGATAGGCCACACGGAACATGATACGCTGTCGGTTTTCCATGATGGGAAAGTGATCGCGATCGACATGGATGTCGAAGCGCACGGCGGATTTCAAGGCTTGCTGTGGGAAGCGGGGAGATTCTATCTCGTATCAGAATCAGGCGAGCGGCAGGCGGTTCACATACATACTGAGTGAGTTTTCATTCTGCCAGACCGAAGACGGCCTAACATAGACTCCAATTTTCCTCACCAAATTCACAACCTCCATTCATTTTTTTGTGCGTCACACCTTTCCGCTATCAGTCAGTCAGACATCGAGTTGTTGAATCGTCGCGCCTCCAGGAACGCGACCGTGAAATATGTAGCGAACGAATTGGGAGTCAAAGGTGTACTACATTAATGAGGCCAGTCGCATGAGTATTACCTGCCGACGCCAATCTGCGTGGGCAGACTTCGAGCAACCCACGACTCGAAAGGAAAAGTCTATGCGTCAAAGTGTCGCATTCGCACTACTTCGTTTTTAGGTACTAGGCCCGGGCACCGGGCGATCACCGGAAGGATCTTCACGCGTTAAACATGACCGCAAGAACTGCGATCATATTCCGGGCAATTATCGGTCGTCGGGAAGTCTACGGCGACTCGCGATCGAGAGAGAGGAGCATACCATGAGTAATCTGACCGTTTCGAGAAGGCCTGAGTATACGAAGGCTCGCAGAAACTGCGTTTGCTGATTCAACCTGTACTTCAATACAGTCTCTTCCTCCTTCGGACCATTCGGAATCGAAGGAAGGAACATGACTGGATCTATGCGGCGCTAATCGGTTGAGAGGCAATTGTCGCCGTTAGCGCATCTATTTCGTTAGTCAGGGAACGTCCACAGACCCTGGCGTCAATCAGTCGAATGAATTTGACCATTCCCGGACTCTGCGGGGTCTAGTGGGAGAATCTCCATTGTAATGTGTAAGTGAGGATATATGCGAAATCTGGACTTGTCGAAATTGGTAGCGGTCGCGGTTGTTACACTGTGCACTGTGCTCATTGGAGCACCGACTCAAGCTGATTCGCTGACAACACCAGTTCGAATCGCGATATCGACCGCGAACAGCGGTCCTACTCTGGGCATCCCGCGTTGGAAAGGTTACCAGTCGGAAGTGGATCCCAATCGATTCTACGCCAGTTACGGCAACGGCCGCAATTCATTGGGGAACATTGCGTACACCAGCGATGGTGGCACAACCTGGGGCACCAACGTCATGCGGATCGATCCTTTGGGATATCTGGATATGCATACCTCTGTGTTTGGTCGCAACGGAAACATGTATATCACCTGGCCAGGTCGGTCCGAAGTGCAGTTTCGCGAATTCAACGCGCCCATTCAGAGCGAAGCCGACGGCGGAGAGATAGTGACGATCGCGAATACGACCGATGCCTACCGGTCAAATATCATGGTACAGAACACCGGCCGTATCTGGTTATTCACGCGGCTCGGCGGCAGTCCCGCCCAGAATGTCCGCTACAATTATTCGGACAATCACGGAGCAAGTTGGACCCGCGGAACCGCCTTTGCGACGAACCACGATGATGTTCGTATCGGCTCCATGCCGTATGTCGGCGGGAATCCCGCGCTGGTGGTTCTTTACCTGAATGACAGCAGGGGATTTCAGTATTACCTCTGGAACGGATCGTCCTTTGTCGCGCGGCCCGACCACGCCATTTTTCCGCGGAATATGGGATACGTCCGGTCATTCACCCACAATGTCATCAATGACACGACTATGCACCTGATTTTCGGGCTCGACAATCAGCTCCACCATGTCTGGAAGAATTACGCCAATGGCACCGGGGAATGGAATCATCAGATAATCGACAACTCCACTACGACCTCGGATCATGAATGGTATCCGATATCGACTGTCCGTGGCGGAGAGCTCTTTGTTTTCTATATAAAGAAGACATCGAGTTCGGATGCCAGCGGCATGGTCTACTACAAAAAATGGAGTCAGGTATCACGAACCTGGACGGCTCCGGTGCTGGTCTCCACAACTACCGCCAACCAATCGAATCGAGACCCCAATACGACTTTTCAGGTGCCGGCCAACTCGCCCTATATTCCGGTTTATTGGCGAACGGGCACGGGACCGTTCAATATTTACTTCTCCAAAATCGTAGTTGGTTCGACTTCGCCAACCCAATACACCCTGACCATGTCCAACGCTCCGACCGCGGGCGGAACTACTTTGCCCGCCGCGGGGAGCCGACAATACACTGCCGGCACGGTGGTAAATATTTCTGCCACGCCAGCCTCGGGCTACGCTTTCAGTTCCTGGGCAGGCGGCGTAACGAACCCTACCGCGTCATCGACTACAGTTCTGATGAACAGTAACAAGAGTGTGGTCGCCAATTTCACGTCGCTCTCCGTTCCGATCATCACCTGTCCTTCCGGGACAGTGAACCTGACGTCATGTTTCCCCGCGACACTGCAGATCTCTCTGCCGATCTCGGGACAGACGCAGGTATCATCACCCGGCGCGACCTGGTCATCAAACCAGCTCTCGTTTGTGGCGGACACATCCGGCCTCTACCGATATACGGTGACGGCGACGAATGCCAACGGTTCGACCAGTTGTCAGGTGGCGATTCGAGTGACCATTGGCGCGGCCGTTGATTTTTATATAGCTGATAACGACATCAGCGTATCCGATCCGAATGCTTCCGTCGGCACAACCGTTACGTTATCCGCGGTGATCCACAGCGACGTTCGCTCACGCCCTGCCTCCAATGTCACCGTCCGATTTTACGATGCTGATCCTCTGTTGGGCGGTACCAGGATCGGGGGCGATCAGACTAACGCGTCAATCGTCGGAGGCGAGTCAAGAACTGTCAGCGTCCTATATCGTTTAGCCGCGCCATTACCCAGAACGATCTTCGTGGTCATAGATCCGGATGCCGCTAGAGCTGAGTGCTCGGAAAACAACAATCGCGGTGCCCTGACACTTGTCGGGACTCCCACGGTCGCATCGATCTACGGCGTAGTGACGGCTGAATCCGCCGGACTACCGGCGGTCAGAATCAATTTGCTGGAGGCCGAAGGCACTCCGTATCAATCGACCTATACCGATGGGCTCGGAGGCTATCACTTCGATTCGATCCCCAGCGGAGCGTACATTGTTGAAGCTGAGATGCCGCTCGGCTATGGGCCGGTCTCCTCTGCCGTGATCCCGATCACTCTGTCGGAAGCCGGCATGGAGGTAAATTTTGAACTCAGCGATATCACCACCGGCTCGACCGCCGATTTTTGGTGGTGGAAGCGCCAGATCGTCGCGTTGCACGACGGCGAACCACTTGGTGGCGGCATGACATCCGCTGATATCAATCAGTTTGGTGAGAGTATCTTTGAACACTTCCATTCCCGTCCCGATGAGTATGCCATTCGTATCGACGGCGCCACCGCCGCTCCGGAGGCACCCCGGGCGCTCACTATCCTTGATATCGCTGATCTCTGGATATATGACAACGACATCAGCATTGCCGACAAGACCAGGATGCAGCTTCTGGCCTGCCTGCTCAACGTGGCATCATCGCGCCTGAGCCTGCGGAGCATAGTCACGGCAGACGGCGCGACGGCCAGTCAGGCGATCACATACCTGGCGGGTCGATTCATGGCCGGTGATTCGACCAATGTGACCATCTGGACAAATCTCTCATTCATAAACGCCAGAGCGATCATTGATTCGGGCGTGATCCCTCTGTCGACCGCGGATATAACGTTCAAGCCGGAGACCGAAGAGGAAGGGGTAACGCTGCCGGGCGGTTATTCTCTGGCGCAGAACTATCCGAACCCATTCAACCCGACCACTACGATTGAGTATATCCTCCCTGCGCAGACACATGTGCAAGTCCAGGTATTCAATATTTCCGGTCAGCTCGTCCGCACGCTGGTGAATGAGGACCAGTCGGCGGGAAGTCACCGGGTCGTCTGGGATGGTCATGACGATCATGGTCGACTGGTCGGGTCGGGTGTTTATCTCTCACGGCTGACGGCTGGCGCATTCGCGCAGAGCAGGAAGATGACCTTGTTGAAATAGCCGCTCTACGGACCATGAGAAATACGGGGCGGCGGACCCGGTCTGCCGCCTCGTATCCTCAAACTTGAAATGTGACCGCGGTGTCGCACGCGCCTGTGCATCGGCAACAACCGACTCATGCGGCCATCCGCTTGACAAGCATGGCCGACTCCGCTATTATAGACTCATCAAGTCCAATAAGCTCCGGGCGGGCGATGTTGAGCAGGAGGGTCCAGAGTGAGCGAGCCGAATCCCAAAGTTGACAGCTTCATCAGCAAGTGCAAGAAGTGGCAAAAGGAGTTGGAGAAACTTCGCGCCATTCTGTTGGCCAGTCCGCTGACTGAAGAACTGAAATGGTATCAGCCCTGCTACACGTTCAACGACAGCAACGTCGCGATCATCAGCGGCTTCAAAGAGTACTGCGTGCTCAGTTTCTTCAAGGGCGCTCTACTGAAAGATCCGAAGAAGATCCTGACCAAGCCCGGAGAGAATACGCGCGGGGCGCGGACGATTCGTTTCACATCGGCGAAAGAGATCACCGCGCTCGCGCCGACTATCAAGGCGTATATCAAAGAAGCCGTCGAGCTGGAAAAGTCTGGAAGCAAAGTCAATTACGGGGAGAACCGGGAGCCATCGATGCCGGATGATGTCCGCAAGAAATTGAACAGCTCCCCAGCGCTGAAAGCGGCGTTTGAGAGGCTGACACCGGGACGTCGCCGCGAGTATCTGCTGCATTTCACGTCGGCGAAGCAGGCGAAAACGCGCGAGGCGCGGATCGACAAGTATACTCCGCAAATTCTCAAGGGGAAAGGTCTCCGCGACGACTACGCGCGGTGAGTGGGGTCCGTCGCCCCGAACGCAGACACCAATTGCCCTGAGCGTAGCCTGCCCTGAACTTGTTTCAGGGACGAGGGGCCACCCCGTCGCCCCGAGCGGAGACGAGGGGCCCCAAATGCCTCATCCCAGCCCCCACATGCCTCATTCCAGCGAAAGCTGGAATCCACCCCCTTGACTATCGCCGCGAAATGTTGTATACTATATCCATATAACACAGTACTAACCGCTCGGGGAGAACTCATGCACAGGTTCGCTATTGTCGTATTCTTGATGGTGCTGTTCTGCGCCGTCGCATCCTCGTTTTCTGCCACAATCCATGTTCCCTCGCAACAGCCGACGATCCAGGCGGGGATTAACGCCGCGGTCAATGGCGACACGGTGCTGGTGGCGCCGGGGGAATATGTGGAGTTCCTAACTTACTTGGGCAAGGAAATCGTGGTGAAAAGTGAGAAGGGACCCGATTCGACGGCGCTTCTGCCGCCAAACTCCAACCAAGCACACATTCGATTCGTCGGCGCCGAGGAATCTGCAGCAATTCTAGAAGGCTTCACAATTAAAGGGACTAATCTTAGACCAGCCATCTACTGTGAGAATAGCTCACCAACCATTCAGTATAACGAGTTTACCGATCACATTAGTTCTAATCAGGATGCCTCAATCTTGCGCGTAACCGGCTCCTCACATGCTCTGTTTAGGTATAACCTCTTCTACCGCAACCCAAGTGCTTGGGCGGTTATCTGGTCTGATGCGGACTCTATAAACTTCATTAACAATACAATATGCGAATCGATACGAGGATTGGTGATCTACTCACAGAATTCAATCATCCTGAACAATATCGTCACCAAGTGCAGCGACTACGGCTTCTTCAATCAATCTACGCCGATGACACGTGAATACAACAATATCTGGGGTAACCACGTGAATTACGCTCAGGGCATGCAGCCTGATCCACTCGATATTTCAGTGAATCCCGGATTTCGAGATACCTCTTTGGTTAATTATATGCTAGTCGGCACTTCTCCCTGCATTGATGCCGGCGACCCATCTCCACAGTACTTAGACCCGGATGTGAGTCGGAATGACATTGGCGCTTTCTGGATTGGAAGAGCGAGACGCAAACTCCTGGTGCCAGGTGAATTTGCGACAATTCAATCGGCAATAGACTCATCTATTAACGGAGACACTGTGCAGATATCACCCGGAGTACACTCTGGAACAGGCAACTGCGACATTATTGTTGATGGGAGGAGAATCCTCATAACGGGAACAAGTTCGCCTTCACTTACCGTAGTTGATTGTTCGGGAGTTGCTCACAGGACCAACAGCGGATTCATCACTCGCAACTTAGACTCCTTGACAGTTATTGCCAATCTCGAAATTCGAAACGCTAGTATAGGGATCATGGTCGAAGGCGAATGTCCCAAAATTCACCATGTCCGACTCGACGATTGTGTATCTGCGATTTACGTGACATATGCAGAAGGCAAGCCAGTGCGAATAATTGACTGTGTACTGCAGAATTCGAATTATGGAATCTTCTTCGAAGAAGAATCGAACAATGTCGTGATTGATAGTTGCTTGATTCAGAACAACGCAGTTGGGGTCTTCACCTCATATAGTACATTTCGATGTACCAACACGGAATTGCGGGGCAATGCAACTGCCTTTACAAGTTCGAGCGGCTCGAACAGGGGGGCGAAGATTTTTGACAGCTGCTATTTTGATGAAAATGGAACAGCTTTGAGAGGTGCATTTACTGTCAGAAACTCAGTTATCACAAACAGCCAGAAAGCAATTCACTGCCCATTCTACAACGAGTGTACACTCGAAAATGTGACGATTACGGGGACGACTGAGATCGTCGTTAGTGCAGACTTGGAGGGTGCGCCACGACAAGAGGGACCAGTATCCGCTGCGAGTATGGCCCAGGATTATTTCTATGCTGCCGTTGAAATGAAGTCATGTTCTCTGGTCAACAACTTATCGACGCTAATTCACGTATCCGGATTGGATGCTGACATTCAAACAATAGGCATGGAACGTTGTTACATAGCCAATAATGGTGGAGGAATACAGATTCGCGGAGTAGAGTGCTCTATCAAGATGATAGAATGCAGTTATGTCAACAATTCACAGTCGTTGAGCATAGCCTTTCCGAATCCACGAAATTCGCAGAGACCGATCATAATTAATAATTGTACATTCGCACAGAATGCCAATAGTGCAATAGAGATTGAAATCAACGACTATAGCGGCATCTTAAGTGTTCCAATTGAGTTCGAGAATAACCTGATATTTGGTAATGGCGGAATTGGTCTCCGTATTATTGAAGGCACTGCCGATTCCGCGTTTAATTATATTCCGCACTGCTGCAATTCATTTGCGAATTTGGGAGGTAATTATTCTGGGATAACTGATCCGACCGGAATTAATAACAATATTTCTGTCGATCCCGAATTCTGTGATGTTGAATCTGGTGATTTTCATATTGCAGTCGAATCTCCCTGTGCACCACAGAATAACTCCTGCAATCTCTTGATTGGTGCATTATCTCCAATGTGCACTTTTGTTCCAGCCGTTTACTCGATTTCCATCGAAAACGAGAGCTTGACCAATGTCCTCTCCCCCACTCCGAAAATCCAGTGGGCGGTGAGTCAGCCGGTGCCGAGTCCGCAGGACTCTTTCCTCATCGCCGTTGGGACGGATAATGACTGGCAGTTTGCCGAGAAGTGGAATCCCGCGCCGTTTGCGTCAGCGGATACATTCGTCACCTACGATGGTTCCGCGCTACAGGATGGGCAGACCTATTACCTCAGGCTTCGCGTGCACAACACGCTCGCTTGGTCCGAGTGGTATCAGACCTCCTTCCGCATGAACTCGGTGCCGACATCGCCGACACTTCGCGCGCCGACCAATCTTGCGTTCGTCGGATCGACCCCGACCCTCTGGGTCACCAACGGTACCGATGCCGAGGCCGACCCGCTCACCTATGAGTTCGCCGGGTTCCATGATACCGATTGTGTTGCGGGGCCAGCTATTGATCTGATAGGTGTGGCATCGGGAGTCGATTCGACCGGCGGCCAGATAGTCGATCCGCTCGCGGAGAACTGCCGCTACTGGTGGCGGGCGCGGGCATTTGATGGGTACGAGTATTCGGCCTGGACATCGTACGCGCAGTTCATGGTGAATGGCACGCCCGAGGCGCCGGCCACGCCGACCCTGGACTATCCGCCGCTTCCGGACAACAAACCGATCTTCACGCTGTTGCCGACCCTCAGTTGGCAGGTGTCGCATGACCCCGACCCCGGCGACACGGTGCGGTATAAGTTGGAGTTGTCGGATCGGGCGAATTTCTCGTTCGCGCTAGTGCGGGATTCGTTGGTCGATGTCAACCTGCCGCTCGTCGATTCGCTCGTGTTCGGCACGCATTACTACTGGCGCGTGACGGCCAAAGACAAGAGCGGGCTGAGCGCGATGTCGGGTGTGAAGGAGTTCTGGACCTGGAAACTTGGGGATATGAACCACAGCCACACGGTGGACCTTTCGGATCTCAGTCTGCTGATCGCGTATCTGACGCAGACGCCGCG
>JAYRFH010000284.1:0-6891 GCA_041908405.1 Candidatus Zixiibacteriota bacterium
ATTAACTCCTTACTTGTTTCCCGACTCGGTTAGGCTTTCTGAATGACCGCGAAAATGTCGGATTCGCGCATGATCAGGTACTCTTCACCGTTGACCGTCACTTCGGTCCCGGAATACTTCCCGTACAGAACGCGATCACCCTTCTTCACCTCGAGCGGCGTACGCTTTCCCTCTTCAGAGGTGCGACCCGGACCCACTTCGATGATCTCCCCCTCCATCGGCTTCTCTTTCGCGGTATCGGGGATGATGATACCACCGCGCTTCACTTCCTGCTCCTGGAACGGTCTGACCACAACACGGTCAGCAAGCGGCTTGATCTGCATAATTGAACCTCCTCAATGAGTTATTAGAAAATCTGGTTTTGACCTCTGGACCTAGTGGGTGGGTAGCTTTCCAGCGTCCCCACCAAACCGGGTTGCCTTACTCTCTCCATACCTTGGTCGTTGTTAGCACTCACTATTGGCGAGTGCTAACAATCCGTAGGATACCGATTAAACGCCGATTCTGTCAAGATGGTTTCGCCTGAATTTGTGATTTTTTTCGCCTATTGGCGGCTGACGTGTATCTTGTTCTAATGTAATAACTTACGGGACAGACAAAAGTACGGCCAAATGGCCGTTCCTGCGAAATATGTACAACATTTTCACTTAGCCGCCGTATCAGGACAAAACATACGAATTCTGTACTTTGAGGATGAGGTGATCATGAAACGGAACGTTCTTACCAAGATGCTGACTTTAGCATTGCTGACAATGGCGTTGCTGATATCCAGCGCATCGGCCCAGACCAATTTCTTGGCTGGCCTGCATTTCAATGCCGGCTTCCCCCAGGGAGATTTCAAGGATCAGCTTGACCGCAACGCTTTCGGCGCGGGCGGGCAGTTCTTTTTCGCTCCCAGCCGCTCACCATTCGCTATCGGCGTTGAACTGGGTGTGAAAAATTACGGCAATGAGAGCCGCCGCGAACCATTTTCGACCACTATCCCGGATGTCACCGTGAAGGTAGAGACCTCCAACAATATGGTGGACGGCTTTTTCATCCTGCGCGCGCATCTCCCCACCGGGCCGATCCGCCCGTATGTTGATGGCTTGGTCGGATTCAATTATCTGTTCACCGAGACCAAAATATCTGATGCCAGCGATGGTGACGAAGTTGCCAAATCGACCAATCAGGATGACGCGGTCTTCGCCTATGGCGCGGGCGGCGGATTGATGATCCAGGTATACAACGGCGGCAATGCGGAGGGTAAAAAGCCGTTCCAGATATTGCTTGATGCCGGCTTGCGTTATGTCATCGGTGGCGAGGCTCAGTATTTGAAGGAAGGCTCAATCCGTCGTGAGGGCGGAAATGTGACCTATGACCTGATCGAGTCGAAAACCGATATGCTTCGCCTCCATGTCGGCATAGTTGGAAGATTCTAATTCTTGTCTTGGAGCGAGAAGAAGAAACGGCGCCCTCGGGCGCCGTTTTTGTTTGTCCATCTATAGCATATCGAGACCATTGTCTCGGTTACACTCATCCAAAACTCCGCTCGCGGCCCAAGGTCCGCCGGATCACCGCGATCTGCCCGGCATGATAAAAATCGTGCGCCTTCAGGAAGAGCACCGCGCCAAGACGGGTGTCGCTCCAGCCCGGCGCGATCTCGATCTCCACACTCAGTTCCCCCTCATCCAGCAGATCAAGAAACTCCACGACCATCCGCTGATAGTCGAACAACCGTTCGCGGATAGACTCGATGGATGGAAATGCTTTCGGATCGGGGTGCATCTCCGCGCCGCGACGGAACAGCTCATGCCACCCCTCCGGGAGCGAGATATGGCCACCCAGCAACTTGCCGGAGAGGACAGTCGTGGTCAGGATATGCCCGGTCAGCCACTTGATGTGGTTGCCGTAGCCGGGGATCGTGTGCATCGATTCTTCTTCGGAGATATCCTCAACGAGGCGGCGGACCGCGCCATGCATGGTGACCAGATGTGAACGGAGAGCATCGCGTGAAACTGACATATGAGACTCCAGTGCAGTAGTGTTCAGTTCAGGTCGCCGATGAGGCGAAGTCCCTCGAGCGTCAGGGTCGAATCGACCATCCGGATATGTTTTGAGTGCTTTTCCATATTGCCGGCCAGACCACCGGTGGCAACTACCGCGGCACGCTCGAACCCGGTCTCTTCGATGATCTTCTCGATGATGTAATCGACTTGCCCGACTGTCCCGTAGAAAAGGCCAGACTTCAGCGCCCCGGCGGTCGATTTCCCGACAACGCTGTTTGGCGGCTCGATACGAACTTCAAACAGCCGCGCGGCCCGTCGAGCCAGTTCGGCCATTGAGGTCTCCGGCCCCGGAATGATCACTCCGCCAATATATGCCCCGGTCGAGTTGACTATATCAAAGGTCGTGGCGGTCCCAAAATCGACAATGATCACCGGCCCGCCGAATTTGGTGAATCCCGCGACGGCATTGGCGATCCGGTCGGCGCCGACCTGGTCGGGCTGATCAATTTGGATGGTGATAGGGAGTTTGATATGCGACGAAACCACCACCGGCACACAACCGAAGTACTTTTTCGCCATCGTTTCGAAGGTCGGCGTGAGCGGCGGCACAACCGAGGCGATAACCACCTTCTCGATTTCCTCGTTGGCGATCTTCATCCGCTCCAATAGGCCGGTGCAGAAGAACCCCGCCTCATCGGCGGTCAGCGAGCGGTTGGACGCGACCCGGAAGTGGTCTTTGAGGGTGGTCCCTTTATAGACCCCTACGACCGTGTTGGTGTTGCCGATATCAATAGCCAGAAGCATGGAGGGAATATACCGGGGTGGCTGGGGAAGTCAACCCCGGTCAAAGCCGGCTCAACTATAGCCGGGAGTCTGGTTGCCGTGCTGCTGGGCTGTCCAGTAATTGATCTTCTCGGCCGATTTGTACGCGTCCCACATCCCGTAAATCCAGATAATGGGCGAGGTGATGATGCCGATCAGCACGATTATCATGATCAGCGAGATACCATACGCGATCATGAAAAGTATGCCTTTGCCGAGCTGGCCATTGTAGATCTGGCCGAGCCCCGTCCAGAAGAACGAAAGCACGGCGGCCAAGCCAGGATTTTTGTAATAGACCGGCGGTGACGGTTGCTGCATGGTTATCTCCTGATATAAACCTCTCAGCTCAATCTACGCCGTATACGGCAGAATATTCAATAAGTTTTTTGACCGCCGTCCTGCCTGCTAAAGCGGGGCCAGTTCTATGGTTGAATCGGGGTTTCTCTCCCCCTATATTCAGATATGCGCCCGCCGACCTACCATCTGGGGGATGACTTTGACGCCAAGCTCACGTCGTTTGTCAACGCCATCCAGTCCTCCTCCACGGATATCTTTTCGTCCGAATTCGGACAAGTCGGGCAATTCGTCGCCATGGCCAACGCCGATGAGCGCGAACGGGATGACCACCAGCTTCGCCGCACTCCGGCCGAATTCTACCTCCTCGAAGCCGTCGCTTACAAAATGTACGATCAGGCAAACCGCGACGCGTTCAATCGCACTAAAGATACTCTGATAATTCTCCCCGACTGCCTGTCGCTGCACAACCCGGATTGCTCCAAAATGGACGGCCAATGGGGCGACGTCTGTCGCGGCTGCACTCCCGACTGTCAGGCGGATCAAGTAGTCCAACTCGCCTCCAGATACAACGCCCGTGCTGTTTTCTCCAAACGAAAGCTCTCAGAACAACTTG
The DNA here is from genome assembly GCA_041908405.1 of Candidatus Zixiibacteriota bacterium. Lineage (GTDB taxonomy): Bacteria > Zixibacteria > MSB-5A5 > GN15 > FEB-12 > FEB-12. The sequence continues at coordinate 3,721 of JAYRFH010000284.1, forward strand.
AGCATTTCGATAAAGAGAGCGAAAGTCTGGGCGTGATCGGCGTCGCCTGCCTTTTGATGCTGGCCGAGGGGATGCGTTTAGCTATGAGACTCGGTATCCCGGTGCGGGGTGTCCCGCTCAATTACTGTGGCTGTGAACACTGGAACGATGAACCATTCGCCTCAGCCTTCACCATGTCCCGCCTTCAGATGATCCTTGAGGAGAAATATGGAGCCTAAGATCCGTCGGCTGACAATCGCCGATTACGATGATATTATCCGGGTCTGGTCGGATGCCGGACTACCGTATAAGCCGAACGGTCGTGAGCGTCGCGATATGCTGGCCAAAGAAATGTCACAGCCATTCTGCCAGTTCCTTGGGCTGGAGTTGGATGGTCGATTGATTGGCGTGATCATCGCCAATTGGGATGGCCGGCGCGGATGGCTTAATCGTCTGGCAATTGACCCCGACCACCGCGGCCGGCGTTATGCGGGTACATTGATCGAGGCGGCCGAGCAGTTTCTGGAGAGTCAGGGAGCGATCGTGCTCGCGGGACTGATTGATGAAGAGACTCTCCCGTCGATGGCCGCATTCTCCCGCGCGGGTTATTCCTGCGTGACTGAAATCAGGTTGTGGCGAAAACGAAAAAGTCCCGACGCGTAAGCAAGCCACAAAACAAAAAGGCCGCTCACACGAGCGGCCCTTTTTCAAGCCTTTGCTCTTTTATTCGACCGTCACCGACTTCGCCAGATTGCGCGGCTGGTCGACTGGACATCCACGCAGCACCGCCATATGATACGCCAGCAACTGCAGCGGTACCACGGACAGAAGCGGCGTCAACATATGGTGAGTTTGCGGGACAAACAGAACGTGATCGACCTTCTCAGCGATCTCACGGTCCCCTTCGGTCGCGATGGCGATCACGCGCCCACGGCGTGCCTTGATCTCGGCGATATTCGACATCACCTTGTCATAGACCGGATCTTTCAGCGCGATCACCACGACCGGCATATTCTCATCGATAAGCGCGATCGGGCCATGCTTCATTTCGGCGGCCGGATACCCTTCGGCGTGGATGTAAGAGATTTCCTTTAACTTCAAGGCGCCTTCCAGCGCGACCGGGAAGTTTATCCCACGGCCAAGATACAGGAAATTGTCATTCGTATAGTACGTCTGGGCGATTTCGCGAACCGCTTGCTCATTCTTGAGGATCTGCTCGATCTGTTCCGGAATATGCTGGATCTGAGTCATCAGTTCCTGACCGGAAGAAGACGACATAGAGCGCATCCGCCCGAGTAGGTTGGCGATGAGCGTCAATACCATGCATTGAGACGTAAACGCCTTGGTCGAAGCGACGCCAATCTCGGGGCCGGCATGGATATAGACGCCGCCATCGGATTCACGGGCAATAGTCGAGCCGACGACATTGACGATTCCAAGCGCGGTCGCGCCGTGCTTTTTCCCCTCGCGCAATGCCGCGAGTGTATCCGCCGTTTCGCCCGATTGGCTGATCGCCAGCAGGACAGTGGTTTCATCGATGATCGGCGAGCGATAGCGGAATTCTGACGCATATTCCACTTCGACGGGGATACGGGCCATCTCTTCGATCAGGTATTCGCCGATAAGGCCGGAATGCCAACTGGTGCCGCAGGCCGTTATCACCACGCGCTTGATGCGGCGAAGTTCGTCATACTGCAGGTTGAGACCGTTGAGCCGCGCGATCCCTTCCTCGAAGTTGATGCGCCCGCGCATCGCGTTCCGCAGAGTGCTCGGCTGCTCGTAGATCTCCTTGAGCATGAAATGGTCATACCCCTCTTTTTCGATCATGTCGAGCGACCAACTGATCTCCTCGACCGTCGGAGTGATATGGACATTCTGAATGGTCGTAATGGAGTAGCTCGTCGGAGTGACGGTCGCGACCTCGCCATCCTGCAGATAAACCACGCGGTTGGTATGCTCCAGCATGGCAGAGACATCGGAGGCGACAAAGTTCTCGCCATCGCCATGTCCCAGCACCAGCGGCGAACCGTTGCGCGCCGCGACGATCGTATCCGGATGCAACGACGAGATGACCGCGATACCGTAGGTTCCTTCGACTCGCGAGAGCGCGTCGCGCACCGCGGCGGTGAAATCACCGTGGTAGTTCTGACGGATCATGTGGACAAGTATCTCGGTATCGGTCTCGGTCTTGACCACTACACCCTTGCGGATGAGATATTCCTTGAGCGAACGGTAGTTTTCGATGATGCCATTGTGCACGAGGGCAAACTCGCCGAAGTTGTCTGTGTGCGGATGAGCATTCAGTTCGTTCGGTTCGCCATGGGTCGCCCAACGCGTATGCGCGATACCGCGCGAGCAGTTGATCTTCTGAAGCTCGGCATGCGTGACCGCTTCCTCGAGCATCTTGATCTTACCGACTGCTTTGGAGACCATCAGGCCGGAATCGGTCATTAACGCGATACCGGCTGAATCATACCCCCTATACTCCAAGCGCTTGAGCCCGGAGAGAAGAATCGGGAGACACTGCTTGCTACCGACATATCCTACAATACCGCACATAACCTGTTTCCTGCCTTGCTGTTACTTGAAGAACGCAATAACCTGTTCGGTCAACGACTCACTCAGGCGGCGGTCGTTCGTCTCCACTATTAATCGGTAAATTGGCTCAGTGTTTGAGGTGCGTAACTGGACCCACCCACGGTCAAAGTCAAACCTCATTCCGTCGCGACGGTCCAAGGTCGACGGCCCCAGCAGCTTCTCTGCCTCAGCTTCAAATCGCTGCAGTTTGGATAAGAAATCGCTCGGGAGGGAAGCTTTCGACTTTATAATATAGTACGGAGGGAAAGTTTCCACAAGAGCTCTCAATTTGCATTTTTCCTCGACCAGACAGCTCAATACCAGCGCGGCGCCGACCAACGCGTCCCGTCCGGCATGGCAGGCCGGATAGATCACGCCGCCATTCCCTTCGCCGCCGATCACCGATTTTACCTGGTGCATCATCTCGACAACATTTGCCTCGCCGACCTTGGAGTAGAACACCTCTGCGCCAAATCTCCGCGCCACCATTTCGGTGGTTTTCGAAGTGGAGAGGTTGAGCACGACTTTCCCTTTTTTCGAACGAAGCACCTGTTGCACCGCGACAGTCAGGGTAAGTTCTTCATTAATCGCCTTGCCGTTCTCATCGACTAACAC
>JAYRFH010000285.1:0-2799 GCA_041908405.1 Candidatus Zixiibacteriota bacterium
GACCTATGAGCGGACCTGGGTTCGTCCCACCCTCGACGTCAACGGCCTGACCTCTGGTTATCAGGGCGAAGGCGGCAAGACGATAATCCCGTCTTTCGCTTCAGCCAAGATCACGATGCGTCTCGTCCCCGCCATGAATCCAATGGATATCATGAACAAGTTCGAAAAGCACGTGAAGAAGATCGCGCCGAAATCGGTCAAGATCAATGTCGTCAAGCATGGCGGCGCCGAAGCGGTAGTCGTTCCGACCGATGGTCCGTGGCTTGAAGCTGCCGGCCGCGCCATTAAGGCCGGATTCGGCAAGACCCCGGTCTATATGAAAGAGGGTGGCTCTATTCCGGTTGCCGGCGATTTCAGTAAATCGCTTGGCATCGACACCATCTTCGTCGGCTTCGGGCAGAACGATGACAATATCCATTCGCCCAACGAACGCTTCCGGGTGGTCGACTTTGAGCGTGGCTGCAAAACTGCCGTCACGATCCCGGTCGAGCTCGCCAAAGTGAAGGCCTGAGCGATGGATCTCTGTATTACAGGAAAAGGGGCGCTGGTTACCGGCGCCTCTTCCGGTTTAGGCTTCGCCGCGGCGATGCGTCTCGCGATGGAAGGGTGTGAACTCGTCATCAATTCGCGAAGTGAAGACCGCCTCAAGCAAGCCGCTCACAAGATAGAGAATGCTACAGGCGCGAAAGTGCGCCGCGTCGCGCTAGATCTTACTCCCGATGGCAATGCTGAATTGGTCGCCAAACGTGCCGCGGACCAACTGCCTAACGGTATCGACATTCTTGTTTCGAACACTGGGGGCCCGCCGCCCGGCCTTTTTCTCGACCACCCAAAAGATCGCTTTCAACAGACCGGCGACCTGCTTCTGCATTCGGCGATCAATCTGACTCGCGCGGTTCTCCCCGGTATGGTGGAGCGCGGATGGGGGAGACTTATCTACATCACTTCTATAGCAGCGATTCAACCCACCGATGACCTTTTGCTCTCCAACACGTACCGTGCGGCCATTACCGGATTCTGCAAGACGATCGCGAATACGTATGGCAAGTACAGCGTCACGGCCAATACGGTTTGCCCCGGCTATACCGGCACGGAGCGGCTGAATGATCTAGCGAAGCGACGCTCTGAGGCCAGCGGGCAGACCATCGATGATGTCATACATGATTTCGCCGCTTCTTGTCCGGCCGGACGCATCGGCAAACCGGAGGAACTGGCGGCGGCCATTGCTTTCCTGGCGAGCACCCATGCGGCCTATATCAATGGCGTCAATCTCCCGGTCGATGGCGGCTCGCACCGGTCGCTCATCTGATACCTATATTGTCATTATGACGGAACATTGCTACTGTCCGCCCGTTTGATGTCTGCATGGAAGAGAAGGTCGCCATAGCCGCTCCGGTCGATAGGGGAGAGCCTGTCAAATTGGGGCTATTGGCGCTTCTTCCACTTATCCTGACTCAGCAGACCCTCGGCGCGCTTTGTTTTCCGATCGGCGTCTATAGCCTTAAGATCATCGAACCGTTCACCTTCGCATTTTATCGCTTTATCCTGTCATCGGTCGTCCTTCTGCTCCTGGTTCGCTTCACCAACCACGCCATCCCGGTTGAGCGAAAGGACTACATCCGCATTTTCTGGCTCGGAATTCTCATCATTCCATTGAACCAGACACTGTATCTCTGGGGACAATCGCTAACAGCCGCGGGCCATGGCTCAGTACTCTTCGCCACAACCCCAATTTGGGTCTTTGTCTTTGCGCTCTTCATTCTAAAGGAAAAGCTCGTTTGGCGTCGTGTGATCGGCATCGCGGTCGCCCTGACCGGAGTCGCTACGATCATCACCTCTGGAGCGGTTCAGGTCGGCAAGGAGTATCTGGCCGGCGATATGATCATCTTCTTTTCAGTTTTGGCCTGGGCACTTTACACGATTCTCGGCAAACCATTAGCCGAAAAATACGGCGCTTTGCGCATGACCGCCTACGCCCTCGCCAGTGGCACGGCGGTCTACTTTCCATTCGGCCTATTCCGCGCCATTCAGTTTGATTACAGCCAGTCGACTTTCGGGGCATGGATGAGCGTGGTCTATTTTGCCATAGGCACGTCCGTCATTGCCTACGTCATTTGGTATTATGTGTTGAAGCATATGCCGGCTTCCCGAATGGCGGTCTTTTCCAATATCCAGCCGGTGATTGCGACCACCGTCGCGTATTTCACGCTTGGCGAGCAACTCGGCCTCTCGTTTTTTGTGGGTGCGGCAGTTGTTCTGACTGGCGTTTTGATAACCGAACTGTAGACAATCTCATTCTTCGACATAACGAGGGAGAAACGCATGATCTTTCGACTCGTCTTATTCGCCATTCTCGGCATTGGAACAATCGCATTAGCAGAGGATAAACCGGCCATGCAGTTTTCGCACTACTTGATCCAACTCCACCCGGTACGCGCCGAAATGCCCTACGACATGAACGAACATGAGCAGAAGGTCATGGGCGAGCATTTTGTTTACCTGAAGAAACTAACGCAGAAGGGGGTTGTTTTGATGGCCGGCCCGGTTTTCGGCGACCCGGTCTTCGGTCTCTGCGTGGTTAAGGCCGCGAGCGAGGAAGAGGCCCGCGCCATTGCCGATCAGGATCCATCAGTCATTCAAAAGGTCAATACGTACACTGTCGCCCCGATGGTCCGTTCGCTCATCTCCCACAATGTCGACCCGTCCCGTTACGCCGACTCCATCACCGACCGCATAGTGCGCAAGGAGGTCACCGTCAACGGGACCCGTGAAAAAGCCTGGCAGCTCTGGTCGACCACC
>JAYRFH010000286.1:0-13415 GCA_041908405.1 Candidatus Zixiibacteriota bacterium
GCATGTCAGACGATCTGATAGTCGCGCGGTATCTTGAGGCGGGCCAGAAGATGCGGCTCTGGGTGGCCAGGGGACATCCGGAGCGTGCGGCTGAGCTGTTTCGTCAGTTGCCGGAAGAACTACAGACCTTTCGGTCATTCAAGAAAGTGAAGAGCGCGATCGCCGAGGACCCGGATGGGTTGCATGGGAAGTTGGAGAAAATGTTTGATGTCTCGCGCCTGATAGAGCTTGCGAATTACAATCAGCCGTGGAAGAGGAGGAAGCGGGAGGAGAGGTTTGGGGTGAGGGGGTAGGAGAAGGACGGGCAGACGAGGACGTCTGCCGCGCAAAAAAGCCGGCGGGTCACACTTCGAAGCAACGCGCGGATATCGCTGGATAAAACGAAGGGGGCTGACGGGGGCTTCGAAGCAGGACCCGCCGGAACAAATCCGAACGATAGGGGAAGGTTGGCAGAAGACTTCGAAGCAAGAGATGCCGGAACGAACCAAAAAGAAAAGGCGCGTGTCAATCAACACTCGCCTCTGAGGACTTTACTCGAATACGATCATCACACGTAATAGACGCGGACATCGCCGACGAAATTGTTGATCGCGACATAGAGCTTGGCGTCGGCGGAGTCATATTCCGCGGTCTGGGCGTCGAGTGTGTTGCCGAACCCGGAGGAGCGACGGCCCAAGAGATCAAGGTCGCCGACAAAGCCCGAGCAATGGACGAAGAGCGGCATCCCTCTCGGGACAAAGACCATGATATCGCCGAGGAAGCCGGAGATGATCATCCGGTTGAGGCCGGGGGTGAGCCGTCCGCCGGAGAGTGTCACCTGGAGGTCTCCGACAAACATGGAGACCTCGACATTCTGCATATTGATATTCTGGCACTCGATGAACATGTCACCGATGAATTTGCTGTATTTCACCTTGCCGGCCTCAAACTGCGGGTAGGCGCTGGAGCCGGGAGTGCCGCCATGGTGGTAGCCACCGGATCCGGAGTGCGTCTGGCCCGGGCTGCCGGTCGACTGGCTCTGACCGGATTGAAATGACGACTGGGCATGCATGCCAGATGGCCCCATGCTGACACTTGCGCCGGAGGCTGAGGTCGCATTGAGATTACCGCCGGGATTTATGGTTGCCGATGGTCCGGGATGGCCGAAACCGGGTTGTGGAGGCGGCGGCGGAGGAGGCATCGGGTGGCCGGTCGGACCGGCCGACGTGTAATTGGGGGGCGGCGGGATACTGTTTTCTTTGCGCTGTTTCTTCCAGATGAACCAGAGGCCAAGGGCAATCAGCGCGCCGGGGAAAAGGAATTGGAACAGATGGATCTGGAAGCGGCTCAATAGCAGGAGCGCTCCCAGGACGACCAGGATTATCCCGAATATGCTGGTTTTCTTATCCATAGTTATGCCCGTTCCTTTGTCATCTTACTTACAGATACGCAATAAAGCGTCGGGGGTTACGCAATGGCAAGGGAAAAGGGAGGAATAGACTGTCGGACTGGCACTTAGAAGTCGACGGTCATTTGGGTGTAGGTGTAGTACGTTGCAGAAGAACGTATTTGCCAACGATTAAGCGAGGGCGAAAGCATCGAAGTCAGGGGGTAGAAATGGGTGACGAGGCTGCGGAAAAGGGCTCAACCACGCGGGGAATCAGACAGGAGGAAGAGTTCAGAGGTCTCCCAGTCGCTAGTGTAATTGAACTGCAAGACTAATTCGCAAGGTATCATGTCGTCAGCTATGATAGTAACGTGGATGAAATAAGTCCCCGCTGCCGAAAAGAGTGGTTTTTTCAGAAGAAACATGGGCAATAAGGAAGGACAAAGAAACACTTTGTTTCTATTATTGACACGAAGGACGTCCAGGTAGTAATTGGCACCACGCCTGATGTCTTCTCTTGTTCTATCCTCGTTCTTACTAGCCCAAGTTAACTCAAGATTGTCCTCTTCCAATAGTGGTGTACCTTCTCGTTTCACCGCATGAACGACCCCAGTGCAATTCTTAATTGGTTTGAATCCTTGGTTTGTTACTTGGACTCGCCAGAATATCGCATCGGTCGCAGGTGGATCATTAATCGGCGTCCGAGCCTTACACTTGCCAATTTCGGGGCCACACTTGATGATGAGCTTTGCGCGCCTTTCGAGTTCAAGAAAGATAAGGCGTCCCCCGAGCAAAAGGATGCTCGCAAAGACGAAGGGCAAGAGAATCGGAGAAGTCAAAACATAACCTACGACGGCTATCATGACGGGACCAGCAAATTCACCGAAGATCTCATCAAGGATAGTCTTTGCTGCATAGATTAGACAGTAAGCCAGCAGGAAGACTAACAGCCACCAATATCGACGGAGTTTAGTCCAGACTCTCATGTCTTGAATATACCCATCTCTTGCTCTATCATCAACCGACAAAAGCCCGTAACCGAAGACGCCAACCACGTACTGGACATAGTGTCTCTCTCTTATCGCCAATACTACTCCCGTCACTAGGCTTGACTGCCCAATCCTAATCCGTATATTCCGCCAACTTTTGACATAACTGACCCATCAGGAGGATATATGCCCCGCTCGTTGACCCAGATCATTGACCTCTCCGCCGCCGAAGTGAACGAAGTGTTCGACCTCTGCGCCAAGATGAAACGGAAAGAGATCGCGCCGAAATCGCTCGAAGGGAAATCGGTCGCCTGCATTTTCACCAAGCAGTCCTTGCGCACCCGAATCTCGTTCGAGGTCGGAATATCAGAGCTTGGCGGCTCACCGATCTACATCACCGATGGTGAGATTCAGCTTGGGAAGCGCGAGTCGATCGCCGACGCGGCCCGCGTCCTCTCCCGTTACGTTGGGCTTATCATGATCCGGACCTACAAGCAGTCCGATGTTGAAGAATTGGCGAAATACGCGACAGTTCCTGTCGTGAATGGCCTAACCGACCTGGTCCATCCGTGTCAGATCCTAGGCGACTATATGACCGTGCTGGAGCATCTTCCGCCGCGCCGGAAGTACAAAATCGCCTATCTCGGAGATGGGAATAATATCACCAATTCGTGGCTGAATCTGGCATCGCTGATCCCGATGGACCTTCGAATCGCGACGGCGCCGGACTGCCAGCCGGACCCGGAATTCATGGCGCGGGCTAAATCTAACAAAGAGAGCACGATAACTTGGACGGAGGACCCTCAAGAAGCGGTCAAGGGGGCCGATGTAATCTATACCGATGTTTGGGCCTCGATGGGGCAGAAACATCTGGCGGAAGAGAAAGAAAGGAAATTAAGACCGTTTCAAGTTAATAGCTCTCTGTTGAAGGGTGCTGACCCGAAGGCCATCGTGCTGCACTGCCTTCCGGCGGAACGCGGCAAGGAGATCACCGACGAGGTGATGGATGGTCCTCAGTCGGCCGTCTTTGATCAGGCGGAAAACAGACTGCATATCCAGAAAGCGATCATGCATTTCCTCCTGACGCACTAAACGGCACGAATCGTCAGACTCGGGACGGAGAGCGGTAACCCTCACGAAAGGAGCCGTGACATGCGTTCCGGCAAACTGTTTTTCGTTCTGAGTCTGATCCTGGTTGTCGGTTTGGGGATGTTTTTGTACGGGTGCGGCAGCGATAAGCCGACCGCCCCGCTCACCGATCAAGACCTGAATTACGCGGCGGTATCGGATGAGTCGAACGAGGCTCTCGACAGCGCCGTGGCGACCTTTGGCGACGCCCTCTCCGTCTACGACATCCAGCAGCCGATCGATACGGCTGTCGATGTTGTCTACTCTCCGATCAATCCGGATTCCACGGCCACGCAGGGGACCTGGTTTGTGGTGTACGCGTCGGATCTCGCCACCAGCTATGCCTGGAGCAGAGTCGACTCGCTGCGCTTCACGAACGGCGCGAACCCCCTGCCGTCGGGTGTCGGCGCGACCGCTATGTCGCTGCGCCACCATTTTGAACTGGAGTACGGAGATACCACCAGCATCTATCGCAATCGCGAGGGGAACGCCAGTTTCGAATTCACCAACATCAACACCGATGTCGCGACCGTCAACGGTACACGCGACGTGTCGATCTCGTCTCGCGCCGAAGTGAACGGCGTGGAGTGGCGTCGTGATTACACGATGACCATGACGTTTACCAACGTGACGGTGCCGAAGGCTGACGGTAATTTCCGTCGTGGCTGCCCGAGTGGCGGTACGGTGACCGGTACGGTGGTGCTGGCCAGCGCGAAGAATGATGTATCCCTCGGCGAAAGCACGTGGGAGTTTGAGGCGACGTTCGAGAATGGGACGATGGATGTGACGGTAACATCGGGTTCCTATGTTCGCACGTATACGACGACATTGTGCGACATGTAAGATAGTGGTCAGATGACCGATATGTGGAGCCCGGCGATGCCGGGCTCTTTTTTTGGCGGGGAGCCGTCGGGTCACACATCGTATCGGGGTGCGGGTATCGGTGGCAAAAGTAGTGAGGCTGGCAGAGGGATTCGAAGCAAGACCCGACGGAACGATAATCTGGGCGGTTGACAATTGGAGGGTTTTGGTCGTTTTTGAATTCTATGAAAGAAGTTGTCAGGTACAAACGCTGTTTTGTGTGCGGGGAAGAGAATGTCTGCGGCCTAAAGGCGAAGTTCCTTTGGGATGGGCGGGAGGTACACACAACCGTCACGGCCTCCCCCAATCACGAAGGTTACAATGGGATCTATCACGGGGGGATAGTAGCATCGCTGTTGGATGAAGTGATGGTGAAGGCGATTCTGGCGACAGGCGTACTCTCGGTGACCGCGGAGATGACCGTACGGTTCAAGAAGCCGGTGCAGATCGGGGAGACGATCACGTACACGGGGCGGATTGTTGAGTCGAAGGGGCGGCTTTACACGACCGAAGCGGAGGCAGTCGACAGTGCGGGGGAGACAGTGGCGACCGCGACGGCAAAATACCTTGAAGCGCGCTCCGAACTGAAGGCGCAGTTGAACAGGATGGATGGGTAGCGGCAGAACTGCTGCAGTCGAATTCAACTCCGGATTCGGTTATGGCTTGCGGGCCATATCGGCTAATCGACGTATCTCATTGACAGGTAATATCTAAGCGTCATTTGGCGGGCCGAGTGGCGGATGGCATTGCGGTTGCTTGAGTTGCCTGTATGAGCGACAAACAGACACCGCTGGGATGCTACATTGGCGCGATCGTCAATGCCGAGATCGAACCATATCTTGAGGAACGTCAATTCTCGCATGGATTGGTAATATTCGCGATACCGGATTACGGTATTTTGTTTCGGTGTCGGGCGGAGGGGGACGCGATCGATCTGGAGTTTGCGTCGCTGTTTTCGCTCCTGAAATTTCTCAAGACGAGATTACCCCAACAGAAGCTGACCAGCATTCTGCTACATTCATCGAATCCCGAATTCGTCTTCTCTTTCCGTCCGAACAGCAAACATCTCACTCCCGGCTCGACTAGGGAGAAGTTGTTGAAGGAGTACCTGGTATCCCTGCAACTGCAGGTGACACTGATCGACCCGCAGAAGAACCGGGCGTTTCTATCGCCAGCGGATTACCCCTCGATGCCGGCGGATCGTCCCCCACTTCTCAAGCCGACCCCCGGCGACCTGGAACGCTCCGAATTCAAGCCATTCCAGCGCGGTATCAAGCTCTGACCGCAATCGATTAAGCGATTCCCTTGACATTCACGTCTTTCGTGGTAGTTTGAAGAGTGTGGTCCGGTCATGGAGTGAATGCTCCGTTTCCCCAGCCATAGGACCTATCACGGTACGATATTCGGAGCTCTGTCTGGAGTTTGATATGAAAAGCTTGCTCGCGGTTTTGCTGGTTTCGGTCGGCTGTCTGTTTATGACGACCGATCTTTTGGCCGATGATCTCGGCCTTATTCAAGTGACATCAGATGAACAGGTCGCGCGCGCTGAGCTGATACTCGGCCATGCGCTGGCCAAGGTTGACAACAAGTTCCTGGTGACCGCAACGGTCGATCAGCAGTATGGGCTGCAGGCATCGGGGATCTCGTTTGAGAGGCTGCGCGGGACGACGGATCTGAGTGCGCTGTATATGGTATTGCCTAGAACGCGCGAGGCCGCGGCGGCAGAAACACCGAATATCGGGCCAGTGGTGACATCGGCGAGGAATATCACGATAGTAGAGACATCGGCCTCGGCGGCGGCCTCGCTGGCGGAAGATCGGGATTACTTCGTCATTCCTCTGGCGGAGCAGACGATCTTTTTCCATTACGACGCTCCGACTGCGGTGAGGGCATTCTCGCCGAACGAGGTTTATCCATCAGATTCGCTTATCAACTATGTCAGCCAGGATTCGATCTACGCCTACAACCGTCGACTGGAGTTGTTTTATACGCGGCATATCTGGTCGGATTCGATTGACCGGGCGCGTGACTGGATGGTCTCAAAATTCCAGCAGTTTGGTTATACCAATATCACGACCCCGACATTCTCCTACGGGGGCGGCACGCACTACAATGTAAAGACAGTCAAGCAGGGGACAGCGGAGCCGAACAAGGTGATCGTCATCGGGGGGCATTACGATAGTTACAACGCGCAGAGCCAGGGGTCAGTGTACGCGCCGGGCTCGGATGACGACGGTTCGGGAACGACCTTAACTCTTGAGGTCGCGCGGGTGCTGGCGAATGTGCCGTTGCGCAAGACGGTCATTTTCATGCCGTTCTCGGCGGAGGAGCAGGGTCTGGTCGGTTCGAACGCGGCGGCGACCTCGTTCAAGAATGCCGGGACGAATGTTGAGGCGATGCTCAACTACGATATGGTCGGATATGTTGAGAACAATCCGTGGCGGCTGGATCTTTCGAGCGGGCCGAACACGGCGTATCGAGATCTGACGGCCGCCAACGCGACACGGTTGACCACGCTGGTGCCGAATATTACATCGATGGGGAGCAGTTCGGATCATTACTCGTTTTACGCGCAGGGATTTTCCATCTGCGATAATATCGAGACGGATTTCAATTATGACGGCTGGCATACCAATCTCGATCTGACCTCGCGGATGAATTTCGATTACCTGACGGAAGTGGTCAAATTGGCGGTGGCGACTGTGGCAATCGTCGCCAACGCGGCCTCGCCGACCACGATCTCACGCATCGAGGATGTCGGCAACGGGACGCAGCTCGAAGTTTTCTGGAGCGACTGCAATCCGCAATATACTTACACGCTATTCTATGGGCCGAATGGTTCGCCGACCGACTCAATTCAGGTGACGCCAGGGAATTGTTTGCAGGTAGTGTCGGGTCTGACACCGGGAGTGGTGTATACATTCGCCGTTTACGGTAAGCCGGCGGACGGGTATCGCGCGATCGTCGCGCCGACCAAGACCGAGCAGCCGCTGGTGGCGCCACGGGCGCCGCTTTCACCGGAAGCGGAGCCATCGATCAATTCCATCATTGTCAAATGGCGGCCGGGGATCGAACAGGATATCGCGTCGTACAGTATTTACCGCAAATTGGATACAGAGTCCAACTTCTCAATATATCAAACCGGTATTACTGACACGATCTACACAGACAATCAGGTGACCGGATCGGTCAAATATGATTACGCGATAACAACAGTCGACCTGCTGGGGAATGAGTCGCCGTTGTCGGCATCCGTTTCCAGCTATCCCGCTACGTTTGATGGCGGGATATTGGTTGTCGACGAGTGGCTTCAGGACTACGCTTATTTCCCCGATCAGGCGGAGCAACTTGCCTGGATGGATACGGTCTTTGGATCGACGCAGTTTGTTGTAGATACCATTGAGACCTCGCCGGCCGCACTGGCGAAGGGAGACGCCGGACGGTTTTCATCGATCTTCTGGCTCGACGAAGATGTCTTTACCAAGATCATCAACAATAGTTATAGCACGCTTGACTGGTACATGAACTACCCGACCAACGTGATGATCGATGGGTATCAGACGATCCAGAATTGGACCACAACCCCAGTGCCATCGAATCATATGCTGAAGACCGAGTTCGGGGTCAATTCATTCACGTACAGCAGTAGTATTGGATTCATAGGGGCGACTGGTGACAATGGGTGGCCTTCAGTGCAGTTGGAGGCGGGGAGAGGGATGTCACGATTGTGGGCGACGCCAATTCTAACCCCTGAACCGGGCGCGACGGTCATCTATCGAATGGACGCTTCGAATAACGATCCGAATTGGGAGGGAAAACCGTGCGGATTGGCGGTCAGTGGGCCGAATGGAAAGCGGATCATCCTCAGTTTCCCGATCTATTACATGACGGCGGCTTCAGCGACGGCCTTGCTGGAGAAGGCGAAGCAGTTCTTTGGTGAAGGCTCGGTGTCAAACGTGCCGGGGGACGCGAATGGAAGCGGAGTGGTGGATCTGTCCGATCTTTCCATGTTGATCGGGTATCTGACAATACCAAACGTGATCTTGCCGAATCCAAATGGGGCGGATGTGAATGCGTCGTGCATAACGGATTTGACGGATCTTTCGATGATGATAAGCTATCTGCTGTTCTCGACTCCAGCCCTGCAGCAGGGGTGCGTTGAGTAAGGAAAGGTCCTAAGCAAGGTCTCAGGGGCGGCATTGACCGCCCCTTTTTATTGGAGCCGATTGCAGACTAAGGCTGGGGACGGGGCGTTACCCTGCTTGCATAGTTTGTGAAGGGGGCGGGGCACGGTCAACAGCCGGGTTCGATGAACGAGTATGGGGAGGACCCTATACTCGCAATATCGTGATGGCAGACAGTAGCTTGGAGTAAGTTGTGCCGCTCGACTGATGGAGGGCATACTGGTTGCTTAGTAAGCCGGTATGACAAGTTCCGTGCTATCAATGCTTCGACTTATCGATACCGAGCGTATCTCCTGCTATGACTGGTCGCTAGTCCCAGATGGGATAGGGGAGCCGGATGATATTCGGATGATACGACATCCGTTCTCTGTGCTAGATATGGAGGATGGGAGTTTTCTGTTACTCCAGGACGCGGATCGATTCCGGTCTTACCTGCCTCTCGACTTGAGTCACATCCCGGTGCAGATATGTACGCGGAAGTCACTGCGCGTGACAAGTCCGCGGCTGGCGCTGGTCAATTTCAATTACAGCGATCTGGAAGCATTCGCGGAGATGAACCGCGGCTCGATGTATATGCATGAGCCCTCTCCGGAGACAGCCCCTGTCGAGTACCTCCATTTGCATTTTGATTTTCCCCGACATAGGTCGCTAGTGGTGCACCTGAAGCATGAGCAAGAATCAGGTTGCCCAACGTCCATCACCGCGCTGTTTCACCAGATATTACGCAAGGGGACCTATCTCCCTGATTATGGAACGGGTAATTACGCGGATACGGTGCTGCGCAGCCAGACTTTCAGTGGTCATCTGACGCTGCCATCGTTCACACTGACAGATCTGGAGCGGGCGGCGTTCACGGAGCAGTATTTTCCGCCGAATACGGTCTCAGTGCAGACGGACCGTCGGGTGTTCAATATCGATTTCCCATTGTCGGTGCTTAAGGCTGAGATACCGGTCGAAGAGAAAGAGCAATTCCTGAAAGATATGGTGCTGATCCGGGAGCAGTCCTGTCGGACCACGTTTTTCGAGGGACAGGTTTATATTCTGAATCGATAAGTTCGGTTTCCAGATAGAGAGTCAGTTATTTGAAAAAAAACTCGCCTGCATATGCAGGCGAGTTTTTCATTTGGGGGCTCGCCGAATTAGGCTTTGGGGGCGGCCAGTTTTTTGACGGCCTTGGCCAAGCGGGATTTGTTGCGAGCGGCGTTCCGCTTATGGATCAGCCCGGCGGAGGCAGCCTTGTCGAGCAGGGTCTGGGCCTCGAGCAGCTTCTTGGCGGCAGATTCCGGGGTCTCCTCTTCGCGCACCTCTTTGACAGTGGAGCGGAGGCGGGAGCGCAGGGTACGGTTCCGAAGGCGAGCTTTCTCGTTGGTACGCATGCGCTTAAAATTAGACTTGTGATTCGGCAACGTCTATCCTTTCTTCACAGTTTACATAACCAATTGCCAAATATAGTTGGTAGGATAGATTTGTCAACCGACAACGAACCGAAAAGTTCACTCTTCAAATCGGCCTGGCTGGCTTCCATAGGGACCGCTATTTCCCGGGTTTCGGGGCTGGTCCGGGAGCAGGTGATGGCCTACTACTTCGGGGCTGGTTTGGCCACCGATGCCTTCGTTGTCGCTTTCCGTATTCCCAACCTGTTGCGGGACCTGTTTGCGGAGGGGGCGCTGTCATCGTCGTTCGTCCCGGTCTTCAAAGAAAAGCTGGTGCAGGAATCGAAAGAAGATGCCTTCCGGCTGGCCAATACCGTGATGACCGCCATGGGGGTGGTACTGGCATTTGTTACTCTGCTTGGGATCGCGGCGACGCCCGCCATAATCTATATCACGGCGCACGGCTATACTGAGGATGCGGTCAAGTTCGCGTTGACGGTCAACCTGACGCGCATCATGTGGTTTTTCCTGCCACTGGTTTCGTTTTCCGCCCTGATCATGGGGATGCTCAATTCGTTTGACCGGTACGGCATTCCAGCGTTGTCGCCGGCGATGTTTAATGTAGGGAGTATCCTGTCGGTCCTTCTGCTCTACAACTATTTCGATATGCCAATCTACACGCTGGCGATAGGCGTACTCGTTGGGGGGATAGGGCAGATAGTCATTCAGTATCCATCTCTCCGGGAGATAGGGTATCGTTTCAAGCCACATCTCAGTCTTTGGGATGAGGGATTGCAGAAGATGATGCGGCTTTTCGGCCCGATGATGATCGGCTTGTCGGCGAGCCGGATAAATATCCTGATCTCTACTTTGCTGGTGTCGTTCCTCGCAGAGGGTTCAATTTCGTATCTGAACTACGCGTTTCGGTTGATGCACTTTCCGCTTGGCGTATTTGCGGTGGCACTTGGGACAGTCGCCTTGCCGCGAGCCGCTGAATTGGCCAGCAAGAAAGATATGGAAGGGTTGGGAAAGACAGTGACCGAGGCGCTGACCTTGAATTTCATGTTGATAGTACCTTCGGCGGTGGCGCTTGCTTTGTTGGCGCCGCAGTTGATACAGATGATATATCAGTACGGGAAGTTTTCGGCGACAGATGCGGATGCTACCGCGCTGGCGCTGCTGCATTATTCGTATGGGATAATCGGCGCGGGGGCGGTGCGGGTTCTGGCGCCGGCCTATTATGCCTTGGGCGACGCCAAGGGGCCGATGTTCATGTCGATCGGTTCGGTGGCGCTGAATATATTTCTCTATTATCCGCTCATCAAGGTGTGGGATTTTGCCGGCCTGGCGGCGGCGACCTCGATCGCGTCGCTGGCGAACTTCGGATTGCTTCTCTATTTCCTGCCGCATCGCGGGGTTCTGCTTCCGTACAACCAGCTCTGGACGCGGTTTGTCCGGATACTGGCGGCGGCGGGGATCGCGTTTGGCGCGGCATCGTTCATACCGCTGGACAAGCTGGGCTTGCCCGATGGCGCGATCGGCCGGATAATCACGGCGTGTGTGCCGCTGGTGGCGGGGATAATCGCGTACATTCTGCTGTGCAAAGTACTTGGGGTAAAAGAGATATCGGTGCTTCGGGAGATCATGTGGCGCCGCAAGGGGAAATCGTCGTAACTTTCTAGTCGGGGGAACGTGCGAACTTATCCGGGTCTGCTGCTGCTGGCAGCGGTCATAGCTGGGATCCTCTGTGCTGAGCTGTTTCAGCCGGCCATTACTACTCTTATTGTCATTTCCTTGATAGCCAGCGTTGTTGGGCTTGTGCCGTTCATCTGGTTAAGGTGGCGGCTCGCGGCCGTTGGTTTCGCGCTGACTCTCGGGTCGCTCGCGGCGCTGCATTATGCCCATGTCGTTTATCAATTGCCGCCATCGCATTTCAGCCATATCGCGGATCCCAGGCAGTATTTGCAGATCTTTGGAGAGGTCGCGGACTGGCCGGAGATAAAGCCGGACCGGACCGAGTTCATTGTCGAGTTAGATTCACTCGGAGGGAATGTCGCGCAACGCGCCTCGGGGCGGATACTGCTGCGAATAAGCGACACGACCACAGCATTGCAGCGCGGAGATCGGGTTGAGTTTTTCGGAAGGATATATCCGGTTGAGCAACGGGCGGCGAGGAGTCAATTCGATTACAATCGGTATCTCAATCTGAAGGGGATATTCGGCGCGGTTTATCTGGACGGAGTATTGGATGTACGCGTCAACCGAAGGGCGCAGCTTGGCTTTTTCTCGCTGATTGACAGGTTACGTTCGGAAGTGCGTGATGTGTTACACGCGAATTTGTCACCATCATGCGCGGCCCTGGCCTCGGGGTTTCTGATAGGTGAGACGCGCGATATTCCGGTCGAGGTTTATCAACGTTTTCGTGACAGCGGGACATTGCACTTGATGGCTGTGTCTGGGTCAAATGTGGCGCTGGTGCTGGTGTTCTTCTATCTGTTGTTGACGCCGTTCGCACTTTCACGCGGGAAACGCGCGGCGATCCTCCTGGGAGTGATGGTCGTCTTCACGGCGCTATCGTACGGGGAACCGTCGGTGGTACGGGCCTCGGTGATGGCGTCGCTGGTGATCCTGGCGGGACTGCTGCAACGTCGGTTTGATCTCAACAATATCATCGCGTTTGCGATGCTGATGATCCTGATGGTCGACCCGCCGGAGTTGTTTGATGTCGGGTTTCAGCTTTCGTTTGTGACGGCCTGGGGGTTGATATTTGTAGTTCCAAAGGTGACGGATATCTTTCGCCCGTTCCATAACCGGTGGTGGTTTCGGTGGATCGCGTTTCCTTTGGTCGTGTCGTTTGTGGCGCAAGTTTGTTCCGCGCCATTCATCGCCTGCTATTTTGGGCGAATACCGCTGATATCGCTGGCGGCCAATTTGGTGATAGTCCCGCTGGCGAGTATCGTTCTGATAGGGACCCTCGTGATGTTGTTCGCGCACCTTATCCTGCCGGTGGCCGGGCTTCTGGTCGGGAGAGTGCTTGATATTGTGCTGGAATTTCTGCTCGGCGCGGTCAACCTGTTTGGGAGTAGTACGTTGCCGTCACTGGAGGTCAATCTTCGTCTCGACCCGGTGTGGTGGGGTGTCATTATGGGGAGCGGGCTGATGTTCATAGCTGTAGCGGCGCTGGCGCTTCGATCCAAATCGGCGCGGAGGATTCTGGTGGCACTCCTCCTTGTCGCGGCGAATGGCGGACTGGTGGCGGCGGTCGTTAACGCGACTGAGCAGACGGTACCACGTGTTTATGTCACGACTGTGCCGGGGGGAGTTGCGGTTTTGAATCGTCCGTCAGACGGTGAGGCAGACCTGATCATCACTGGCTTGAGCGAAAAACAGTACCCGCTGGATGAGCGGATCCTGATTCCCTGGCTGAGATCGCACGGCCTTGATTCCTTACGCTACTGCATACTGATAGCGGGAGATTACGATGCACTCGATGATTTCATCAGGCTGGCGAATA
>JAYRFH010000287.1:0-5871 GCA_041908405.1 Candidatus Zixiibacteriota bacterium
CACCGAGCCGAATGCCGGAACGGATGTCGCGTCGCTGACCACGACCGCGGTTGACAAGGGGGACCACTGGCTGTTGAACGGAACGAAGGCATTTGTGACAAATGCCGTTTACGCGGGCCTGTTTGTGGTGTTCGCGAAGACTCGTCCAGAGGAAGCGCGGAGAGGAATCTCCTGTTTCCTCGTGGAGGCCGGTTCAAAGGGGATCATGCTGGGCAAGCCAGAGAAGAAGTGCGGAATCAAGGCATCGGACACGCGGGAAGTGACTTTTGTTGACGTAAAAGTCCCCAAAAATCACCTGCTCGGTGAATTACAGGATGGTTTCCGGATGGCGGTCTCTATTCTTAATTCGGGTCGCATCGGCGTGTCGTTCCAGGCGATCGGAATAGCGCAGGCGGCACTGAATGAGGCGATCAAGTATTCCAAAGTCCGCAAGCAATTCAATCAGCCGATCGCCAATTTCCAGGCGATCCAGTTCAAGCTGGCGGATATGGCGACCCGACTCGACGCCGCCCGTCTGTTGGCGTATCGCGCGGCGCAGTTGAAGGATGAGGGGACCGCCGCTCCGCGGGAGTCATCGATGGCGAAGCTGTTCGCGTCGCAGATGGCGAACTATGTCTGCGACCAGGCAGTACAGATACATGGCGGATACGGGTATATCAAGGAGTACGCGGTGGAGCGATATTTCCGCGATGCCCGCGTGACGGAGTTGTACGAGGGGACCTCGGAAGCGCAGCGAATGGTCATTTCACGCGATCTCTTAAAGGACTAGGCATGCTCGAGAAACATCACGAAGAATATCGCGAGAAGATCCGGGCATTCGCGCTTGAGAAGATCGAACCGCTGGCGGTGACTCTGGATCTGGAGCAGCGTTTCCCGACGGAACATCTCGGTCCCATGACCGAGATGGGACTGATGGGGATGCTTATCCCGAAAGAATACGGCGGTTATCCGACGGACACGACGACCTACGCGATCGCTGTGGAAGAGCTGTCACGCGTTTGCGGGTCGACCGGAATCACAATTGCGGCGCACAATTCGCTCGGCACGTGGCCAGTTTACAAATTCGGGACGGAAGCGCAGAAGAAGAAATATCTGCCGCGGGCGGCCCAGGGTGAATTGATGGCGTTTGGGTTGACCGAGCCGGATGCCGGTTCGGATGCCGGTGGAACGCGCACAATGGCGCGTCGTGAGGGGGATAATTGGATAATCAACGGTTCCAAGTGCTGGATAACTTCGGCGACCAAGGCATTCGCGACGATCGCGTCGTCGAGAACATCGGATGACCCCAAAGATAAGAATATCACCTGCTTCATTCTTGAGAAGGGGTGGCCGGGGTACGCGGTCGGTAAGAAAGAGAACAAGCTTGGTCTGCGCGGCTCGGACACGGCGTTTTTGCATTTCGATGATCTGAAAGTACCGGTGGAAAATCAGCTTGGGGAGATAGGGCAGGGGTTCAAGCAGATGTTGATGACGCTCGATGGCGGGCGCATATCTATCGGCGCGATGGCGATCGGATTGGGGCAGGGGGCGCTGGATTGCGCGCTTAAATACGCGGCCGATCGAGTGCAATTCGGAGAGCCGATCGCAAGTAACCAGGCGATTCAGCATAAGTTGGCGGATATGGCTACGGAACTTGCCGCCGCGCGTTTGCTTTGTTATGAAGCTGCCCAGATGAAAGATGCCGGGGTGCCGTTCGGCCATATGTCGGCGATGGCGAAACTGTATTCGTCCGAGGTCGGGACACGTTGCGCTACGACGGCGATAGGTATTCTCGGTGGTATCGGCTATTACACTGGCCCGTATCCGGCGGAGCGTATCTGGCGCGATGTGAAGTTGTGCGAGATTGGCGAGGGGACATCGGAGATCCAGCGGCTGGTGATCGCGCGGGAGTTGCTGAAGGGGATGAAGCCGAAAAAATAGGGGGGCGCTGAAGGGGGAGAGGCAGCCCACCAACTATTGGCAGTCATTGTCGGGTTTGTTGTGCCTCATCCCGCGGAGGCGGGGATCCAGTTCAGGTGATTTCCGGGTACAAATCTCGCCAATTTGGGTTGTTAGCTTCAATTAGACGCAGTTTCCACGACCGGTGCCATTTCTTCATCTCTTTTTCCTTCTGCACGGCAGCCATGAGACAAGATGTGGTCTCGAACCAAACGAGGGTGTGACAACAATAGCGCTGAGTGAAGCCTTCAAATCTGTCGGATTTGTGCTCCAGAACTCGTCTTACCAAGTCACGAGTCACTCCGAGATAAAGCGTACCGTTTGGTTTGTTTGCCATGATGTAGACAGCGCACAACATACGAATCAGCTGGATCCCCGCCTGCGCGGGATGAGGATCCTTCCCTTTCTCAGATCTCCGTTGAATTCGCTTGCTCTGCCAATAGTCGAAGGCAATGTAGCAACCACCACTGACAGGGGCTGTCAGTCAATTTCCAGGCCAGGCTCTTTGTTGGCGAGAAAGAGAAAGCTGGATCCCCGCCTCCGCGGGATGAGGCCGCCACGATCACTACTCTCCCATTGCAAAGAATTACTCGTCGCGCTCTGCCGGAACAAGATGCCTCCCACCACTGATAGCGGTTGTCAGTCATTCTTCAACTTGACATCTATTCTATCACCCGCCATCTTCTGACCGAACAAAGACACAAAAAGGATATCTTTCATGCAGACTCGTGCTGTCGCATATGATCTCGTCAAGCCGGTCTCCAAATGGATGGAGTTGCCGATCCTGCTTGCCTTCAACCTGCTCTTAGTGGCTTCGGCGTATGTCGCGTTTCCGCTGCCATTTTCGCCGGTACCGGTGACCGGGCAGACATTCGGCGTTCTGCTGGTCGCCATGGCGCTTGGGCGGGTGCGAGGGACCGGTGTGGTGGTCGCATACCTGCTTGAAGGCGCCGCCGGACTCCCGGTTTTCGCCGGTGGAGCGGCCGGGCCTCAGGTGCTGTTTGGGCCGACTGGCGGCTATCTGCTCGGTTTTGTACTAGCGGCATATGTAGTCGGTTCACTCGCAGAGCGGGGTTGGGACCGTACTGTTTTCCGCTCGATTGTCGCTATGACAATCGGCTACGCGGTGATATTCGCGTGTGGACTGGCGATGTTGTCACGCTTTGTCCCGGCTGATTCCTTGATTGCTCTGGGCCTGACACCGTTCATGGTGGGGATGGTAGTTAAGATCGCATTGGCGGCATGGATACTTCCGCTGGTCTGGAAGCGTGCCGGGGAGCGCAAGTAGCAGTCGATTCGGGTGCGAGGCGAGAGTTCGCTGTCGCACAACGAGATAATGTTTTCGCGTGTGACCTCTCGATTTTTTCGGTCGAGAGGTCATTCTATGTGGGGTTTTCATCTTATTTGCCTTGAAGGGGGTAGAAGCATTTGTTATCATGCGGTGGAGTAATGGTTTTCATCTGAATCATTGAGGGTCAGTCCTATGGCGGTCAATCAAACTGATTATATCTGGATGAATGGCAAAATGGTCCGGTGGGAGGATGCCAAGATCCATATCCTTTCCCACGTCATTCACTACGGCTCATCGGTTTTCGAGGGGATGCGCGTCTACAAGACCAAAAAGGGTCCGGCCGCGTTTCGTTTGCGCGACCATACGCGCCGTTTGTTCAACTCGGCCAAGATCTATCGGATGAATATCCCGTTCTCGATGGATCAGGTTGATGACGCGATCATGAATTTGGTCGGCATCAATCGGATGGAAGAATGTTATATCCGGCCGATAGCGTATCGTGGATTCGGGACAGTCGGGGTCGACCCGACCAATTCGCCGACTGAGTTATCTATCGCTGTCTGGGATTGGGGGAAATATCTCGGGCCGGAAGCGCTTGAGAAAGGTGTTTCGGTCTGCGTCTCCTCATGGACCCGTCCCGCGCCGAATACTATTCCGATGATGTCCAAATCCGCCGCCAACTACATGAATGGCCAGTTGATCAAGATGGAAGCATTGGCGCATGGGTATGTCGAGGGGATCGCGCTGGATAATTACGGGCATGTCTCGGAAGGTTCCGGCGAGAATATCTTTGTCGTGCGGAATGGCAAACTGTACACGCCGCCGCTAGGGGCATCAATACTTCCGGGCATTACGCGTGAGTCGATCATGACTCTGGCCAAAGATCTTGGTCTTGAAGTTATCGAACAGAATATCCCGCGCGAGCTCTTGTATATCGCCGATGAAGTGTTCTTCACCGGTTCGGCCGCCGAAGTTACTCCAATCTCCGCAGTTGACCAGATCCAGGTCGGCGCAGGGAAATGCGGACCACTCACCAAGAAGCTGCAGCAAGCATTTTTCGCGATCATTTCGGGTGACGCGGCGGACAAGTATGGCTGGCTGTCGTTTGTCCCGAAATACAATGAGGTGGCGGTCTGATGAAAATTGCGGTAGGGGCGGATCACAAGGGGTACCGTTTCAAAGAGAAGGTGAAAGCCTTCCTTCTGAAGCTGGGACATCAGGTGACCGATTTCGGCACCAACGATGAATCCTCGGTTGATTTTCCCGATTACGGACTCAAAGTCGCGCATGCGGTGGCGGATGGCCAGGCGGACCTTGGAATCAATGTCTGCTGGACCGGCAATGGCATGAATATGGCCGCGAATAAAGTGAAGGGTGTCCGTTCCGGATTGGCGCTTAATCCGGAAATGGCGCACCTGACGAGACTTCACAATAACGCGAATGTCCTGTCGCTGGCTTCGAAATATACGCCCGAAGATCAGCTTGAGGAGACTGTGCGCCAGTTTATCGAGACGCAGTTCGAGGGGGGGCGGCATATCGCCCGGGTTGAGAAGATAGAGAGGGAAGAGAAGTAGCAATCAGTACTTCCCTCAACTGTAGACGCCGCTATTCCCTGATTTAACAAATCTTCACTCTTCATTTCGATCCGACGCCAAACTTGGCTCTAACGATCCGTGTATAATTCTGCGTTGTCCAGGACAAGTCAACGCCGGCAGGGTCCGGCATGAAGAGAAACAGTCAGTAACCAATTGTTACCATGGAGGGATTGCCCCATGAGAAAGTGTATTCCCGTTTTAATGTCGCTTTGTTTGCTAGCGCTGGCCGTGAGTGGTGCATTAGCAGACGGGCAGAAGTCGGCAGTCAAGGCAATGCCAGTCGGAAAAGTGACTGAACACAAGATGGAAGGAAAGCCAGTCGACATCATGGCAAAACCAGCCGGGCATATGATGATCGCTAATGAGGTGGCGGTCTGCGCCTGCGGAAAGGTGTTCCACCCCGACGCCAATACCAAGTTCATCACCTTCGAAGGGAAGCGGTACGCTCTTTGCAGCGATGACTGCCTCAAAAAAGGTGAGGTAGACCCCGCCTCGGTGGCAAGAGCGGCGGAAAATAACGCCAAGAAACTGACTTCGACTCCTGCCCCGCCAAAATCGTAATCCCTTTCTCGTCCCGTGCCGACTGGATCAGGGGCAGGAAGGACCGCCGGTATGGCGACCTCTCCTGCCCAGATCCATTTCTGACTTTCACCTAGAATCCGCATTTTCACTGACAGCCGTTGTCAGTGGCCCTCGCGATACTTGGGGTGGAGGATAGATATGGAACAAGAACTTCGGCATTGGATGAATATCCGCTTCTCGATTCGCGACCTGGAAAAGCGGATAGAAGAACTCAAGATCGCGCGGGATGAACTGGAGAAAAAGCTGGTCGCGTTCGTCACCGCCGATAATGGCGAGCGGCGGACGGTCGGGCGGTAGGTCGCGTCGGTGGGGTACCGTCGGTACTACGACTACAATATCCCTCTCATCCGCAAACTGCTCGAGCCGAGGCGGCTATTCGACGAGGTCGCCACAATCAAAATCAAGCATGACCGGTATACCACCATCCTCGCCACGCCGGGGCAGTTCACCGACGGCGAGTTCGAG
>JAYRFH010000288.1:0-2227 GCA_041908405.1 Candidatus Zixiibacteriota bacterium
GTGTCGGCGATGATGATCCCTTTGGTCAGGGCGTAATCCGCCGCCTTCTGGTACACCGCGAGCGATTTATCGCGGCAGAGATCAGCGGTCTCACGGCCAACTATCTCAACCATCTGCTCAAAGCTGATATTCTCGTCGTGACCATCATCGTTCTTTGAAGACGGAGTAAAAAGAGTCGTAGGGAGCTTTTCGGATTCCCTCAACGATGCGGGGAACTCGAACCCATGTACCGAATTCGAGCCCGACTTGCGCGCATTCTGCAACTCCTTCCACATCGAGCCGGAGATATATCCGCGGACAATACATTCGGCATCGATCCGGTCAGCCTTGACCACGATCATCGAACGCCCCTCAAGTTGATCACGATAGGCGCGGAGCTTGACCGGGTACTCATCGACATTGGCCGTCACGAGATGATTGTCCACGACATCCTTGAGGAAGTCGAACCAGAACAGCGAGGTCTGCGTCAGCACTCGCCCCTTCCCAGGAATGCCATTCGGCATGACGACATCAAAAGCGGAAATACGGTCCGACGCGATGAACAGCAGTGTCTCCCCGAGGTCATAAATGTCGCGGACTTTACCGCGACGGATCAGTGGATATTCCTTGATATCCGTGGTCAGCACGACACGGTCGGTAGCGGCATTACTCATGATTGCTATATTCTCCTGTAATGAGTTTTTGCAGAGCTATTGGGTAAATGCGATGTTCTTCGGTCAGCACCCGCGCGGCGAGAGATTCTGGCGTATCATCCGGAAGCACCGGGACCCGAACTTGTTCAAGTATTCTCCCATGATCATAGATCTCGTCGGCCAGATGGACGGTACATCCGGACTCTTTCTCTTTAGCCGCCAATACGGCCTCGTGTACAAAATGCCCGTACATCCCGGGGCCCCCATATTTCGGAAGCAAACCGGGGTGAATATTCACCACTCTATTGTGAAACGCTTTTAGCACTGCCACCGGCATCAATTTCAGGTAACCGGCCATCACCACATAATCGATACTGCGCGCGCGAAGCTGATTCACCAATTCTACTCCCGCCTTCTCCGCCGAGTCATACTTCTTCGCGTTGAAGACCCAGGTTTCTATCCCCTGGTCGGCCGCACGCTGCAAACCCAATGCTTTGGACGTGTTTGACACCACCCATACCACTTTCGCAGCCAGTTCGCCGCGATTGGAGGCATCGATTATCGCCTGCATATCTGAGCCACGCCCTGAAATGAAAACCGCCAGCCGTGCCGGAAGTGACATCAGCTGTCCAGCCTTTCTCTCAGCAGGCGGTTGACCGCCTCCGGATTGGCCTGCCCTTTGGTCGCCTTCATGACCTGTCCAACAAAGAAACCAAATACATTAGCCTTGCCGGAACGGTATTGCGCGACACTCTCCGGACTAGAGGCCAACACTTTTTCGACAATCGGGATGATCGCGGAATCATCGGAAATCTGCACCAGTCCCTTCTCTTCTATGATAATCGAAGGTTGCTTGCCCGTCTCAACCATCTCCGCGAAAACAGTCTTGGCGATTTTGCCGGAGATCTCACCCGATGCGATCCTGTTCACCAGATCCGCCAGCATTGCCGGACGAACTTTTGACTCGGTGATCTCTGCGCCGGACCTGTTCAGGACACCCAGCAGTTCCACCTGCAGCCAGTTGGCTGCACCGACTCCGTCGCTGGTGTGCCGCATCATCTCTTCAAAGTATTCCGCCAATTCGCGAGAGTCGGTCAGCACATGAGCATCGTACTCGCGAATCCCAAACTGCTCAACAAAACGCTTGGCTTTCGCCTCCGCAAGTTCCGGCAAGTTGCGACGAGTTTCGTCGATCCAATCGTCGGATATGACCAGATTGACCAGATCCGGCTCGGGGAAATAGCGGTAATCGTGCGACTCCTCTTTCCCGCGCATCGCCTCCGCGACTTGCTTTTTCTCGTTCCAGAGGAGCGTTTCCTGCTCCACCTGTCCGCCGGATCTGATCAACTTGATCTGGCGGTCTATCTCATATTTCAGCGCCCGCTCAACTCCCTTGAAGGAGTTCATATTCTTGAGTTCTGTGCGGGTACCGAACTTCGCCTGCCCTTCCGGGCGGACCGAGACATTGGCATCGCACCGCAAATGCCCCTTCTCCATATCACCGGAACAGACGCCCAGATATTGCACGATTTGCTTCAGCTTGGCCAAATAGCCGTACGCTTCCTCCGGTGAACGGATATCAGCATGCGACACTA
>JAYRFH010000289.1:0-1831 GCA_041908405.1 Candidatus Zixiibacteriota bacterium
CCATCGGAGGCGACGCCGCGAATATGCTCTATTTCGGTTTTGGTCACCGGCTGTTTGTAGGCGACGATCGCCACAGTTTCGAGAGCGGCCCGTGTCAGTCGCATTTTGCGACGGCGCGTGAACAGCTCTTCGACATAGCCGATGTAGTCGGGAAGTATATGGTATTGAAACCCGCCGGCGATCTCGCGAATGCGGAACGCGCTGCCGGTCTCCATGTAGCGATTATTGAGTGTCGCGACCGCTTCGGTGATCTTTGAGGGAGTCGCGTTCTCCAAAAGTTGTGATATCCGTTTGGCGGGAAGTGGTTCCGGCGAGGCTAGCACCAATGCTTCGACGATCGAGGCGAGTTGTCCGTTGTCGCTCACACCGCCTCCGCCTTCTCGCTCATCGCCGTCACTTCGACCAAATCAAGATTCTCGGTCGGTACCGGCACATGATAATACTCGCCGCGATACAACCGTATCTCGGTGAACGGCGCCGTCTGCATGATACTGATACGCCGCGTCCGCGCCAGTTCGAGAATGGCGATAAATGTCACCACCGCCACGATCCGCTTTTGCGACTGCTCGAACAACTCGATAAACGGCGCGTACTCTCTATCCTGCAACGCCAGCAGAACCGACTTGATGCGGTCCTCGATGGTGATCTCTTCGACGATCACCTCGTGCACCACTTCTTCGTGGCGCGTTGACATCACCGCCTTGAACGCCGAGACCAGGTCGAATAACGTGGTCGCGGGACTAAGATCGACCTTCCCTTTTACTTCGCCTAATAGCGGCGGCGGCACAAAGGTCGTCTCTTCCATCAGAGCGCGGTCGCGCAGGATATCGCCGGCCTCTTTGTACTTCTTGTACTCGAGGAGTGCCATGATCAGCTCTTCGCGCGGATCCTCTTCTTCCGGATCATTCTCATCGCGCGGCAGGAGTAAACGCGCCTTGATATGGATCAAGGTCGCCGCCATCAGGATGAACTCACCGGCCACCTCGAGATTGAGATTCCGCATGATGTCAAGATAGCTCAGATATTGCTGCGTGATGCGCGAGATCGGAATATCATAAATATCCACCTCCTCTTTCTTGATCAGAAAGAGCAGCAGATCCATCGGACCGTTGAAAACGTCCAGATCGACCCGGTAGTCGGTGGTTGAATTGGTAAGGGTCTGTTCCATCTATTTCTTCTTTCGGTAGTTCATTTTCATCCGCTCGCGCACTTTCTCCATGACGTTCTGCGCGCGGGAACGGGCGCGCTCGGCGCCGGTGGTTAAGATATCCCAGACTCTGTCCGGATGTTTCACCAGGTCGGTCCGGCGGGCACGTATCGGGCGCAGTGCTTCATTCAGGTTGTGCGCCAATTTCATCTTGCAGTCGACACACCCCAGCTCACCCGTGCGGCAGGGGGGCGCGATCTCCTCAGCATGCGTCGGCGTGTAAACCCGATGCAACAGGTAGACCGGACATTTATCCGGATTACCGGGATCCCCCTTGCGAAGTTTGTTCGGATCGGTGAAGAAGGTCTTCAACCGTTTGGTCGTCTGCTCGTCGGTGAACTCGATCGGAATATGATTGTCATATGACTTCGACATCTTCCGCGCGTCGGAGCCGAGGATCAACGGTATCTCGGTGAACAGAGCTTCCGGTTCGTTGAACGTTTTTCCGTAGATCAGATTGAACCGCTTGGCGAGGTCATTCGCCAGCCAGATATGTTTCTCCTGATCTTTGCCGACCGGAACTTTGTTCGCGTTGTAGAGACATATATCCGCGGCCTGAAGTACGGGATAACCGAGGAAACCGTACGTATCGAGTTGATCTTTCTTTTCGATATAGGTAGGGAG
>JAYRFH010000290.1:0-4987 GCA_041908405.1 Candidatus Zixiibacteriota bacterium
AGGTCCACCTGCCGAAGCAGGTTGTGCAGGCGAAATTCGACCCCAATCGCTGGATTCTCCGATACCTTGCCGACATCACATGGAACATGTTCGTTATTACGACATCGGCTGACCTCCACGAGGGCCAGCAGTTCCACCCGTATGTTGACACGGTCGACCAGCGTGGCGCCCAGGGGCCGCTGGAGATAACGACTCTCTCCGGTTCACTTCCGCCCGGGCTGAGCATCAATAACGATGGCCTGGTCACGGGTCTCCCAACCGACACTGGCACCTTCACGGTGACCTTGCGAGTCCGCGACACCTGGGGCGGATTCTCTGATCAGGTGACTCTGAGCATTCATATCGCTCCGGGCCAGTTATATCCCGGCGATGTCAACCTGTCGTTTGCGCCGTGTGATATCAGTGACCTCTCGCGCTTGATCGCATACCTGACACTTCCGGGACAGACCCTGCCACTCGGCCTGACCGCCGACGTTGATAATTCCTGCAATGTCGACCTCTCTGACTTGAGCATTATGATCGCTTACCTTACAGTCGGGAACACGAACATGCAGGTCGGCTGCGCGCCGTAAATGGCCGAATGAACGCGTTGACCAATAGGCCCTGGCTCTCCAGCCGGGGCCTTTTTTGAGCCTGGGGGCCCAATTCTGGTGCCCCCTTTTATATTGATTTCCGCTGGGGATTCGGTATCATTGTGCGTTACAACCGGGCCGCCATAGACCATCGCGGAGTACCCACGTGAAGAGTGCACAAAAAGTAGAGACATTTCATATCTCCACATACGGTTGCCAGATGAACCTGGCCGATTCTTCGACACTTGCGTCGACCCTGATAACCCGGGGATATCGACGCGTCGCCGATGAATCCCAGGCCGACCTGATCATCCTCAATACCTGTTCAGTCCGTGAGAAGGCCGAGGACCGTGTGTTTGGACGTCTCGGCGAGATATATCGATTCAAGAAGCGCAAGCCACACCTCAAGGTCGCCGTTGTCGGCTGTATGGCTCAGCGTTTGGGGGATGACCTGCGGCGTCGCGTTCCGCATGTCGACTTCGTCCTTGGGACTGACCGTCTTTTCGAGCTTCCCGATGCTCTGGAAGGAATCGAGGGGACCAGCTCCGTCATGACCGCTTTCGGTCATGAAAACATGGATATGATCGCCCCGATCAAAGAGACCCCGTACTCCGGCTTTGTCACCATTTCCCGCGGCTGCGACAACTACTGCACCTACTGTATCGTGCCGTACGTGCGTGGCAAAGAACGGGAGCACTCAGCGGATTATATAGTTGATGCTATAAAGAAGATGGTCGATGAGGGGGTGGTCGAAATCACCCTCCTTGGCCAGAATGTCAATAGCTACGAATACAACGGTCTTGATTTTCCCGGGCTCTTATCTCGCGTCGCGCGCGAGACCGGCGTCGCACGCATTCGATACATGACCTCGCATCCAAAGGATCTCTCGCGTCGCTTGGTCGATGTCATGGCGGATGAACCGAAGTTGCTGCCGCATATTCATCTCCCGCTCCAGTCAGGCGCCAACCGCGTCCTGCAGAAGATGGGGAGGATCTACACGGTCGAACACTACCTCAAGATCGTCGAGTATATACGCAAGAAGCTCGACTATGTCTCATTGACGACTGATCTGATCGTCGGCTTCCCAACGGAAACTGAAGAAGAGTTCGAGGCGACGCTCGATGCTGTCCGCGCCGTGCAGTACGATTCCGCCTTCATGTTCCGTTATTCAGTTCGTCCCGGAACTACCGCGGCGCAATACCCCGATGATGTTCCGGAAGAAGATAAGATCCGCCGTTTGAACAAACTGATCGCCTTGCAGCAGTCGCTAAGCTACGACCGCAACCAGCGTGAAGTGGGGCAGATCCGTTCTTCACTTATCGAGGGTGCCTCCCGCCGTTCGGATGATTATCTGCGTGCGCGCACCGAAGGAAACAAGACCATTCTCTTCAAGACTGAACAACCCCTCACTCCGGGGATGGTTGTTCCGATCCGCGTCAGTTCGGCCGATGCCTTTACTCTGCACGGGGATCTGGCGGAAACAAACTGATGGCCTCGCTTTGGATCACTCTGCCAATGGCCGTTCTGGCGGCCGCAATGCTGACGTTTCTCTTTGTCCGCCTCCAATTGCATCGAATCAGTGGGGCGGGCAGAGCCGCATATATTGGCGGCGGAGTTCTAATCCTTATTGCCGCCACCTGGAACGCCATTACTTCGGTCTCTGACTATAACACATGGTTTGTGATCACCGCGTATCCGATCCTTGCCACCTGGACATACGTCGTTTTTGCATTAGGATTCGGATTAGTGGTAGTAGCGCTCGCGCTTTTTGCCGACCATCAGCGCACGCACAAGGAAGAGCTTGAGACTCGTGAGAACCGTCTGAGTCTGCTACAGACACTACAGACGGAGACAAGAGCGTCATATCAACTGCTCGAGCTTCTAACCCTTGCGTTGCGCGAGATCCTGCTTCAAACACCAGAGCGTGCGGGAGTGACTTTCCTCATCAATCGCGGCAAGCGTCAGTTGATCCTTGGCGCCACAGCCAACCTGACCAAAAATGAGACGGCGCACCTTGAACATTTCACGCTCGACAGCAATGTCGTGGCGCAGGCAATCGACCTTGGCGACCCGATGATCGCCGGACAATTTGATCTGACCGATGCCAAGGGGATGCCGGTGCAGTCCCGCTTCCAGTCGAGCCTCGTATTACCGCTTATCTCCGGAAGCGAGAAGATCGGTGCGATCGTCCTACTTGCGGAAGAATCCCGCGCTTTCAGCCGGACCGAACTGATGTATCTTGCGCCGGTTGCTGATTGGGTAGCCGAGAAGATACGCACGGCGCGTCTGACCCGTGAATTGTCGCTCGCCAGAACTGAACTCGAGCAGGTCACTCTCCGCCAAACCGGCCTGATAGATCGACTATCGGCCAGCGCGCAGTCTCTTTCCGGCTCGGCCAATCTGCCGGACTTCTGCCGCCAGCTGGTCGGTCTGGCTGGATGCAACGAAGTCTACCTCTGTGGACTATCCGGGGGCGGCGTGCAGATTTACGGCGGCACCGAATCTCTCTCAGATCTTACCGACCAGTATCGGTTGACTTTGTCTGAAGCGCTGGAGCGCCGCAAGCCGCTCATCATCAACCATGAATCAGGTGATCGCGAGGGCCGCGCCGCGGTCGTCCGTTCATCTCTCGTTTTCCCGGTGACGAGCGATTCAACCGATGCTCTCCTGCTGCGCAAAGATGGCGGCCCTTTTAATGTCAGCGATCAGGATCTTCGCTTGCTCGCGTTTTTTGGCCTGCTGGCTCGCTTTGCACTGCAACAGCGGGAAACATCACGCCGCGATCTCTCGCGTCGCCTCGGCTTTGAAAAAGTGATTCAGCTCATCCAACCTTCCGAGACCTCCGGCGAACCGCGGACCGGGTCGTTCATGCGACATTTGGAAGATATTCTTCCGGCTCACTCGCAAATGATCACGCTGGTGCGGCATGCGCATGGTTCCTTCACCGCGGCTGATTCTTTCAACGTGATCCAGACCGACATTGTGGATCTCCTGATTGAACCGGGAGAAGGATTGGTGGGAGACGCGCTCTCACAAGTGGCGCCAAAGTTCGTTTATGGCAAACGCTCGGTACTCTCCGCGCTTGAGTCTTTCAGCCCGTCGACCCAACAGTCTCTGCATGCCATGTTCGGCGAACGACGCCATCCGCAGATGCTGGCGGTCTGTCCGCTGGCCGGCACGACTGGAGTCAATGAAGTAGTTGTGATAGTTCTCTACGATCTGCCTGAATCAGAGAGAATGGAATGGGAACGGCTCATAACACTTGCGGTGGGCCTGTATGTACTCCGGTGCAACATGACGACCATAACGGGTCGCGCGGAGAAGTTTGAGTTCTCAGCAGAGGAAGGCGAGCGGCTTGCGCCGCTCATCAATGAATTGAACAACCACCTTTCAGCGGTTATTGGCTCGGCCGATTTGGCCGCGGGTAGGGAAGAGGTCTCCGGCGAATTACGTTCGATGCTCAAATCGATAGTGGCCGAGGCAGATAACGCCGCCCGACTCGTCAAGAGAGCGCTGATCCTTCCGTCCGAGACCACGCATGTTCTCGAAGATCCACTAACTGGAACCGTAAACCATTCTGTGGAGTCAGTTCTTCGGGATATCCATATTTCCGGAGATCTGTATATGGCAGGGGGGAGACCTCGCGAGCTCGATGTGAAGCTCGGGCAGGCGGTTAGTATCCATTTCCCTGACAGCGAGATACGGCAATTGTTTGAATCAGTCCTTAATCGCTTTGCCGCGATTGCGACGGATGAGGATGTCATTTCCATCGCCACCTATGTCTCCGACAATTATCTCTATCTCGACATTTCGCGCCACCGGAAGAATTTCCCTCCGGTCGAAGCAGTGGCCAATTTCGGTGATTACCTTCCGGCCGACCAGGCCTTCCAGCACCGTCCATCGGATGTCTTTCTCAAGCCAGTCAGTCAGGGTACCTGTTTCTTCGCCGCCGACAAAACTGGCCCGACCCCGGCCTATCTCAGCTTCAAGTTCCCTTTGAAGACCGCCACTCAAATTGCGGCTTCTAGTAAAATCTCAAAGCAGGTCCGGGTGCTTGCAATTGACGATCAGGCCGTCATCCTGGACCTTATCTCGGCCATGTGCCAATCCCTGGGATACCACGTCCAAACGGCCGCAAGTGGCTCAGAAGGGCTGAGATTGGCCTCTGCGGGCAAATTCGACATCATCCTGACCGATCTGGCCATGCCGGACATGACCGGCCTTCAGGTAGCCCGCCAGCTCAGGGCGCTCCACCCGCAGATCCCCATTGTTCTGGTGACCGGTTGGGAGGCTGGGCTGGATCAGTCCGAGATATCAGCCTCGGGGATCACCGAGGTACTCCTTAAACCGTTCCGTATTGAGCAGTTGACCGACCTGATCCGTTCACTAGCCGCCAAAGTAGGCTAACCCGCCAT
>JAYRFH010000291.1:0-4074 GCA_041908405.1 Candidatus Zixiibacteriota bacterium
AAGGTGCTGATAGACCATTCCCTTGGTGAATCGTTCGACTGTCGGCTGGCCCTTGTTAGCGCGGTGCTTGTCGACTACAAATCGTCCAACGATGATCAGGTTGTGGGCGATCATACCGCCGATGATAAGGACGATCGCAAGGATATAAATATCTTCGACGACCGAGTTCAGGTCATGGAATTCCGTTTCGGCGGTGTTGTGCGAATAGCTGGCCGCGAATGACGCGTTCGCTTTCGGGTGACACTTCTGACAGGTCGCGGTCAAGTTGTCCGGATGTATCGAGGAGGCCACATTCGTTTTGGGCAGGATCTCGTGAGCTTTGTGGCACGACGCACAAGTCGCCGCCTTGACCGACCCACCTTTCACCGCCAGCCCGTGATAAGAATCCTGATAGGACGAGAATTTGGCGCCCGAGAGACCGAACTTCTCGTTGATACGCGGGTCGTTGTGGCATTTGGCGCAGACAAAATCCGACATATTGGAGGAGTTCACCGGCGAATTGGGGTCATCTATCTGTAGGATCTCGTGCTCACCATGGCAATCGGTGCAGTTCGGTGAATCGAGAATACCTGCGGCCAGTGCCTTGCCGTGGATTCCGCGGCTGTACTGGATATAGATATCGTTGTGGCATTTGGCGCATGTGCTCGGGATGTTCATCTTATTCACGAGCGACTTCGGATCCGACGCCTTCTTCAGGTCGTGCATACCGTGACAATCGTTACAGGAGGCGGCAGAACCAACGCCTTTGGCGATCCCTTCGGCATGGATACCACGCATATAGCGGTCATGGGAATCGGCGATCCGTATGTCCGGATCAAGCTTCAGCGCCAGCTTGGAGTGACAAGCTGAACAGGTGTTCGGTAAATTCCTGGCGGACGTAGTTGCCTTCTCGTCTGTGTCGCGGCGAATATCATGTTTGGAGTGACAGGACGCACAGGTCGGAGCGTTTGGGTTGTCCTGTGATGCGGTGCCGTGCGCCGATTCATTGTAGATCGGCTGGACATCGCTGTGGCAAGTACCGCAATCGACATGATTGGCGGTCTCATTGTGAGGATAATCAGTCACACCGGCCAGGTCGGTGTGGCAATCGACGCAATTCATGCCGGCATGAACCGAAGAGTCGATCGCGCCCTGCGTGACCGTCATCGGAATCTCGACTCCGTGACGGTCCAGACCTGTCATCCCCTCTTCGGCATGGCAGGTCAGGCAGGTAGCATTATCATCCTGAGCGAGGGCCGTCTGGGCGAGGCCGAAGACAGCCACCAGGAGCAGTAGCGTGAAAAAGCGTTTCATTTGGTCACCTCGTCTACATCTGAATCGCCGTGGCCGGTGAGCCGTTGGCTTCGGCAGCCGGTAACGGGCGAGAATTTCGTGTCCTCTGGGGGCGGGTTCAATCCCGCCGGCCGTCGGTTGTGAATTTATGCACAATCTACCTTATTTGTCAAGCATTATATGGATTGAATAGCCTATATAATGCCGATTTACTCCTGTTATCGGAAGGAGAAAGAAATATACTGAGATTCGTTGGCCTGATTCTTTGAGAATAATATCACAATGTTGTATTGATTATTAAGTTAGTAAGGGTAAAGCAATTGTAGTGTCCGGCCGGGATATAGTTAGCCGATCGGGGCTGGGATCGGGATTACCAAGCGCAATCTGTCTCCCATAGTGCACTTGACCTCTGGACTACTTTATGGTCCTGACCTGGCTCTTGCGGCGGCAAAAGCAACGAGCCGGAAGATAGGGTATATCGACCGGCTCGGGCTACGTTCAGCAGATATCTCAGGTCAGGTGCGGGATGGTTCGACAACCGCAGAGGCAGCTTCCTGAGCGGCTTTTTGAGGCGCGTACATCTCTTCCCTACGTCGCAGGAAGGTGATAAGCGAACCAATCATAATGAGGATAGCGCCGATCCAAACGAAATTGATAAGTGGTTTTTTGGAGATATCCAGCACCAACTGCTCGGGGCTCTTTTGGATAAGACCGGGAATGGCGATCGCAACCGCTCCCTGGTCCGCCATGATCTGTTCGAGGCGCACGTAATAGGTCTGGCCAGCAACCACAATGGAATCCGGACGCTGAGTGCGGACAGTCTCCCCTGCCGCGTTTTGGGAGTGCTCGACCGCTGGTGAGAGTGTAAAGCTATTTCCCTCGGTCGAGATCTCGAGCTGCGCCGCGACCATCATCCCGCCCTCGTTCTCCGCTCCATGCTGGCCCATCGAATAGCCCTTGAAGGTGATGACCAGGTCATTCACCCGGCGAGTCTCCCCTTTGCCGAGGACCAGACCCTCTTTCTCATTCCCTTGTTCGATCTGCTCAGGGGCCATGTAATAATCAGCGGTGAACGTACGGTCGATGTAGGGTCGACGCATGGTCCCCTGCATGCGCTCCGAGAAATAGAGTTGGGGGCGAGCTTCCTCTGTTGAGCCGTTATGAGCGATAAGCAGTCTCAGCTCGTTATTGGGATGCGTTATCTCGTTCGCCATGCCGTTGTAAGTGATGGAGCGCTGGAAAGCGTCGCGGCTCTCCCCTTTCGGGATGACAACCTTTTCACTACTGGTGAAAGCGGCGGAGGCGAGTATGCCGACCAACATCAGGCCAAATCCGAAGTGTGTGAGCTGGCCGCCCATCATTTTCCACCTATCAGGGACAAAACCAGCGAGATGGATGGCATTGGAAGTTGCCGCCATCAGCGCGGTGGCGAAAAACAGCAGATAGAGGTAATCGGTCACTCCGAGGGCGACAGATACGCCAATCGTGATGACAAATACCGCGATGGCCGGTATCAGCGCCTTAAGAATGTCTTTCTTGAATAGGTACAGACCAACGCCGGTCATCACCAGGAGGAAGATGACCGCGAAGAGAATGCCGGACTGAAGCAGGCCGGCGAATAGGCCGAAGCCGATAACCGCGGCAGTTCCGCCGACGATGAGCAGCTTACGGCTCCAGTTTTCGAGTCGGAAGTCGGTGTACTGAACAAATGGCGCAATGGTCAGAAGAAAGGCCATAATGGTTGCCAACGGTAAGGCAAATCCATTGTAGGTTTCAGGATTCGCGGCCCGCGGTTCGGCGCCGACCAGATTGGTCAGGAGAGGGAGCGAAGTCCAGAAAAGGACTACCAGACCAAACAACAGCAACATGGCCAAACCCGCGAAAAGTGAAAATTCGCGACTAAAGTAACTATAGTTGAGCGGAGCACTCGGTACTGATTTCGCCCGCGGGAGAAAGATGGCCAAAGTCAATCCAACGGTCACCACTATAAAGCCGATCAAGTAGTTGTTAATTCCGAGATCAGTGAAGCTGTGGACAGAGAAATCTGCAAGCACGCCTGACCGTGTTAGGAATGTTCCGTAGACGACCAGCAGGAAAACGAATGACGCGAGCAAAAGGTTTGATCGGCGAAGAGCGCCGGAACGTCGCTCGATGATCATGCCGTGCAAGAGTGCGAGTGAAACGACCCACGGAATAAATGAGGAGTTCTCGACCGGATCCCAGGCCCAGAAGCCACCCCAGCCAAGCGTCTTGTACGCCCAGAAGCCACCGAGGATATTACCACCGGCAAGTGACAGGGCGGTAATGGCGACCCAGGGAAAGGCGCGTTTCAGCCATCCGGAATAGTCTTTGATTATCAATGCGGCCAAAGCAATCGCAAACGGCACCGCGGCCATGGAGTACCCGATAAAAACGATCGGCGGATGAATGACCATCCACGGATCGCGCAACAGCGGATTGAGACCGAGGCCATCGGTCTGGGCCACTGGAAGAAGCGCGAACGGCGACAGCTTGGTCAGGATCAGCAAGAAGAACAGATTAATGACGCTGAAAACGGCCATCGCCCAGTACTTGTATTGTCCACCGCGCTTGATGATGATGTAGCCGAACAACGCGTTAAGGAAGAGCCAGAGAAGATAGGTTCCTTCCTGACCACCCCAGAAACCCGAGATGATATACATCAGCGGTTGGGCGCGTTCATTGTATTCGTACACGTATTTGAAGGCGTAGTTGTGCGAGAAGAAGAGATAGTAGAGCCAGACGACGGCTACGCCAGAGAATAACGTGAACAGATTGTAGGTC
>JAYRFH010000292.1:0-3116 GCA_041908405.1 Candidatus Zixiibacteriota bacterium
GACAATCACCAAGACCGCCAGAATGACCAGGATGGTCTTGATCGTCTCACGGGTTGCCCGGGATAGTCGAGCCATGCGGTAAAGCTCCCTTGTCGCTGAAGTTAGTAGCTCGGAATGTTCCGATTTTGAGGCTTTAAGTCAACAGCAAAACTGTGTTGGCGCCCCAGCGCCGCGGAGCTGATCGGATTGGGTACCTGGACCGGAGGCAAATTGGGCGCGGGAGCATGACGGGAGCGCCACCTGTTTTGCCTCGCGAATGGGCCCGAGTAGGCCGGTCGTTTGTCCTGCTACACAACGATATAACGCTTTCAAGCCGAACCGACACCGGCGCGCAAGCGTGCTCCGGCGAACAGCGGGAGCATAGCGGGAGCACGATGCGACCCTTGGTTGGTCTTTGCTGTTCGGAAGGCAGAGAAGGGGGTGTTCGCTCTTTCTGTTCGGTCTCAGCGACGAGTGGCTCGCTGGGGCAGGCTTTGCGCTGTGCAGAACTTGCACAGCGCACGGGCGTCGGATCCAGGGTGAACCGGCTTTTGGTGGGTCCATTTTCGGGTGGATGGTCAAGAAGCGCAAGGGAATACCGAAAACTGGAAGAGGCGCCGGGGAGAATTGAGTTGGGGCGAGTCGATCAGGTCGACGCGGTCGCCAAAGTCGCATTTTCGGTCCTGATTCTTATTAATGATAAGACGGCTAAAAAGAAATTGAACATTCTTCGCGATATCCGCGCGAAGAGCGAATGGAGTAACAGGAGGCGCGGTAAGAACCAAACGGAGTCAGGCTGATTGCGCGATTTCAGCGTCGGGAGTGAGCAAAGCTCTTGGTGGTGAGACCGTTCAGAAGATCGGCCAGGGCAGATTTCCGCATATTGACAAGGTTTTTTCGGCTTTTGGTGTTGACATAAATGGAGAGTGTCTGTATATTCTCCGTTGGATGATAGGTGAGGATTCCACAGAACGGCATACACCAAAAGTCAAAAAGCCAAAGCTCTTTCCGAAGCGAAACTGTTCTGAGTGAGTACTCCATCCTCGGTCCTGCTGTGGGGGCGAACCGAGTGATACAACAGGTTACTTACAAACGCACTACTGTTAAAGAAACACACGTAATCGTTACGGACTGCGGAGATCGTTCCGTCCAGTAAGCGATGATGTTTTGTCTGTAGACATCATCTCCGACTGGTCGCGGTATCTGTCTCTGTCAGGTGTGTTGTAGGCAAGCTTAAGGAATGGGTATTCGTACATCTATCAAGGAGGCGCTCATGCCGTTCGGCTTTCCCTCGCGGCGCTCGGCGGTGCTGCTCGGAACAGTAGCTGCATTTCTGTTTGTATTGTCCTTGGTGCCGTCCACGGCATCGGCGGTCCCCCAATTGGTGCTCAGAGTCAGCGACACGACCGGGACGTCGTGCCAGCAGAACTCCCGGATCTCGGTTTATGTCACCAACATCAATGATTCCATTGCCGGTTTCTCGCTCTGGCTTCGGCTCAACCGGCCGGATATCATGAAATTCCAGATCGATACCACGCTGGTTTCGGACACCACGTACTGGAAGTGTCTTCAGTACAACGGCCAATTGTGTATCGACTCCCAGTCTATCCCGGCCAACCAATATACTGGCGTCCCGCCAACCTACCGGTATATCAAAGATACTCTAGTAACGGTTGGTAATATTGACCTGACGGGCTCGCTGATCCAGAACTGGGATCTGGTCCGGACACGTTCGATCTCCGGCACCGGTACTGACATATTGGTTACCGGTTTGGCCAGTTTTGATATCACGCCGCCGATGTTGCCGCCGCCGTTCCCGCCGCGTCAGCAGGAAGCGTTGCTGTTCAGCCTTCGCGCTGATATTCTCTGCATTTCGGACACCCTGGTCGACCGGACCGCGCTCATCTCGATCGAGACCGATTTCCTCGACAAGTTCATTTTTGCGCGTCCCAACGGGACCGCGATCGGAATAGTGGGAGTGCCGTTCCAGGATACCTCGTGCTGGAAGTGCAACACGTGGGTTGGTGGCAACTGCATAGATTCATCGAAGGTCTCCATCCCGCCGTGTGACTGGATCACGGTGAAGACCGACACTATGGCGGTTCTGGATACCGCGAAGGTTTACACGTTTGACGGTTCGCTAACCGTCAACGCCGGATGCTGTATCGGCACGACCGGCAACGTGAATAAGGGCCCGGCTGAGACGCCGGATCTTTCGGATCTGTCGCTATTGATCGCATATTTGACGGTCACCCCCAAGCCAACGCTACCCTGTATCAAGGAGGCGAACGTCAATGGCGCGGGGACAACGCCGGATCTTTCGGACCTGTCGCTCTTGATAGCGTACCTGACGGTAACGCCGAAGCCGACGCTGCCGGCCTGCCCGTAAGGGAGCACGGCACTGACCGAATAAGACGGATGCTCCGGAAGAATTAACCAGATTCTAACGGAGCACCAGACCGGGCCACATAATTGGCCCGCTTACTTGCAGACTACTTCGCGGATACTTGAAAGCAAACCGCGTCTCTGACGCGACAAGACAGAATAAAGAAATGCAGGCTTTTTTTGATAGAAAGGAGGACGCGTAAGAAAGGCTTCATTGCACACGCTCAAAGAAAGGACGTTTGACTGAGCCCGGCGCCGTTACCGCTTTCAATGACTTGTTGGCTCTCGTTGTTGGAGACAAAGTGACGGACACTGAGGGGATTCAGCGGCACAGTTAAGCGTGGCAACTCGCAAATTTGTTAACGAACGTTTGTTTGTTAGGAGACAAAAATGAAGCGTAATTCGTTTCTGATCCTATTCGCACTGATCCTTTCTTTGGGTATCTCTGCTTATGCCCAAGATGGCGCAGTGACAATCACCCCGACTGGTTCAACCATGGTCGGGCCGAACATCAAGCTGAACACCGATCCGTCGTTCAGCGTGATCTATGACAACACCACCGGCGAGCGTGTCAACGTCTCGAACGGT
The DNA here is from genome assembly GCA_041908405.1 of Candidatus Zixiibacteriota bacterium. Taxonomy (GTDB): domain Bacteria; phylum Zixibacteria; class MSB-5A5; order GN15; family FEB-12; genus FEB-12. The sequence continues at coordinate 2,953 of JAYRFH010000292.1, forward strand.
TTCAAGGTGACTTCTCCGGACTTGTTGGCGATCAACAACGTGAAGCTGGATACTCTTCCCCCGGATCCGGGTGGCGAGAACTTCCTGCGCGCGTATTTCAACCAGGCTTTTGCAGTCCAGACCGACAATGACACGGTTGGCTGCCTCGGCGCTGGTAACCCGTC
>JAYRFH010000293.1:0-3406 GCA_041908405.1 Candidatus Zixiibacteriota bacterium
CAGGATACTTTGGTCCGCCAGATATTCAAGAATCTGACGGGTATCCGTGTCATCCCCATATTCTTCCACGCCAAAGGGCAATTCAAACGCGGCGCACTTGAGATGGCTCGTCCGGATTATCAGGTTGTCCGGGTCGATAATGCCAGACTCCGGCGTTTTGTCGAAGATATATTTCGGCTCGGAGCAGAGGAATTGGTTGATGGCGCTCGAATTGGCGATCATGACGGTGACGGAAGTACCGGAGCGTCGCCCGGCGCGACCCGCCTGCTGCCAGAGAGAGGCAATAGAGCCGGGGTAGCCGACGATGAGGGAGACATCGAGCGAGCCGATATCGACGCCAAGTTCCAGGGCGTTGGTTGAGACCACGCCGGTAATATTGCCACTTCGGAGGCCGGATTCTATCTGGCGGCGCTCGTTCGGAAGATATCCGCCGCGGTAGCCGGCAATGTTGATCCCCTTGCCGAAATCCCCTTTCAGTTCGCGCTGGAGGTACGTCAGTAACACTTCGACATAGAGCCGGTAATGCGCGAAAACGATCGTCTGGACCTTATTGCGCAGGAATAGGGCGGCGAGGCGGGCGGCCTCGTTGATGGAGGAGCGCCGAATGCCGAGTTGTTTATTCACGACCGGTGGGTTGTAAATTAAGAAATGCTTTTCGCCAGTCGGGGCGCCGTTGTTGTCTATCAAGGTCGGACGGTGGCCGATAATGCGCGCGGTCAGTTCATCCGGGTTGGCGATAGTAGCCGAGCAGCAGATGAATTGCGGGTTGGAGCCATAAAAGGCGCAAATCCGTTTGAGCCGCTTGATGACATTGGCGAGGTGAGAGCCGAAAATACCCCGATAATTGTGAATCTCGTCGATCACGACATATTTGAGATTCTCGAAGAGCTTGATCCACTTGGTGTGGTGGGGGAGAATGCCGGCATGGAGCATATCCGGATTGGTCACCACTATATGTCCGGCCGAGCGGATGAGGCGACGGGCGGTCTGCGGCGTGTCGCCATCGAAGGTGTAGGTTTTGATATCAACATCGAGCTTCTGAATCAGCTCATATAGCTCGGACAGTTGATCCTGCGAAAGCGCCTTGGTCGGGAAAAGATAGAGCGCGCGAGAGTTTGGCTCCCGCATGATCTGGTTTAGAACCGGGAGATTGTAGCAGAGGGTTTTGCCGGAAGCGGTCGGGGTGACGACCACGACATCATCGCCTGCCATGACAGCCTTGACGGCATCGGCCTGATGCGAGTACAACTGGCGGATATTCCGGGCGCGCATGGTCGCCACCAAGCGGTCGTTCAGTTCGGTCGGGAAATCCGCATACACAGCCGGTTTGGGGGAGAAAGATTTCCAATGGCTGATATTGTCGCTGACCTCGGTGTCATTCCGAAGCAGGTCGATGATCTGTTCTAAGTTCATGTACTCTTCTGATCGTCAGACCACGCTGGTCAGATTCCGTTTACAGATATCGCAGAACTTGTCGCTCTTGTTGTCGATGTCGAGCATTATCTGGCTGTAATAATTCACGCATTTTGGATTGCGGCACTCGGTCAGGTCGAAAAGATGCGCCAGGCGGTGGACTGCCTCTTTGAAAAGGCGCGGATAGACCTTGCTTTCATCTTCAGGGAGGCCGTAAAACTCCTGGCGAATGCGGTAGAGCGACAGTACCGATGTGCCGGAGAGGCGGTCGACATATCCCATGATGAAGTTTTCGTCAGGGAGATAGAGATCTTCCTCGCAGATAGCCAGAACTTTCTCGCGGCTGTTGGCTTTGGTCCGCTCGAGTTTCGCGAGAATGACTTGGGCGTAGTATTGATTGCGTATGACGTTGAATGCCTCGGAAGGCATTTTCATCCCTTTGAGGATATCGACCGAACGGCTGAAGACCGGGCCGAGGTTGGAAGCCAGCTTGTTGACCATCATGAAATCGACATCCCCCATCGGGACGACGACGATCTTTGATTTCAACAATGACACGTAATCCGGCTCCTGTTAGTCAGTCGTAAAAAACGGAGTACTCGACCCTGACTCTGAGACTTTGATCTCGGCCTTGCGGGCACACTTGGGACACCACCCGACAAACGCGGTCCCCGAATTGTTCAGGTAAATGCGGGCGTAAACTTTGCAGCATCGGAAATGAATGCCGACAAAGGGGCGCTTGCGGACGGGGCTGTCATCGGGTCTGTCCACAAATCAAATATACGACCCTGTACGAGTAAAAAAAAGCGTAAATGGGAATCTGAGTATCACCTCTTGGAGCGGTGGAATCAGTCTGATAACTGCTTGAGTTGTCGCAGAATGGCGGGTCCGGACGAAGTACCGATCCGGCTGGCCCCGGCGGCCAGCATCATTTGGCAGTCCTCGACCGATTTGATGCCTCCTGAGGCTTTGACCTGTATCTGACCTTTGGCGGTCTCGGCCAGCCGTTTGACCTCTTCGACAGTCGCTCCGCCAAAGAAGCCGGTGCCGGTTTTGACGAACTGCGCGCCGCCATTGATGACCGCGTTGGTAGCATCGGTCTGTTGTGCGGGAGTCAGTTTGTTGGCCTCGATAATCACTTTGAGAGCGACTTCGGCGGGGAGTTGGCGGCGGAGTTTTCGGATCTCGGTTTCAACTTCGCCGAACAGTCCGGAAACGATCCATCCGACATTGGCGACCATATCGATTTCGTGCGCGCCATCCTCGATCGCTTCGACAGATTCGGCGACCTTAATATCGGTGCGATTGGCGCCAAGCGGGAAACCGGCGACCGAGACAACCCGGGGTCGTTTGCCTCCCAGCAGGCCAGAGGCGAATTTAACCCAGACCGGATTAACGACCACGGCATACATATCAAAGGTTACGGCATCAGTACAGAGTTGTCTGATGTTTTGTTCATTTACTTCAGAGGGAAGCGCGGCTTGTTCGATCTTGCGGTGCAGCTCGATGAGAAGCGGATCAAGTGGAGCCATGTTCATTGTCTCTCAATCTGGGCGCGGAAGGAGCGACCAGCGGAAGTTGGGGAGACTTCCATCAGGTCGCAGACGGTGGCGCCGAGATCCGCAAAGGATTCGCGTACGCCGAGGTCGATACACGGTCGCACAGAATCACCGAACACTAGCAGTGGGACGTATTCACGCGTATGGTCAGTCGAGTGTTTCTGGGTCGGGTCACAGCCGTGATCGGCGGTAATGATCAGCAAGTCGGTTGGTCGAAGACGAGGAATCAGCGCGCCGAGGTCTGTATCGAATTCTTCAAGCGCCCTGGCGAACATCACTTCATCGTTGCGGTGCCCCCAGAGTTGATCAAAATCGACACAGTTGGCGAAAATCAGTCTGTGTTCGCTATCGGAACGTATCGCGTCGGAAACAGCCTTCATTACTTCGCGGTTGTGGGCGGTCTTGATCGCTTTACTGATGCCCTGGCCGGCGAA
>JAYRFH010000294.1:0-5034 GCA_041908405.1 Candidatus Zixiibacteriota bacterium
GGTCTGGTCACGCTTCACCGGCTTTGAATTTGCCTACAGCGGGATTCGCGGTTTACCGCCGATCACCGATGACCCGGCGACGGAAGAAGCTTTCTTCTCCGAGGATCAGCAGAGCAAATCCGAGTTCCGCAACACCATGAAGGTAGCGGTTGGCGCGTCCTATCTGGCGCTGCCGTACCTTTCGCTCTTCGGTGGCGCTGGGTTCGATCAGGGCGCCAGCCGCGATGGTATCGCCTTTACTCCGCAGTTCACCGATACCGGCGATAAGCTCGGTATCAGCGGCGGATTGCAGTTCCACGTTCAGCGCTGGGATCTGGGTCTGGCGACCAGCTATATCAAGTTTGATGATGTGACCATTACGTCACTGGACAAGGATCAGGACGACCATTTCGAGGGTTTCCCTGGTGCCTATAAAGCCGCAACCTATGAAACGATCCTGTCGTGTAACTATCGGGTCTAGGAGAGGATGATCATGCAACGTTTGCTGTATATATGCGCGGTCATTGCCGCACTCGTCATCCTGGCGCTGGCTGGATGCTCAGACCGGGGGACCAACATTCCGACGCGAACAGATACGTATGGTTGGACGTGGTTGCCGCAGGAAACACCGCCGTTCACACCCGATCTGACGTTCCAGCGTGCCAATGGTGATGGCCAATTGCGCATGACCGTCTGGGCGTCACCCTCGGTGGTGCAGGATGCCGCGCCGGCTTCACTACTGATCCTGCTCGCCCCTGGCGAAAGCGACCAGTGGTATTATTTCGAGTACGGCCTGCACAAGATCTGTAACGAGTTGACGGCCGAAGGTCTGCTGGATCCGATCGTCGTCGCCTGCGTAGCCAACGATCGCATCTATGGCGGCTACTTTTACGGTAACTCTATCCCTGGCGGTATGTATGATTCCGTTATCGGCGACGCGCTGATCCAGACCCTGCGGTTCCGTTATCCCAGCCTGATTGTCGACCCGGCGTATCAGGGGATCGGTGGCATTGGTCAGGGAGCGTATGGCGCGTTCCGCGCGGCGATCAAACACCCCGGCGTCTTCAGCAATATTACTGTTGTCGATGGCCCGCTTGATTTCGACGGTCCGAACGGCAACGGCGGCTTCATGACGCTGTTCAACGATGCGTTGTTTGAGAATGGACTGAACCTGACGACCGGTTACAGCCGGACAGTGGCGGCGCGCCAGATCGATTCATCTTCGGCTAACCCGATCACCCGCATGTTCATTGGCGGATCGGTCGCATTTTCGCCGCATGATACCGCGCTGGTCACAACCGGCGCTCGGCATACCAATAGCCTGGAGATCATTGAGCGCCATCAGATCGCGGATAGCACAACGCTGATCACACATCTGCTGACCGGTCAGCAACTGGGCGGACCGTTCCCGAAGACCGCGGCGCTGGAGTTCGCATTCCACCTGCCGTTTGACTCCGTTTCCAAGACCCATGCACCGACCTGGCGTCGCTGGTTGGCGAACAACCTGGATACGCTCCTGGTCAAGCAGGGTGGAACGGCGCTTGATGACGCGAATATCTGGATCGCCTCTTCGCCGGAATCGAAGTTCAACTTCCACGAGCAGACGACATCTTTTGAGCGTTTCCTGATGGAAGACATGGATCTGACGATCGATACGCTCACGTACGTCGGCTATCCGGGCAACCCGGCGACCGACAACCAGTACGTTTATCATCTGCTTCGCGAAATGGTTATGTACCACGCGGCGAAGTTCCGCGCCAATAACTAGCCGAACTAATCGGCTGTCTGAGTGTTCTGACCCGGAGAAGAGATTCTCCGGGTTTTCTATTAGCGAGGAGATATGACCACATCCCAAACCTACGACCTGCTCTCAATTGGCGCACACCCCGACGACGTTGAAGTCGGCACCGGCGGCGTCCTGATAGACCTTCACAAGCGGGGGTATAAATGCGGGCTGGTCATCCTGACCCAGGGTGAAATGGGGACCGGCGGCACAGTTGAGATACGGGCGCAAGAGGTGAAAGATGCCGCGGCAATACTTGGCGCGGATATCGTGAAGACCTTCGATTGGGGAGATACCCGACTCGAGGATAGTTACGAGAAGCGATTGGCTTTAGCGGCGATAATTCGGCAGTCGCGTCCGAAGATCCTGCTGGCGCCGTACCCGCATGTTGGACACGGGCGACGCCAGTCGCATCCCGACCACGTGGCGAGCGGCATCATTGCGCTGAATGCCGCCAATTTGGCGGCGTTGAAGAAAGTCGATATTCCCGGTGAACCGCATCTGGTCACGCGCATTTTTCATTACTTCCTTCCACCGGGAGTGACGCCGAATTTCGTGGTGGATATTACGCCGCATTTCGACCAATGGATCGCGGCACTGTCTGCGCACCGCTCCCAGTTCCTCAATCCAGAGAAATCACGAGACTACATTGAGAATCTGACGGCTATGGCGCGGTCGTTCGGGCTACAGTCACGTTGTAGGTACGGCCAGGGGTTCTACGCAGTCGAGCCGGTCTTGGTGAGAGATATCATGACTTTGGCGGACGAGAAGAAGGAAGAGGGGAGTTCGGTCTGATAAGACGACGACAGGTATCCGCACCCCGAAAAGCAGTGCGTCCCGACTTTTAATGTCCTACCTTGTGGCGAACAACTCAGTCAAAGGGATGTCCCGGTATGCCACGACCAGCCACCGCAAACTCAACTCACACTCTGCTCAATAGACTTGAGCGACTGCGTTCAACATTTTCTGTTTCGGCCGCGAAGGAACGCGCATCTCTGGTGAGAACGCTCTCCCAAAGTCGCATCCTCTCTGCATCTGACTTGATCCGCTACCATGACCTCCTCTGTGTTATTCGAGCGTATCCGGATAATGCTACGGTCTTCGATCTTGCCGAAACCGAACTGAGACATTTCGGCAGGCGAGTAGGTGCCTACAAGAAGCTGTCTCGCGACAAAAAGGCATCCAAGCTGGATGACACTGGTATTGATGGCTCCATCACCTGCTACCAGTTCAATTACGATATCACTCGCTATCTGCTGGCCAGGTATCCTGGTTCACTCCGCATAAACTGGAAGCATTGCGCCGAAGATATCTGGTCTCGCCTGGCCAACCTGGTCAATCAGTTGGTCAGTTGGGAAGAGAATGATCCAATAGACAACGACGAAGAGTTTGATATCGAGCAGTTCTTCAGGCTCTCCGGTGGGGACAAGAATGAATTGCAGACACTGGTCAACCTGTTCGCGGGGTCAGGGCTACCGCCTCGAGTGATTCGCGATCAGTGGGAATCTCTCGGCCTGTTGATCGACTGGGATCTGACCGGCATGAGGTCATCACGCAGTTCGCATCGGGTTGAGTGCAAGGAGCGATTCTATCAGGATGAATCGTTCCGCCCGCGCTCGCGGGATGTTCGGCTGGAGCTAGCGGCCGCTCCGACCCCGTTGCGTCATGTCACTAGACGCGAAGGTGAGCTATTGCTCAACGACATTAACGAGGCGCTGGGAATACGTAACCGGGAGCTCTTTCCGCTGACTTTCGGTAATCCCTCGGAAGTCTATACCTTCGACTGCGGGCGTGGCTGCCGGATCGTGTTGTATGGGTCCTTGCCGGAGGCGAGGCTTCCGCTGGAGTCCAATTTCGGCGCGTTACTCGTGCGCAATGGGATGCCGGTCGGCTATGGGGTCGCGGCTCTGCTGTTCGACCGCACCGAGATCGCCATCAATATCTTCCCGACTTTCCGCGGCGGCGAGTCGCCGCATTTCTTCGAGCAGTTCTTCCGGATATTCTATCATCATTTCGATTCGCGAGTTTTTGTCGTGCGAGCGAGGCAGATGGGGTATGGCGAGGATGAAGCGCTCCTGTCCGGAGCATTCTGGTTCTACTACAAGATCGGATTCCGCGCAATGAACAAGCGGATTCGAAAGTTATCCGATGAACTCGCGGCGAAGATGGTGCGACGCCCCGGATTCCGTGTCCCAGTCTCTACAATGAGAACACTCTCGGAGACCGACGTCTTCTTAACGGTCGACCCGACCGCGATGAAAGAATACCACGAGCTTTCTATCATCAATCTCGGCTATCGCATTACAGAGATGTTCGGCAAACAGTACGCCGGAGACAGGATTCGAGGGATCGATACCGCGGTGCAGTCAATCAGTCGCACACTTGGGATCGCGAATACCGCCCGATGGTCAGATGGAGAAAAGCTGGCGCTGACCAGGTTGGCACCGCTGGTGGATATCATACCGGATATACCGCGATGGAGTGTTGACGATAGACGGCTGTTGGTGGATGTCATCCGCGCCAAAGGCGGGATGGTGGAACGTCAGTTCGTGACGCTCATGAATCGCCACGCGAAGTTCAAAGCCGCACTGGAGAAAATGGCGAAACAGAAAGTCTAGCCCTGGAACGGGCTGGTCTTGTGGGTGCCGTCGCAGAACGGCTTTTTCTGCGAAAGCCCGCACCGGCAGAGAGAGAAGACTCCCTCTTTCACGACGACTGAACCATCCGGAAGCGTGATCTCCGCCTGCGCGCATTCGATCTTAGCCGAACCGTTCGGATTGATCTTGATCTTGATATTGCCCAGTTCCATTTCCAAAGCCCTCTTTACTTGTTAATCCATGCCGGCCAGTTCGCGCATTCGGTCAATATCCAGTATCCGTATCTCCGGGCCATCCATTGCGATCATCTTCTCTTTCACCAGTCGAGCGAAGGAGCGGGAGAGCGTTTCCGGGATCGTCCCAAGTTGGGCCGCCAGCACACCTTTTTTCTCTTCCAGTTGTATAGTAACCGGCCCGGAGTGCGATGGTTCCACCTGGTCGGCCAGATAATGCGCAAGACGGGTTGTGACATCGGTAAGAGAGAGTTCTTCGACGAGCGAAGTCATTTTCCGAAGAAGCCCCGCCAGCCGAGCGATCAAATTGACTGCGATATCCGGATTTTTCTCTATCAGCGCGACAAACCGCTCCCGGCTGATGACGATCAGTTCTGAATCCTCAAGCGCCTGCGCCGAGGCGGGGAATCTTCCGCCGGAGAAAAGCGCGGCTTCGGCAAAC
>JAYRFH010000295.1:0-11586 GCA_041908405.1 Candidatus Zixiibacteriota bacterium
ATTTTTGACATTGGCAAGTTCCAGCTTCGTTTTCCAGTGACCGCAAATCTCGCCAGTGCCGAATTCTATTCTGGCGAAAAGGGGATTATCGAGCATGCCGCCGACCAATCGTTATCCATCGAGAACGGCACCGCGATCCTGACAATTCCGAAAAACGAATACCTGCTGACCAGACCGGACTCGCTCTTCGGTTTGCTGGTGATAACCAATTCGGATTCCAGCAAAGCTCATCTGGCGTTTACAAGTTCTCTAAGCGATGACAAACCCGTTGCCGCGGCCGTGACAACCGAGGCGACCACTTTCTGGAAAGCGATCCTGTTCGCATTTGTCGGCGGACTTATTCTCAACCTGATGCCGTGCGTTCTGCCGGTATTGTCATTGAAGATCCTCGGCTTTGTCAATCAGGCGAATGAAACACACTCCAAGCCGCTGCATCATGGCCTGGTCTTCACCGCGGGAGTGCTCATCTCCTTCTGGCTGCTCGCGGGCACACTTCTGATTCTCAAAGCCGGCGGCGAACAGCTCGGCTGGGGATTCCAACTCCAGTCTCCGATCTTCCTGGTTTTCGTCACCTCGTTCATATTCCTGTTCGGATTGAACCTGCTCGGTGTCTTTGAGCTTGGCACCTCGCTCGCCTCGGCGGGAGCGGTTGCGTCCGGCAAAACCGGCTTTGGTGGTTCATTCCTCAATGGTGTCACCGCGACCATTGTCGCGACTCCCTGCACCGCGCCATTCATGGGTTCGGCGCTGGGCTATTCGCTCGCGCAACCTGCCTGGATCGCCATGCTCATCTTTACCTCCATCGGCCTCGGTATGGCCGCGCCATATCTTGCGCTCTCAGCCTCGCCGCGTCTGTTGAAATTTGTCCCGAAACCTGGCCGCTGGATGGAGACGTTCAAACATTTCCTCGGCTTCATTCTGCTAGCGACCGTCCTCTGGCTCCTCTGGGTGCTCAGTATCCAGGTCGGCACCGCCGGACTGATCGTTGTCCTCGCCGCGCTGTTGCTTCTCGGTGTCGCCGCATGGGTGATCGGTCGATGGGACACTCTTATCGCGGCAACCAAAACCAAATTGCTTGCGCGTGGCGCCGCGCTGGTTCTGGCCATCGCCGCACTCGTCATTGGAATAGGTGGCGCGTCGTTCCAGAATACTGCCACGACAACGGCCGGTTCACACGGCTCCATCGCCTGGGAGACATTCACTCCCCAGCGTGTCGAAGAGCTTCGCACCGCGGGCACACCGGTCTTTATCGACTTTACCGCCGCCTGGTGCCTCAGTTGTCAGGTCAATGAAAAGGTCGCGTTCAGCTCTGCCGATGTTCAGCAACGATTCGCCGACCTCGGCATAGTCGCCCTCAAAGCCGACTGGACCTCGCGCGATCAGATCATCGCAGAGACACTTGCCAAATTCGGACGAAACTCCGTCCCACTCTATGTGCTCTATCACTCAGCCGGGGCCGAACCGATTGTCCTCCCCGAGATACTTACCCCGGGGATCGTCCTTGAAGCATTGAATAACATAACGAACCCGTCTGAGTCTAGCTCGTCCCTCAGGCAGGTAACTTCACATGACGGGCAACCACTGAAGGAGAATTCATGAAGAAGTATTTTGCGATCGCGCTCGGGCTGCTGATGCTCTCTGCCGCAATCATCGCGTCGGACGCCACCAAGACCGAGACTGCACCGGCGGCCGCCGCCACAGTCGATCAGCCGGCGCCGAATTTCACGCTGACCGATGTCAATGGCAAGACTCACTCGCTGGCGGATTTCAAGGGGAAGTTCGTTGTCCTTGAATGGATCAACTTTGACTGCCCGTTTGTGAAAAAGCACTACGGCGCGAAGAATATGCAGACTCTCCAGACGACCTATACCAAGAAGGAAGTCGTCTGGCTTTCCATCTGCTCCTCCAACAAAGGGAAGCAGGGATATTTCGAAGGTAAGGAATTGACCGACCGCATCGCCGCCGAAGGTCATGCCGCCACCGCGTATCTGATCGATACCGATGGCAAGGTTGGCAAGATGTACGGCGCCAAGACCACGCCGAATATGTATGTCATCAATCCTGAGGGCGTGCTCATCTATGCCGGCGCTATCGACGACAAGGCGAGCGCCAACCCGGATGATATCAAGACCTCGACCAATTATGTCGCGGCCGCTCTTGATGCCGCCATGGCCGGCAAACCGATCGCCGTCAAAGCCACTGCCCCGTATGGCTGCGGTGTGAAATACTAAACGAACTCGCTCCAAAGAACAAGGCCCTGTCACTCGACAGGGCCTTTTCTATTTATGCAAACATCACTTACTCAGCGACCAATCCAGCGGTACCGGGCATTGCCTTTTCGACCGGTTTCTCCTTCACCGGTTCATGCGCCACCGCGCCTTCCTTGGTGAACCGTGCAAGCAGTACATACACTACAGGCACCAGCACCAATGTCAGGAAGGTCGAGAACAACATGCCGCCGACCACCGCTATTCCAAGCGGCTGGCGGGCCTCGCCTCCCGCACCCAATCCGATCGCGATGGGCAACACGCCAAAGATCGTGGCGAATGAGGTCATCAGAATCGGGCGTAACCGTATCGCCGCGCCTTCCAGAATAGCGTCATACAGCGACCGGCCAGATTCCCGCAACTGGTTCGCGTATTCCACTATCAAAATCGAGTTCTTTGTCACCAGACCGATCAACATGATCAACCCGATCTGGGAGTAGATATTGATAGACTGTTTGAACAGGAAGAGCGACACCAGCGCGCCGACCACCGCCAAAGGCACTGACAACAGGATCGTCAGCGGGTGGATAAAGCTCTCGAACTGCGCCGCGAGCACCAGGAAGATGAACACGACCGCGAAGAGGAACAGGAAGTAGAGCGCGGAGCTCGAATCGCGATATTCACGCGACTGACCATTCAACGCGGTCTTGATCGAGGGCGGCAGGTCGGTCGCCGCGATCTGGTCCAGATCATTGAGCGCCTTGCCAAGCGTCATCCCCGGCGCGATATTCGCGCTGATAGTCGCGGAACGAACACGATTGAAGTGGTTCAGCTCTTTCGGAGCGACGGTCTCGCGAATATTCACGACATTCGCCAACTGCACCAGGCCGCCGTTGCCGCGGACATACAGCTCCGATATCGTCTGTGGCGTCGCGCGGTCTTCGGGGCGCATCTGCGTGATCACATCATACTGCTTGGCCGCCCGTTTGAAGTTTGTCACCACGCGCCCGCCGAGATATGTCTCGAGAGTCGCGCCGATATCGGTCACCGACACTCCCAGTCCCGCCGCGCGGTCACGGTCGATCGTAATATCCAGTTGCGGCTTGTTCAGTCGGAGATCCGTATCGAGGTTGATCAGGTATCCAAGTTGCTGCGCTTTGGACATCATGGTCCCCACACCCTGCTGCAATTCTTCGTAGGTATCCCCCTGCAGAACATACTGCACCGGAGATTCGAATCCTTGTCCCAGCGAAGGTGGATTGATCATGAACGCCAGCACACCGGGTATACCGAGCAAACGCGGGAACATCTCCGCCACGATCTCCTGCTGCGTACGAGAACGTTCGGCACGCGGCTTCAATTCAAGGAAAACAAATCCGTTGGTCACACGACCCGGTCCGCCAAAGCCGAGACCCGTCGCCGTGAAGAGGCCATCGCGCTCCGGCAACGCCAGCAGTTGCGCTTCCACCTGTCGCATATAGCGGTCAGTATATTCGAGTGTCGCCCCTTCCGGCGCGAGCACAATACCAAACGCCACGCCGCGATCTTCGGTCGGCACCAGCTCCGATGGAATGAAGCGAAGCATCGTCACACCGAGCACGATCAGGACCAGCGCGAAACCGATCGACATCACCCGGTGATTCAGCACCCACTTGAGTGTTCCGCGATAGAACCTGTCGAGCCAATCAAAGAACGCATCGAATGAACGCGACGCGAAATTCTGTTTCCCTGAGTGCAATGGTTGAAGCATCCGCGAGCAGAGCATCGGGGTCAACGTCAACGCTACAAACCCGGATATGAGAACTGCCACCGCGACCGTCAGACCGAATTCGTTGAATAACCGGCCGACATTTCCTTCCAGAAACGCCAGCGGCACAAAGACCGCCACCAATGTGATGGTTGTCGCCATTACCGCGAATCCGATCTCTTTCGAGCCATCGATCGCCGCTTGACGGCGCGATTTCCCCATCTCCATATGGCGGTAGACGTTTTCGAGTACGACAATTGCGTCGTCCACCACCAACCCGATCGCCAGTACCAACGCCAGCAGCGTCAGGATATTGATGGTAAACCCGAAGAAATAGGCCAGCGCGAACGCGCCGATGATCGATGCTGGTATCGCGAACGTCGGGATGATCGTCGCGCGGAAACTCTTCAAGAAGAGCAAAATCACCGCTACCACGAGCAAAAACGCGATAAGCAGCGTCTCCGCGACTTCGTCAATAGAGTCCTGAATGAAGTTAGCCGAGTTGTAGGCGACTTCGAGTGTCATCCCTTCAGGCACGATCTTCGCCAGCTCGGGCAGTTCATTCACCACCACATCGGCGACATCGATCGTACTCGCCTTTTGCTGTTTGATGATGCCCAGACCTATAGTCGGCTGTCCGTTGTAGCGTACTGCAGTTCGCTCATCCTCGGCGCCCAGTTCCACATTGGCGACGTCACCAAGCCGAACTGTCTCATCGCCGGTCTGGCGCACGATGATCGCCGCGAATTCTTCCGGTGTCACCAGATCGCCACGGGTGCGGACCGAGAACTCTCGCCCCTCTCCCTCGACACGTCCGGCCGGGATCTCCGCGTTCTCACGGCGTATCGCGTTTTCAACATCATTGGCCGTCAGGCCACGGGCCGCCATTCGCTGCGCATCCAGCCAGACGCGCATGGCGTAACGACGCTCGCCGCCAAGAAACACACCAGCTACACCCGGAAGTCGCTGAATCCGCTCTTTCAGAATACGATCCGCGACATCGGTCAATTCCAGGTTCGAGTGGCGTGACGAAGTTAGCGCGATCCAAACGATCGGCTGCGCATTGACATCGACTTTCTCGACTACCGGGTCATCGGCCTCACGCGGCAACAGACCGCGCACGCGCGACACGCGGTCGCGTACATCGTTGGCCGCCTCGTTGACATCGCGCCCCAACTCAAACTCAACCGTGATGACCGACCCCTGCTCCTGCGAAGACGAGGTCAGCGTCTTGACCCCTTCAACCGTCGAAAGCTGCTCTTCGAGCACGTCGGTGATCTCGGTCTCGATCACGTTCGGGCTGGCGCCGCGATAGAAGGTCGTGATCGAAACGATCGGTGGGTCGATATCCGGATACTCACGCACCGGCAGACGGCTGAACGCCACCGCGCCGAGCAGAATGATAACTAAGCTGAAGACCAGCGCCAGAACCGGGCGCTGGATCGATATCTCTGATAGCTTCACTGAGCGCCTCCCTGTGCCGCCATCGCCTGAGCCGGCTGCTGCGGAATCGGCATTACTTTCGCCCCTTCATACAATTTCTGGTGTCCCGCCGACACGACCGACTGGCCAACCTCCAATCCGGAGAGTACTTCCACCGTCCCCGGCTGGCGACTTCCTATTTTGATAGGCGCGCGAGTCACGGTCGAGTCCGGCTTCACTACGAACACCAACATCTGGTCGCCTTCGGCGAAGATCGCTTCATCGGGCACCAGGAGCGCGTTGTCGCGCGTGCTCAGGACCGCCGCTATATTGGCCGACATCCCCGGACGGAATCTATGATCGGGATTATCAATATGCGCGATGATCTTGGCGCTGCGTGTCACCGGGTCGACCATCGGTTCGATCACCTCGATCGTACCTTTGACCGAGTGATCGCGGTACGCGGTGGTTGAAACCACTACTTCCGCCCCGCGCTTTATCTGCGAATAGAATCGTTCGGGAGCGGAGAACGTCACTTTGAGATGCGAGAGCTGAACCAGATCAGCAATTTCGCTGCTCGGCCCGAAGGCGCCGCCCGCGCGTAGAAACGTACCGGGGCTGATCTTTCTCGCTCCGATCACGCCATCGAATGGCGCGACAATGCGGGTCTTGCCCAACTTCGCCTGCGCCAGATCGACATTCGCCTGCGCCACTTTCAAATTAGCGAGCGCGTTATCATACTCCTGCGGAGCCACCGCGCCGCGATCCGACAGCTCTTTGACGCGGTCGAAGGTCACTTTCTGTTGGTCGCGAATCGCCTCGGTCCGCGCCAGATCAGCCTTGAGTTGCGAATCATCCAGCTGGACAATTAACTGTCCCTCACGGATCGAGGCCCCTTCGTCAAACGGGATCGCCTTAACCAGGCCATCGATCTCCGATACGATCGTCACTGAGTTGATAGCCTCGATCGTTCCAACCGCGTCAAAGCGGTCAACAACTGTCTTTGCTTCGACCACCGCGGTTTCGGCCGGCATTGGCGGTGGTGTGAACGCGCCGGCCTGCTGTTCCTGCGAACAACCAACCATGCCCAGCATCAGAAGTAAGGATAGACTTACGAACAGAAAGAGAAGAGAGAAGCGATTCACAGAATACCTCGCAGCTTGAATGTATCTCGTTGTGAGCGGCGCCAGACGGCTCTCCGTATCGGCTCGGCCCCCTCCCGGCGGGGCCAACCAAAGGAAAGATATACGGATACCTTCCTTCATATGTTTCCGTAACATAATGACAAAACAGGCGCTCGGGTTCCCTATGATAGACAGATTCATTCCATTATAGAGATGGGCCCCCGCAACCCACAATCACTTTGGCTATATGACCGCCTCCTCGTGATACCCTTCACAAGTGTTTGCGCGGCAACAGACCCGCTTTGACAAACCTCCCTCTCCGTGTTATACTGACCCGACCCTCGCTAACCGAATCATAACCAAATGCGCACGCCAGACCGTGGGAATGGTCCGTATTGCTATGTCACTTGATGGCCCATCACAGTTTCCGACAACGCGCTTCAGCGCGATAAAGGGTCTCCGCGATACCGATCCGGAGCGGCGACGTGTCGCCTGGGATGTCGTCATCTCCGTCTATTGGCGACCGGCCTATACTCATCTCCGGATGCGCTGGAAAATTTCTCCCGATACGGCGCAGGATATAATCCAGTCATTCTTCCTGACCGCGTTCGAAAAGCAGTATCTCGGTGAATTTGACCCCGGCAAGGCGCGTTTCCGCACGTACCTTCGGCTCTGTCTCGACCGGTTCGTTATGAAGGAGAATGAATCCTCCGGCCGCCAGAAGCGCGGTGGAGACGCCGAGCATACGTCGCTCGATTTCGCTTCGGCCGAAAAGGAACTCACAACTCTCGCCGCCGGTCCGGAATACAATCCTGAACAGCTCTTCGACCGGGAATGGGTTCGCTCAATTCTGGTGCTCTCGATTCTCAAGTTCAGACAGCAGTGTGAAGCGGATGAGAAGCAGATTCAATTCAAATTGTTCGAAGCCTATGATCTATCTGATCAGAGTGACCTCTCTTACGCGCAGTTGGCAACACATCACGGTTTGACCGAAACCACGGTCACCAATTATCTCTCCTGGGCGCGACGGCAGTTCCGCCAGACTGTCCTCGAAACAATCGCCGAACTGACCGCGAATGAACAGGAATACCGTGAGGAAGTTATGGCTGTCCTCGGGATAAAACTCGCATGACTGACCTTTCGAACAAAAAGCTGGAGCATTTGCGTTCACTGGTCGAACTCCCCGACCTTTCCGGCACCAAGTATCGGCTGCTTGAGCGTGTCGCCGCGGGCGGTATGGGAACGGTCTTTCTGGTTCAGGATATCGAACTCGACCGCCATGTCGCGCTCAAGATCCTCACCCTCCCCGACAACTCTGGGCAGATGGCCGAGCGGATGTTGCGCGAAGCGAAGATCGTCGCGCAGTTGGAGCATCCCGGCATTATCCCAATTCACGATGTTGGCCAACTCCCCGATGGCCGCATCTTCTATGTGATGAAGTACGTCGAGGGTCAGAATCTGGCGGAGTATCGCAAATCAGTGACCGCGATCCCCGACCTGCTGAGGTTATTGCAGAAAGTTGTCGATGCCGTCGCGTTCGCGCATTCGCGCGGTATTATCCACCGCGACCTCAAACCGGCCAACATAATGGTGGGGCCATTCGGGGAAATTCTCGTCCTTGACTGGGGACTTGCCACCATATCCGGCATAGCTCAATCTGTCCCGAAAGCATCTGCCAAAGGGAGTGCGACCCCGACAGAATCTACACCCATCACCAAGACCGGCTCGGTTATGGGAACTCCCGCCTATATGTCGCCGGAACAATCCGTAGGAGATCCGTCACAGATCGACCATACCACCGACATCTATTCACTTGGCGCGATCCTCTACTATCTGCTGACAGGGAAACATCCGTCGACCGATACCGGCGGCCGCCTCATCCCGCCTCGGGAGATTGATCGTTCAATCCCCAAGCGAATCGAAGCGATCTGCCTCACCTGCATGGCAAATGACCGTTCATCCCGTTATCCGACCGCTGAGCATCTGTCGCGCGATATCACCCGTTACCTGGATAACGAGCCGGTCACGGCCTATAAAGAGTCCATCTGGGAGATTGCCTCGCGCTGGTCCGGTCGCAACAAAGTGATTTTGTTCATTCTCTTTGGCTATATGTTGGTGCGGTATCTGATATTTTTCTTCCTGCAGATTTAAAGGAAACTCGCGCCACGCGTAATAGAAGAGTAGAAACAGATAAGCACGTTCACTCTACAGGAGGAATCTCATGTCTAAGCCGTTACTTGGCCTGATCTTTGGCGCGATTTTGGGAGCTATCGACGGCCTCACCGCGCTTTTCACTCCGGAGGTCGCGCCAATGATCACCGGGATCGTCATCGGCTCCACCCTCAAAGGAGTTGTCGCCGGCATCATCATTGGCTTTGTGGCGAAGAAGTATAATTCTCTGCCGCTCGGACTGGCGGTCGGATTCGCGGTCGGTTTGATCCTCGCGTTTATCATCGCCGCGATGCCTGGCGAAAATGGCGAACACTATTGGCTTGAAATAATGATCCCGGGGTCACTGGTCGGGCTGATTCTCGGATATATCACGCAGCGGTATGGTCGCGTGTCACCCAGAACCGCTTAACCTGACGAATCATATAAGGAGTATCTCATGTCTCAACCAGTCGTCCATTTCGAGATCGCCGGCATAAACGGCGCCAAAACCCGTGACTTTTACGGCAAACTTTTCAATTGGGAATACCAGCTATTCGGAGAAGGGAATGACTACGGCATGGTCAACCCGACCGGCCCGAACTCCATCGGCGGTGGAGTTTCGTCAGTTCCTCCGGGCGGCAAGCCATACGTCACGATCTACATTCAGGTCGATAACCTGGAGGATAGCCTGAAAAAAGCCGAATCGCTGGGCGGTAAGACCATTCTCCCGCCGACCCCGATTCCCGGCATGGGGGCATTCGCCTGGTTCGCCGATCCCGATGGTAATGTCGTGGGGATGTTCCGTTCCGGCGAATAAACTCGCCGCACGAACCAAAACAGAAAGGCCGGCTTCCACCGGCCTTTTTGCTGCACGTTATAAAGGATTGCCAATTGGGCTGAGCGTAGTCGAAGCCCAACATTGCTTCCGTCAGGTCACTATCAACCGAAACCCCTTGCCATGTATCCCCATGATCTCCACGCGCGGATCATCCTTGAAATACTTCCTCAGTCGCGACACAAAAACATCCATGCTCCGCCCGCTGAAATAATTGTCATCCCCCCAGACCTTCTTCAGCGCGACCTCGCGCTCCAGCGTCTCATTCATATGCAGACAAAGTAGTCTCAGCAATTCCGCCTCTTTAGGCGTCAATTTGTATTGCTTGTCTTTATATCGTAGCAACTGCCGGGTCGCGTCAAATTCGTACCCGCCGATCGCGAACTGCGACACGGTCGAGTCATCCTTGCTTTTCCCTCCCGACCGTTTCAAAATCGCCTGTATTCGCAGCAGGAGTTCTTCGATACTGAATGGCTTGGTCAGGTAATCATCACACCCGATCTTGAACCCTTCGATCTTATCTTCCTTGAGCGATTTCGCCGTCAGAAATATCAACGGCGTCTGGTCGTCGACCGCCCGAATCTCCCGCGCGAACGTGAACCCGTCCATCTTCGGCATCATCACATCGACCAGACAGAGATCGAATTTTCCTCCTTTGTACGCAGCTATCCCATCGACTCCATTCGTACGGAGTGTCACGACATACCCCTGCATTTGCAGATGTTCCTGCAAAATTGAGCCAAGATTGGCGTCATCTTCCAGTAACAGGATCCGCTCGTTCATCCGTCCTGCTCCACTGATTCCACCACCGGCAGAAATATCTCGACCTCGGTCCCCTTGCCGAACTGACTATCTATCCGTATCCGTCCGCCATGTGCTTCGACCATCAGCTTCACATACGCCAGCCCGAGACCAAACCCTTTAACGTTGTGCACATTCCCCGATGGCACGCGATAGTACTTGTCGAATACCTGCTTGAGATCTTTCTCTCGTATTCCGATCCCATTATCCGCGACCCGCACGAATATTCCGCCATCGCCGTTGCGCGTGCTGATGGTTATCTGCGGATGGTCCGGCGAGTACTTGTTCGCGTTGTCCAACACATTACTGATGATGTTGCTAAGATGCACCGGGTCAGCTTTCACCAAATGACTCGCGGCCTCCAGCCGGCAGTCGACCTTTCCTTCCCTATGCTCCACGTGGAGACTCAAATGCTCTGCGGCTCTTTTGATCACCTGGTGCAGGTCGATATCCGAGAGACTGAGTTCAAAATCTCCCTCCTCCAGTACTGCCATCTGGAGTATCTTGTCGACCTGATTCCGCATCCGCTGGTTCTCATCCAGTATCATTTTGCCGTAGCGGGTAGTCTTGCTTTCGCTATCCGGCTCCGACTTGAGTAATGCCTCCGCGGCCAGATTGACTGTCGATATCGGCGTCTTGAACTCATGCGTCATGTTATTAATGAAGTCAACTGTCAAGTCAGCGAACCGTCGCTGACGCATGATCGTCCGAATGGTATAGGCGAAGCAGAGGGTGATGATCAGCATAAATACAGATGTTGCCACCAGCAATGGCGTCACTTGCTTCCAGACGAATGACCGTTCCTCCGGGAAATAGACCACCAATTCATTTGCCGCGGCGAAGAGATCATTCGGAAAAAGCCGCGATCGAAGCGGCGATTGCTGCAACTGCTCGCGGTAGACCGCCGGTCTCGCCAGCCGGAGCGAATCATTACTCCCCTCGACCCCGAACGCGTAAGACAGATCGATCCCCGATTCTTTCAACGTCAGCCCGAGTACCGAATCAAGTTTCATCCAATCGACACGCCGCTCAATAGGCTCCAATTCCGCAAAAACCAGGTTGTTCATCACTCGGCTCACCATATCTCGCTTGGAATCAAGCTGCAATCTGGTCGGTGGAACTCTCGTATTAAAACTGCTGTCGACATTGACCAGGATAGAGGCTGAGTCGTTTGCATACTTGAAGATATAGCTCATGGCGCCGCACGATGAATCAGTAAACGCAATGCGATAATCACCGGGCAGTTTGACGGTATCGACCAGGGTAGTGTCACGTCCGCTGCTCGATGAGAATGCCATG
>JAYRFH010000296.1:0-4193 GCA_041908405.1 Candidatus Zixiibacteriota bacterium
ATCTCATCGACCGTGACCGAGCCGCTCATCCAGAAACGGAGATTGCTTGCCTGGAGGGAGAGTCCTTTGATGGCGCCGAACTTTACGCCGCCGGAGAAACCGACAAAGCGGTCATCCTTACCTTTGTCGTAGCCGAGTTCAATCGATTCGAGCTGGAGTGTGACACATCCGGCGAAGGTCTTGGATTGGTTGAATGTCAACTTGCCAGTGAACTGATCCGATTCACTGTAGCGGACTTTGAGTTCGACTGGTTTGTCGAGCTTGGTGAACTTCATCTCTCCCGAAAAGGCAAAAAAGCGATGGTGCGGGAGGGTATCGGACTCAAAGTTCTCAGTACCGTACTCGAGTGACTTTATCTGGAAAGTCTGGCCGTGGACCTTGATGGTGCCGTTTTTCTCGTCGAGGTTGAGTGTCAGGCTAAGGAATTCTCCCTCAGGTGAGATGCGCAGATCTCTGAATCCGACTGTCCAGTTGTTCAGCGGCGGGACAATGACTGCTCCAGAGGCCCGAAAGCCGGTAGCTTCCCAGGTCATGGAACTGTCGACAAATGTGAACGCACCGAATTTGAGCGTGATCGGTGGCGTGGTCTTGATAGAGACAGCCTTGAAGATGATCTCGTTGGTTGTAGGGTCACGCCCGAGGTTAAGATTCTCAAAACCAACCTTGTATTCTTTGAAAATGAGCGAACCGGCGAGATGCAAGCCACCGGTATCCACATAGGTCTTAACATAGTCAAGGCCAAGCCCGACCCCTTTGAACTTGGCTTGGATTTCACTGTCGGTTGCGGTCAGGCCGAATTTTTCAAGACCGCGGTTGATGCCGCCCGCCCAGAAAGAGGGAGCGTACTGTTTCGGGATCGTCAATTGCGGCAGCTTCGTGTCGGGGAATATCTTCTCGAAAACGTTTTTTATGGAGACATCGCCGGTTATACGTCCCGCTTTAGATGAATCGACCCACTCAAGCTGGAGGCCATCGGCATACTTCATCGTCGCTTCGCAGCCAAACAGCTCGACAGAGAGTTCTTTCGCGGAGAGCCTGATCGTGTCTTTGACCGGTTTGTATGAGCCATCGACCTCGACATCGCTGAAGTTGAGTACCGTGCCTGATTCTTTTAGTTTGAGGCCGAAGGTCGCGGGCAGGTCAACGATGGCGCCAAAGACGCGGCTGTTGCCGCCTGACTTTGTGACGATAGAGTCGAGCGCGATTGCGAAACCCATTAGTGAATCGATAGGTGAACGTTCGAGTTTAAGCGTAACGCCTTCGATCTTGTCGCCCGCGGCCAGCTTCTTCTCATACGTGTGATAGAGAGTGCGATAACCCGCCTTGCGGACCATGAACTTAAGCGTTTCGTTGGTAGGAAGATTTTTGAGGGTAAACGCGCCGGTATCATCGGTGCGCGTTTCAATAGAGCTTCCGTCCAGTTTGACGAGAACATCCTTGAGCGCCTTGGCCGAGTCCGCCGACAGAACTTTCCCGCTCAATCGGGCAGCAGGGACCAGTTGCACAACCAGCGTATCCGGGTTGAAGCCTTCCCTGATCTCCACCTCGGTCTCGTACGAGATATAGTCTTTGAGATAGTATTTGGAGTCCGGCGCGCTGACTTTGATCTTCTGTTTGCCGGCGGGCGCGGCTTTAAAGATGGCGTAGCCATTAAAATCGGTTGTTGCTGTATCAGACTTGCCGATGGTTACGACTATGTCCGGAAGCGGCTTGGCGGGGGAAGTTCCTTTTTCAACCACAGTTAGTTGATACTCACCCGTGCGCTTGTTCATCGTCACCGATAACTTCAGCGTATCAAGAGGTTTGACAACGACCGCAGTATCCAGGTCGGCGTAACCGATCATGCGGAACTGTAAGGTGACGGTGTCGGCTATGGCATCGAAGATGATTCTTCCGCTGTCTGCGGTGAAACCCAGTAGGGAGGGAACCTGCGGCGATTTCAGAGATACGTCGCGGATACCCTTCTTTGAACTCTTATCCGTTACCGTGATAGCGATCGTGCCCTGCGCTTGGTTGAGCGCGAGGTCACGGAGATGGCGGTCACCGTAAGTGACCTCGAATTGGGAGGTCTGCTCTGAACTATAGCCGCTACGACTGGCAATGACCCAATAGCTACCCGGGGCGAGGTCGGCGAAGGAGTAACTCCCTGCCTCGCCGGTCTCTTTCCACGTGATTAGCTGTTCGCCGGTGGTCGATGTTGAATCAACCGCTGTATTCGTCAGAATGCCGTACAGCTCAACTCGAGCGCCAGAGATTGCCTTTTCACTTTTGTCGGTGATCGAACCGTAAATCAAGCCACCGGTCCGAATGAGTTTGGCGTCGACCGTGTCGGTCTGACCTTCGTACTCAAGACGGGCGGAGCGAACCGCAGCGTTGTGTTCTGAGGATTCAAACCAAATAGAATACTGATCGGTTGCTTGCTGTGGATCGTTTATCGGAACTTGCGCAAAGAAGTAATTCCCCTGGTCATCGGATGAAGCTCTCGCCAATGGCTCGGTAGTCGGACGACCGGACTGGGCGTTCTGCCAATCGGCTGAGTTGTTCGATGGCGCGGATGACTCTCCAGATCCGAGCAAGGTGCCGGACGAGCTGGATTTGCCTGCGGATGAACTTGAACCAGACGAACTGCGCGGGCGTCGCGCGGCCTTGTAGAGATAAACACTGGCACCAGCGACGGGAACGGTGTCGCAGGAGACTGTGCCCGCAATCAATCCGGCCTTCGCTTTGAGGAGATGCTCGCCGGATTCAACGGTTTCACCGGGACGGAAGAGAAACGAATCGACAGAGAGGTATGGCTGGAATCGTGGGTCCGCGACCTTAACTCTGAAGAGGAGTTCAACAAGGCGGGTCACCTCTGTTTTGCCGTACCAGTAGTTTCCGGTCCGACTGGTATGATCGAAATCAGCAGGAGATTGTGGCTGCAAGCGATGAAATTCAAAACGGCCATCGGGCCCGGAGTAGGCGGATATCTCAGGTCCGCAGGCAACAAGCTCTTGTGTTGTCCTCTCGGTCCTGAAAAGCCCGCCAAGGACCACTTCGACAGTCTTCCTTTCGACAACGCACAACCGCACAAGTTGAACCATCGTGTTGGGAACCGGCACGACGCCATCGTATGAGGTCCAGGTGATATTTCCAGCCAGATTGCACGCATTTGGCTTGAGCAACAGAGTGTAATTCTCGATATCTCCACGCTGATATTGCGATTCACCGATCTCAGTCCGCTCAAGATAGGCCGGCGGATTTCCAGCAGTGAGGCTGTAATACGAGGAATCAGCGACCTCGGTGAACGCAAATCGACCCTGACTGTCAGTAATAGTCTGAAGCTGCTTGCGGGGATGCTTCTGATATTCTGTCGTGTTGGCGCCAGAGGTATCCTGAGTGGTGACGGCATCAACCACGTTGTAAGTGACCGTCGCGTTGGGAACCGGGGCGTTGGAGAAGAAGTCGCGGACTATACCGGCAAGTCTGCGGTTACCCGGGGCGGCGTACGATAGAAGGATCTGTCGACCGTCAATATCTTCGGTCAGGTAACACTGACTACCGATCTCCGTTTTGGGGCGATAGTCTCCGTGCCGGATTTCCAGAGAGTAATAGCTTTTGCTGATAGCACTGTCTATGCGAAAATCTCCCGAAGGAGTGGTGTAGACCAGGATCGAATCATCCGAAGGAACCCAGGTTGAATCTTCGCCGGACAAGCTAAGTTTGACCGCCCGATAGACGATACTGGCGTTGGCAATCGGCTGATTAGTGGCGGAATCAAGTACTTTGCCAGCGATGCGGCGGTATTCGATTGGCGTGGTAGTGTCGGCGTCGTACAGGAAAGACCAGATCTCGCTTCGGCCATTGTTGGAAGAGGGAGGGAAGCCGCGGCTGTCCAGCACCTGTACTTGCCAGGCGTATTGTTTTCCCTTCTGAAAGGCCGGCGCATCCAGCGGATACTGCAGGCTTGGCGCACTGATATTCGTTTTTTCAAAGTGAGGGTAGTTGGCGGCGAGCGCTTGGGCCGCGGTTTGGCCCGAGAGCAGTTCCGCTATTCGCACGTTGTAGTGCACCGGATATTGCGGCGGCACTTGTACGGGGGTCCAGACAAACACGGGAAAGAGAGAGGTTATAGCGTCGCCATCGGACGGAAAAGTCAAATAGGGAGGGTCGGGATAGAGAATAGTGAATGTCGCGCAAATATCATCAAGCAA
>JAYRFH010000297.1:0-11834 GCA_041908405.1 Candidatus Zixiibacteriota bacterium
AAGCTGAGAAACAGCCATTTGACGTTGGAGAAGGATTCGCGATGAGCGCAAAACAGGCTACCCCGGACACCATGGACAAGATCGTTTCGCTGTGCAAGCGTCGCGGATACGTCTTTCCTTCCTCGGAGATCTACGGCGGACTTGGCTCTTGCTGGGATTACGGTCCGCTGGGGGCCGAACTGAAGCGGAATATCAAGACCTTCTGGTGGGATGCTATGACCAACCGCCGCGATGATATTGAGGGTCTCGATGCGGCCATCCTGATGCATCCGCAGGTCTGGGTGACTTCCGGCCATGTCGCCAATTTCACCGACCCGATGGTCGACTGCAAAAAGTGCAAAGCCCGTTTCCGCGCGGATAAACTCGAAGAAGCCCGCTGTCCGCTGAAGCCGTCCAAATCACCCCTCGAGTGCGGAGGTGAATTGACTGAAGCGAGAAAATTCAACCTGATGTTCAAGACGTTTATGGGGCCGGTTGAGGATGAGTCCGCGACTGTCTATATGCGTCCGGAAACGGCGCAGGGGATATATGTCAATTTCCTCAATGTGAAGAACTCGTCGCGGCAGAAGATACCGTTCGGTATCGCCCAGATCGGCAAGGCGTTCCGCAATGAGATCACGCCGGGGAATTTCATTTTCCGAACGCGCGAATTTGAGCAGATGGAGATGCAGTTTTTTATTCATCCGACTGAGGATGACAAGTGGTTCGAGTACTGGCGCGAACAGCGCTGGGCATGGTACGAGCGGCTCGGTATCAAGATGAACAAACTTCGCTGGCACCAGCATGGCGAGGGAGAGCTGGCGCACTATGCCAAGGCGGCGTACGATATCGAGTACGAGTATCCGTTCGGCTGGCACGAACTCGAAGGAGTGCACAATCGGACCGATTTCGATCTGGGTCGCCATATGGAAGCGACCAAGAAGGATCTCCGCTATTTCGATGAACGGTTCACTGAGAAATTCGTGCCGTTCATCATTGAGACATCAGCCGGTTGCGACCGGACATTGTTGACGACTCTGGTCGACGCCTACGACGAGATCGAGGTCAAAGGGGAACCGCGAGTTTTCCTTCGGTTGTCGCCGCGCATCGCGCCGCTTAAAGCGGCGATCTTCCCGCTCGTCAATAAAGAGGGGATGCCAGAGTACGCCGAGAAGGTCTATCACGACCTGAAGAAGAAATTCAAGGTCTTCTACGATGATTCCGGCGCGGTGGGACGACGCTACGCGCGTATGGATGAGGCCGGTTGCCCGTACTGCATCACGATCGATGGCGAGACGTTGACCGAGCATACGATGACGGTCCGCGATCGCGACACGATGGAACAGAGCCGGATGAGCTATGACCAGATCATGGCGTTCCTGGATGAGAAGGTGAACGGGTAGTATCGCCCACCATAAATGGTGGGGTACGCCCGTCAGGACCTAAAATACATTCGGGCGAAAAACGTTTAGGGCAGTAAAGTTGACTTGCTTGAGTGAGTCGAACTATCAATAACCTACTCGCTCAAATCGCACATCAGCGAGGCCCTCAAAGGCAATACACTTCTCAATCTGAATCTGAATTGAATCCCAGTAAGACCACGCATGAACAACACAATCGGGTGGTTCCACCTGTGTTAATTGCGTACGAACAGAGTTCGCATCCATCTTCCATAGGTTTTTTCCTTGCAGTGTTTCCAAAATGTAGTAGAGACAACCACCTCGTTCCCTCCTCATGGGGCTGGACATCCTTCCATTTGGGTCTCTCATCTCTTCTATTGTGTCCCCATCGGGATAGTACGCAACAATGTACTCCTCTATTGAGTCTGCGGGCACTTCGTATTTCTTGATGACGTCAAACAACACATGGCTAAGATCTCTTGCAAGGTGTGCCGAACTTGCGCCTTCAACAGTTCTAACGAGGGATAGCTCCCAATTCGTCCCTATCCGCATGATCTCCATGGACTCAGGACTCAGAAACTTGCCGACATGCGAGCCAGAAAAATCCCCAACGACAATAGAATCCCGCGAAAGAAACTTGAATCCTCTTAGGTTCAGTAGCCAATTATCAATGTCGTTACTCCCATATGACATCACTGTATCAAACGAGACCACAGGAGATAGTCGGACTATTACCAGACTAGTGGAGTCACCCCTTGGTACAGCACAGGCGAACGCATTGGTGTCGAAAATGCAAAGTGACAAGGCATATAGGGAATCAATGACAATATAGTCTTCGCCATATTGGATGTCGCCCCACTTGATGAATTGCCACATCTGTGGAGCCGTTAATGGCGTGCCAGCAATGTGAACAGCTCCATAGACATCGAGCTCAGGAATGGCCAACGCAATCGTACCATTGTCTGGCCGCAAGGATTCAGGCTCTTTTGCACAAGACGCAAGAGCGGTCAGCATTGGGATTAACATCAAGTACATCAGCGATTTCATGGTTACTCAGTGACTCCGGATTGCAGGCTCAAGTATACTGTTTCGCTCGCCACCCGCCTTATGTCTAGTCGACCGAGACCATTAGCCAAAGGGTTGACGAAGCCTATATCCCGAGATTTCTCCCGCTGAAACTTGTCCCAGTTACTTCCTGAAAGTAAGAAAGGTTTACTGAGGAAGGCAGGCAAGTTGAAAACGGAGCAAGAGCGCCTCCCGCTTATCGCTCTATACCGTCACTTCAGTAGTGCCGCTAGGATCTGAGAACCTTCAGATACTCCTTCCACGGTCCGATATCGTCGTGGAACTGCTTCGCCATAACACGGGATATTTGGGATATATGGTCGAGGTCGTGGACAGTCCAGGTCGAGAGAAGCTGCGCGAGTGTCACCTCGCCAAAGACCGGATGGATGCCTGTTTTCTTGAGGTCATCGTCGGACAGGTTCAGTGACCGGAGGGTCGCTACATTCGCCGCACGGACAGTCTTGAACTCGCTGAGCAAGTCGGCGAGAGTTTTTTCCTTACTTTCCTGAAATTGAGCAAAGCGGTCAAAGGTGGCAAACGTCTTCTGGTCGCCGTCCGATAAGATGATCCTCAGCCTGGCGATCCAGCCGGTCCGGTCGCCATGTATCAGGTGGCCAATGACATCGTAGGGGGACCAGGTATCGGGGCCCTCATTGTTTTCGATCCAGAATGGGGAGAGGTCACGCAGGAGTACTTCGAGTACATAGGGTGTGCGCTCGAGTATTTCGATGGAGTGTGTAACGGAGAAGTTCATGGATGTCACCTCCGATATAGTGAAAGGCCGGTGTGTCGTTCTTTTGAAAGAGAAAACGCCCGATACAGATAAGAGGTTTCGTCACTGGCACAAAATAGAAATCAGGTGCACCGATTCAATTGAGCTGCCCCGGATGATACAAAAATGCCCCGTAAGAACGGGGCGTGGTGTATTGGATGAGGGAGTCTTCTACAGGCTCCAGAAGTGCTGTTCGAGTGCGCGGGCGATATCGTCGATATTGGGGAACATGCGCGACGAGGTCTCGCGCGGGTTGCGTCGAAGGTCAGTCAATGTCCGGCCATTAATAATGATAGTCGGGGATTGGACCGGCTGTTCGGATTCAATGATATTGGCGAGAATGCCGCGCTCTTTCACAAAGCGATGCACGAAATTGCGGGCCGCCGACTGCTGCGGATCCTTTTCAGAATAGATCAGGCCGATTTCCATTTCAGTATATCCATCATCCTTGTAGTCACAGTCCCTGTGGCGGCATCTCCCCGCTCGCCGCTGATATATCTATACATCGGTAAACTACCGACTCACTTGACCGCGGCAACTAAAATCGACTAAAACACCTCATTTTGATCTCAACACACCAGAGAGGCGACTAAGTCGCTCCTGATTAGTGGATATCAAAGATTCAATTTTCAGTTATCGCGAGTCTCTACAAGTTATACTCGAAAGTAGAGAAAAGGTTGGCGCGAAAAAGCAAGAAAGGGTTTGACAACGGCTGTTATCGCCTCTATGCTTTTTCACAGGTAACGAAGACAGATCGCTCCGCGAAAGCGTGTGAATCCAATTATCTGACAAAGTTTTATTGAACTCTTATCAAGGAGGTAACAGATGACCCACCAGTTGCCCGAATTGCCGTACGCGCGCACCGCACTCGCGCCATTGATGTCCGAAGAAACGCTCAATTACCATTATGGCAAGCACCACAACGCATATGTGGTGAACCTCAACAAGTTAATACCGGGGACCGAGTTTGAGAACGCGACACTGGAGGATATCATTCGCAAATCCTCCGGCGGGATATTCAACAACGGCGCCCAGGTCTGGAACCATACATTTTTCTGGCACTGCCTGACGCCGAACTCATCGAAGGCACCATCGGGGAAACTGGCAGAAGCGATCGCGAAGCAGTTTGGGTCGTTTGACGAGTTCAA
Organism: Candidatus Zixiibacteriota bacterium; assembly: GCA_041908405.1. Classification (GTDB taxonomy): domain Bacteria; phylum Zixibacteria; class MSB-5A5; order GN15; family FEB-12; genus FEB-12. The sequence goes on from JAYRFH010000297.1 coordinate 4,365, forward strand.
GGTGAAATTCGCCGAGGCCGCGACCACGCAGTTCGGTTCGGGATGGGCTTGGTTGGTGAAGACCAAGGATGGTTCGCTGGCTATCGAAAAAACACCGAACGCGGACAATCCTATGCGGGACGGCAAGACGCCGCTATTGACCTGTGATGTCTGGGAGCATGCGTACTATATCGATTTCCGCAACGCACGCCCGGATTATGTCAGCAACTTCTGGAATCTGGTGAACTGGAAGTTTGTGGAAGAGAATTTCGGGAAGTAAAGAGAGATCCCGACACCCTCGCTTTGTCGAATTGACAAGGCGAGGGCTCGGGATGACGAACTTATTGTGTTAGTTAGCGCGGTGAAGCTCTATTGACTCACCAGCATCACCAGTTGGCTTTGAATTCGCCGGCGATACGCTTGAAGATCTGATAGCGGCGTTCCACTTCCTGCCAGTTGATATTCTTCACAAACGCATCGATATATTTCGCGCGGGCCGGTCCCTGGTCATGGTAGTAGGCATGCTCGAAAACATCGATAGCTAACAGCGGAAACGTTCCCCAGACGCCGCCCTGATTGTGTGAGTCGCCAGTGAAATTGTAGAGGTTGTCGTCACCTGGATCCCAGGCGAGGATCACCCAGCCGAGCGCGATCATCGAGGATGCCTTGAAATCGGCGACCCAATTGTCGAACGAGCCGTAGGAGCGCTCGATATGTTTGAGGACTTCGCCGGTCGGCCTGCCATCGCCGCCCAGGATATCCCAATACAGTTCATGCAGGCGCTGTCCGGCGGCGTTGAATGTTTCGTGGCGTTTCAGTCCGCCGAACTCTGAGTAATTGGCATTGGCGGCGGAGCGATCCGCGGCGGCCAGTTTTTCCATCACCTCATTGCGCTTTTTGACATACCCGGCATAGTGGGTGTCATGGTGGAAGGTGTTGGTCTGCTGAGAGATGCCGTCGAGTTTATCGTAGGCGTAAGGGAGCGGTTTCACTTTGTAACGGTCAGCCATGGTGTAGCCTCCTTGTGCTAAAATTTGTTGGCCACTACAAGCAGGCTGATAATAGCGACGGTCCTTCGGGCTGTAAAGCGGAAAGTGGATTTTATGGAGTCATACAGTCGAGGATAAAACCGTACGAAGAATCGGTCTGGGGGACAAGAGGTTATTCGACCAGCAGGAACGTGTCGCGGAGTGGCTCCACGCATCCGACACGAGCGGCGAGGAGGTTTGCAGTCTTTGCATCGGAAGCGAATCTATCGGCGTGTGATTCGGGTATGGCGATGAACAGTCCGCCGGAAGTCTGCGGGTCATACATGACAGCCTCCAAATGCTTGTCAACCGATGAGGCTACCGAAACAAAGGGCGTCAAATAGGCGCGATTGTCATTCGCGCCGCCGGGAATCATACCCAATTCAGCGAGAGCCAAAACATCTGGAAGCAGCGGCAATGCAGAGCTAGTGATTCGAATAGAGACATTCGAACCGGAGGCCATTTCATAGGCGTGACCGAGCAGGCCGTATCCGGTGATATCAGTTGCCGCGTGAGCAGAATGCTTGACCATCATTTCAGCGGCTGTGCGGTTGAGTGCTGCCATGCTTCTAATCACGGTCATGGCGAGATCATCACTTACTTTGCCTCGCTTGATGCCGGTCGTGATAAGGCCAGTGCCGAGCGGCTTCGTCAAGAAAATGACATCCCCCGGTCTGGCGCCGGAATTGGTGACAACTTTGTGTGGGTCGACAATACCCGACACCGAGACGCCGAATTTCAGCTCTTTGTCCTTGATGGAGTGGCCGCCGACCACAACCGCGCCAGCCTCCTCAACTTTCTCGGCGCCGCCGCGCAGGATATCGGTCAGGATCGACAACGGCATCGTCGAAGCCGGGAAACCGACAATATTCAGCGCAGTGAGCGGTTTTCCGCCCATGGCAAAAACATCAGAGAGGGCGTTGGCCGCCGCGATCTGGCCAAACCAATAAGCGTCATCGACGATCGGCGGGAAGAAGTCGACCGTCTGGACCAGCGCCAGGTTCTCCGAGAGACGGAATACCCCGGCATCATCGGCCTTGTTGAAGCCGACGATTAGGTCCGGGTGCTGCGACTGCGGCAGCGATTTGAGAGCTTCGGCCAGCACCGCCGGCCCGAGTTTGGAAGCTCAACCCGCGCAACTGACTTCGGCGGTCAATTTGACGGTGATCTCTTTACGACGGTCATCCATGGGGGGGAAGCTACGGAATTAGGTTCATTCCTGCAACTATCGAAACGACAGGGAGGTGGAGAAGCGAAGGGATATCGGGCACCAAAAATCAGCCTAAGACTCAAATTTAGAACGATTTAGCCGATAACAGGGGAGCGGGCATAGAGTCCGTTTACGGCGGGAGGGGAGCGCTTTTGAACTGTGGAACGGGTGTATCGCGCGTCCGGTGCTCGGCGGCCACCGATCCATGCATTGTCTGACAGGGCACAAGAACGAACGAAACGAAATATGACCGACTCTCGACATGTCCCCCGATTGGACGAAGTTCTACTTCGTGAACAACTCGTCACCGATGACCAACTTGCTCAGGCGCTCCAGCGCCAAAAGCTGTTTGGCGGACGGCTTGGTTCACAACTTTTGACGCTTGGCTTCCTCGACGAAGCCAGTCTGGTTCGCGCATTAGCCACGCAGATGGGGTGCGAGGGGATAGTCCTCTCCAAGATCGATATACCTGATTCGATAGTAGACATGCTTCCGGCAACGGTTGCGGTGGCGCGAAAGGTCATGCCGTTCGCGTATGATCCATCCAAGAATATGCTCTTGGTGGCCTGTGAGGATCCATATCGCGAAGAACTGCTGCAGGAACTTGAGTTTGTAGCGTCGGGGAAACAGATCAAGCCGTATGTCGCCGCCGAGTTGGCGCTCAATATGGCGATCTCCAAGCATTACCTGGGGAAAGCGCTGCCGATAGAACAGGCGGAACAATTGGTAGTGCCCCACATCAGCGCGGCACCTTCTGGTTCTGATTCTTTCTATCCGCAGAGCGCGATACTGCTGGTGACCGATGATCCGGATTCAGGCGACAAAATGCAGTCTCTACTGGAGCAGGGGGAATACAGGGTCAAGCGGACCGATTCGGCGGATGACGCTATCCAGTTGATAGGAAACCAGCGGTTTCACTCGGTCTTGATCCAGGACACGGTCCCTGGTGATTATATCGACCTGATCGATCGGCTGCGCAAGATATCGCCCAAAACGCGCGTCAGATATTACGAAAACGCGGCCGGATTGCTTCTGTCGCTTGATGCAGGCACACTGGAAGCGGATCTCCTGGTACGCAATCTCGAGTTGTTCACTTCGTTGCTCTCGTCCGAGGACGGCGTGGTGAATAATCATAGCGCCCGCGTCGGGCAGTATGTCGACAAACTGTGCCGTCGATTGGAATTGGCGGACAAGGACAGATTGATAATTACGAATGCCGGTTATCTGCATGACCTCTCCAAGTTCTACTATGGAAACACGGCCGAGCAGGATCATCGTGAGTATATCAATCTAACAGTCAAACTGCTCAGTTCGCTGAATTACCAGCCGCTAGTGATAGAGATCCTTCGCTCAATGTATATCAACCTGCGAGAGAAATTCACCAAGCGGTTGCCGATAGAAGTACTCGGCGGGAATATCCTGACTGTCGTCGATATTTTCTGCGAGACCATGCGCCCCGACATGACGCTGACGCTTGACAAATTCGACGCTATCAAACGCAAGTACCGTGACCTGGTCGGGAAGTTATTCCTCACCGAAGTGGTGGAAGCCTTCATCGCGATGGTACAGGAAGAGATCCTTTCGATCTCGACTCTGGAAAAATACAGCCAGGTGGTCCTGCTCTCGCAGGATAGAGAAAAGCTGGGGGATATCGAACAACGTATCAAACAGGCGGGCTTCCGTCTCATAGTTGAGACCGATCCGGCCGAGTTTGCGGAACTGTACAAGCGGAGTCATCCGGATATCCTGGTGATTCACGAAGCCAGCGGCGCCATCGCTATCAGTTCGCTGGTCGAAAAGTTGATCGATCTTGGTGTGACCGTGGATAAGGTGCCGACCTTCCTGCTGACTGATGGTTCACTGGCGCCGCAAATGACCGGACTTCTGGAGAAGGGGATCGAGGATGTCATCCCGGCCGATGACAACTTGAACGTGTTGCTCATCAAGATGAAGAAGATACGCGCGCGTATCGAGGCGAAAGCGAAGGAACGGGAAGAGATCGTCCAGCAGTCTGGCGCGGTCGGGCATCTCGAAGAGATGAACCTGATCGATCTGATCCAGGCGCTGGGGCCGAGCCGCAAAACCGCGCGGTTGACGGTCAACTCTGCATCCGGCAAGCTGGTGCTGTATCTCTGTCAGGGGGCAATCACCTTTGCGGAGTGCGGAACCAAGCAGGGGCCGGATGCCTTCTATGAGGCGATCGCGTGGACGCAGGGGACCTGGACCATCCAGACGATCAGTATAGACCAGTTGCCGCCGTCGAACACGTTCTACTCGAATGAATCGCTGATGATGGAAGGATGCCGGTTACTGGATGAAAGCTCACGCACTCCGGTGCAACAGCCGAGTTAGCCGTTCTTCCGGTTGGCGATTTTCTTGAGGTAGGTGAGATTCGCGCGTTGACGCTCCAATACTTCGTGCGTCAGTCTGTCATAATACTCCACAAATTGCCGGGCAGCGGAAGCTGCCAGGTCATCCTGTTTCAGGCGATCGTGGCATTTCGTCAAATAGTAATCACACTCTATCAGGTTGTAATAGTTGCCGGGCTGGTTGGTCAGACGGCGACGGAGTTCGGCGAAGGTCGTCGACGCGTCGGCAAACTCCTTCTTCTCATATTGTGCCTTCGCCAGCGGCCAGAGAAACGCTTTGCCATTGGGGTAGCGGTGCATGGCTGAGTCGACCAGTGATTTGGCGTCCGCAAACTGGTCATTGTCGAAATAAACCCAGATGAGGGCATTGGTGGCGGCTTCGCGGGAGACGAGCGAGGAATCAGCCGCCAACCGCAGTTCGCGAATCCCCTTATCTTTGTCATTGTTGAAAATCCCGATCCATCGCAGGAATCCGGCTTTGGCGGATTTCCAATAATGATATGAGCCAAGCCCAAAGTAGAGGTCATAAAGTGTCGAATCCGCCTTAAGACCGCGCTGGTATTCACCTTTGGCATCGAAGCCGTTATCAATCGCCGCGGTGAATGACCCAAAGTGCGACGAGTAAATAGATCGATACGCATGGGCATGACCGCGAATAAGATAGCGCCAAGCTTGCTCTCGCGGCGTGCCGAGGTCGAGGATGTCGTCGGTCAGTTCGTGACAGGAGTCTATCAGTGCCTTAAAGAGATCGGGTGTGATTTCTTCTTCACGGTCGGTCATCTGGGTAACCAGTGAGCCTGCCTGAAACAGTAACCCTGTCGGGTCAAGCGGCGACGTCTGACGATACTCAGCGATAACTGAGTCTGCCTCGACAAAGCGGTCATCGAACAGCAGTCGCTGGACGGAGACCAGGAACTGCTGACGGGCAGGCGTCAGGTATGGATCATCCGCCGGTTGAGCGTAGACTGCGCCAGCTATTAGCCATAGAAATGTGACGAGACTTCCGATGTGTCGCATACGACACTAATATCGGCAGTATGGGGAGAATCCTACAGTGTGAAACGGGAGCTAAATAGTCGACTGGCCGGGGATGAAATCGAGCAACTCGGTCTGACGATCGGTGGTGGCGGTCACAACTATCGCGTTACCCACCCGGTGGTAGACGAGGCGGCATCCACGGCAGTTGTGGTCGAACAGGTCGAGGCCGTTGCGCTGGGTGACCGACGTACGTAGGTCTTCCGGAATGGTGAATTGAGCAGCCGGGACAACGAAAACCGAGACTGTGCGAGTGCCAGGGTTGGTGTAGACGAAATGCGCCATGCGGGCGCCGTTGATCTCTTCGATTTGCCCACCTACCAGATGTGTGCCGGCAACCTCGGGGCTAGGACGATAGCCGACTGTGTCAGCGGCAAACATAACCGCGGCTGAAGTAAGCGTGGGATTCTCAAAGACCTTGAGTTCATCCTCGGCTTGCCAGTGAGCCTGTTCGAGGGGGATATAGATATCTTTATGCCGGTAGAAACCGGTGGCGAGATAGACCGCGCTGATGGTGACAACAAGGACCGCGGCGGCGGCTACGACGTATGAGGCTTTCCAAAAGGGGGGCTTGTGGCCCTTCAGTCCTCCTTCCTCTCGATCGATAGTATCGAGCTTGCAGAGGATCTTGTCCCGCAAGGCATAAATCTGAGGGGAGGGCTTGGCGTGAGAGAGTTTCTTTTTGACGAAGTCGTTAATATCGCCTTCAAGCTCATATCGTTTCAAACACTGCGAGCATTTCTGAAGGTGCTCATGCACCTGCTCGGCGTCGATCTCGGATGCCTCTTTATCGATAATGTCGTACAGTAAGGCGAGGGCTTCCTGGCAGTTCATTTAGCGAGATCCTTGATATACCCGTTCTTGACAGCGTAATCGAATAGTTTCTTCTGCAGCAGTTTTCGACCTCGATGCAACCGGCTTTTCACTGTGCCCAACTGAAGGTCACAGATCTCAGCGATCTCCTGGTAGGAGAACTCTTCGATGAAGGAGAGTATCACCACCATGCGGAAATCATCCGGCAGATCTTCGATCGCTTTCTTTACATCATCGTCAAATATCTTGGCAAAGAACTGCCGCTCAGGGTCATCGGACGGTCCGGTAGCGGCCAGTTGGCCGTACAGGAAATTGTCGTCGATATCATCGACATTGACCGAGACAGGCGCGCGGGACTTGGAGCGGTACTCATTGATAAAAATGTTCGTCATGATCTTGAACAACCATGCCCGAGCATTCGTACCCTTTTCGAACTTATCCCAGAAACGGTAGGCTTTGGCAAACGTTTCCTGGACGAGATCCTCTGCGTCATTCTCGTTTTTGGTCATGCGCAGAGCAGTCCGGTAGAGCGCATCCATATGCGGCAGAGCTTCGCGCTCAAAGCTCCGTCGATTTTCCAGTTCTTCCGACTTTTTGTCCGTCATAGTACAACTCTATACTCTCGGAAGACCCGGAAAGTTTTGTAAATCCATACTTGGTAACAGGAAACTTTCGACGGTGGTTCCGAGTCGGCCGCGACTTTTGTTAGGTTTTGGTCACGGTGGTCCGGTTAAATGGAATAAAGGGTAATTTTTCCCCATAATCCCCGGTCCACCGAATAATAACCTGCTGGCAGGCAAGAGGCAAGGGAAAAGGGGGGAGGCTCAATACAGAATAAACTCTACTTTGTACGTAACCCAAATTGACACGGACCTGTCATCCTGCCTGGCGGGCTTGAACTTGTTCTGGAACGAAGCCAACAAAGCGGCATAATCCAGATATGGCGAGCCGGAAGACTTACCTATAATTGACTCAACAACGTTGCCCTCTGGAGATACCAGACAGGTTATCCAGACCGGGCCCATATGGCCCTCAC
>JAYRFH010000298.1:0-13979 GCA_041908405.1 Candidatus Zixiibacteriota bacterium
TCAATATCTCTAAGGAGCGAACCATGCGTACGCTACTCGTCCTCACTCTTTTTGCGATCGTCGCCTGTGGTGCCATGATCGTCGCCCAGGATGCTGAAAAACCCTGGATGGATCCTGTCAACTGTGTCTTCTGTAAAGAAGTGGTCGCCCAACCGGGCCTCAAAGACCACATGCGTCACGAGTATCATCCGATCCACAATGGTCTGGTCTCGATCTCGTACATCGACAAGGAATATTGGGATGAGTTCGCCGCCGCCCAGCAGGCGATGATGAAGGTTGCCGGCAATATGAACCCGGCTAATCTCCCACCCATGTGCCAGCATTGCTCCAAGATCGGCGAGTTTTACATGAAGGGTGTCAGCATGGAAGAGATCAAATCGGAACAGGCGATCGTGGTCGTCTACAGCCATTCCGATTCGACGATCGTCAAGGATATTCAGGCCTGGGGCGCCCGCACCACTGAAGAAATGAAGAAAATGGCCGGTAAGTAAGATTCGACTTCAACAAACGCTTTATTGAAAATCGCGGAGCCCCTTTTGCTCCGCGATTTTTCGTAATTTAGTCAATGTGTGACCGTCACGCCTCGCGCCTCAAGCGCGGGTATCTGCACTGTCAGCGCCGTCGTTGACAACGGATTCTCCCCAAGATAAACGACATCTCCTGTCCCCAGTCCTGTATTGTCCACCAGCCCCTGAATATCGGAGATCGAATTGTAGGTCAGATTCAGCGACGACAGATTCACCAGCGTCGACAACGGCCCAACATCGCTGATCTGGTTCATCATCAGATCCAATCCCTCCATCTCCACCAGCCCGGCCAGTGGCGCGATCGAGGTAATGTTATTGCTGTTTAGCTTGCATATCCGAAGGTGCGTCAGGTGACTCATGAAACTGATATCCGTCAGGTTCATCGTGGCGAAATGCACGTCGCGCAGGATCTCCAGGCCATACAACGGCGAAAAGTCCGTCACTGGACATCCCCACAGGAACAACTGCTGAAGCGACGGGACCGATGCCAGCGGTCCGATATTCGTCAACGGATTCGCAAAGATATGTAACTGCCGTAGTTCCTGCATTCCGGTCAGTGGAGTCAGATCCGTGATTAGATTGTAACCCAGGGAAAGCCCCGCAATATGTGTCAAGTCCGCCAACGGTGACAGATCGACGATCTGATTGTCCCAGAGATTCGCTCCGACCAGCGATGTGAAGTGTTCCGCCCCACTCAAACTGACCAGGCCGGCCTGCGGCAATTCGAGATAGAGAATTGTGTCAACATCGGTCGAGAGAATATCCCCGGTCGGTTTGCCGACATGTCCGCGCACCCATCCTTCCAGTGCGGCGTCCGCAAACGTCACCACCTCGATAGGCGGACAATGCCCCATACAGCAGTTTGATATCCCGCTCCAGTTCCCCTTGTCATCGCGCGATCTCATCGCGAAATAGTATGTCGAATCCGGCTCCAGCAGATCGACATCGGTCTGCTGAATCGCCCCGGCCGGCGCCCATGGCGGTATCGAATCTATCCGGTACGCGGCGGCGAAATTTGACGAGGTGATCGAATCGTACGACACACGCAGATCATACTCCTGGATAAACCCCGCCGAATTGTCATCCCGGAAATCCGCCGGCGCGGTCCACTGTAGTGTCAGCGATGTCGACGTGATCGTGATGACATGCAGATCCGCGATCAGTTCCGGCGGCCGACCATCCTGCTCATCATCATCAACTGATTTGGATTTGGAGCACTGCAGTGTTGCCAGGAGCAACAGCGCGAGTATACAAAGAGAGAACCGAGTAGAAGCACGCATATCTTCCCCTGCGGTTTGATTTTGATTGTTCTGCCGGCGAGTGATTTAATATACGACTAATAACTCCATAATGCAAGTCGGAGTCGCAATATATTTGGGGAATTCATAGGTCAGGAAATATCTGATGAAAGACCGTGCGGCGCCATTTGAGCGACAAGACCTCCTTCCATTGAACGGCAGACCTCCCTCCATTGAGCGGCAGACCTCCAGGTCTGCCCTATTTCTCCCCCCTCACCCACCCCGCATTCCTCTGCAACCCCTCCAATTTCGTCCGCGTGAGCGGCGTCCCCGAGGTCAGCGCCAGAAAATCCTCCCGCGTCTGCATCGCCAGTACTTTCCGCGTATCGATGAACTCCCCCACCCCACCCGACAGAAACGCCTCATGCTTGGTCAGCTTCTGTCGCTGAAAGTTGTGCGGGCAAACCTCCTGGCAGACATCACACCCGAATATCCGCTCACCGATTTTCGGTATTAGCGTCTCATCCACCACCGTCGGACGTTCTATCGTCAAGTACGATATACACCGTGTCGAATCGACGACCCGATCTTCAACTATCGCCTGCGTCGGACATGCTTCAATACATTTCCGGCACGTGCCGCATGTCCCATGCTTTATCGCCTTAGGATCATCCGGCATCAACTCCAATGTCGTGATGATCTCCGCAAGGAATATCCATGACCCGAACTGACGGCTGATGAGCATCCCATTCCGCCCGACATAACCTAATCCCGCCTTCTCCGCGTACGCCCGCTCCAGCATCGGCCCATAATCCACAAACCACCGGAAAACTGGATGCCCGCCTTCGCGGGGATGACTTGTATGTGGAAACCCTTCCCCCGATTCAATCGTATGTCGAAAACCCTCTCCCGAATCAATCGTAGGTCGAAACCCCTGCCCCGAAGGGGTCCGCGAAGCGGAGGTTTCGACATTTTCTTTTTTTCTCTCCGTGCGCGTTCCGTTGGGTCTTGCCTCGCGGCTTGACTCAACGCCACCCTCTGCCACATCCTGCGATATCTGTTCCCCGCCGCGAGGTGTGACCCAACGGCTCCCTATTTCCCCCTCAATCCCCCGTATCAACCCCTTCGTCTTCTTCGCTATCACCTTGTGGTAATCCCGCCCCCGTGCGTACCGCGACACCCGCCCATATCCCTCCGATACTGTTTCCGAATTCGGCTGGTAATAATTCAGCCCCAGCAGGATCACCGACTTCCCCCCCTCCAAAAGCAACCGCGGATCAGACCGCCGCTCAGGATTTTTGGCGAGATACGCCAACTCCCCATGATAATTTTTCTCCAGCCATCGAAAATACCGCTCCCTCGCCTCCGGTATCACCTCAGGCACACAAACACCACACAGGTCAAACCCGACCTGATAGGCCAGCCTCTTTATCGCTTGAGAATCAATCATCTATCGCAACCATATCAATTTCTTGAAATATAGCCAATTTTGTCCGTTGCCAACCCCGGCAATTTCTACCATACTGCTCCCCGACGGAAACGTGATGTATACCTCTTCCTCCTCTCGGAAAACCTTACGATACAGTAGACTATCCTCAATTCCAACTGAATTAGTCCGATATATTATTGACAACTTTGTCACTATTGAATATCATGTGACAGAAGTAACAAAGGAACGCTGAATTGGTGATGAAATCTCTCCTGATCTGCCACCTGCAACTCCCCGGCAGCCATGTCTCCGAGGAGACTGATCGATGACCATATCGCTCTGTATTGTTGGCTCTCGATTCTCACCAGCGTTTGTATCCTCCCCGGGCGAAAGGAAACGATAATGACTGAGGGCTCCTACCTGTTGGCCCGCTTTGCCGACCCCGAAAAACTTCTTCCTGCCATGCAGACCGTCCAATCCTCGCACGATGTGGTCGAATGGAACGCGGTCGATGGTCATATTCATCTTGTGATGAAGGTTTCCCGACCGTCCGGCTCCATTCCCGACCCGCTGAAGCGTCTTGACGGGATCGATCAGGTCATGACCTATGATATCCTTGACGATTCGCACCGCAAGGATATCGACCACGCCATGGCCAACGCCTACGTTTTTCTCGAGGTCGAATCCTCCAAAGTAGCCCAGCTCCGCAAATTGCTCGCCGCGATCCCCGAAGTAGTTTCCTGTTCCACCACCAAAGGCGGCTGCGACCTCGTCGCCATCGTCACCGGCGGCAATTTCGACGCGGTTGACTTAACCATAAACGATCAGATCCGGATGCTCGATGGCATACTTCGCTTGAAGCACGCCTATATCATCGAGCTGACGAAACTATAGAGGAAATGACCATGTCTGACCAGCAGACGAACCAATTCAAACCGTTTAATGTCGATGTCTGGAAGTTCGATGGTCATGCCGGCGCGTTGATCCCGCTCCTCCAGTCGGCCCAGGATACCTACGGCTACGTCTCCGAGAAAGCTATCGATTATATCAGCCATGTTACCGGTATTCCGGCCGCGGATATCTACGGCGTCGTCACGTTTTACGCCCAGTTCCGCACCAAGCCGCTCGGAAAGCATATTCTGAAAGTCTGCAACGGTACCGCTTGCCATGTGAATGGCGCCAAAGGTGTGTACGAAGTCATCCAGGACGAACTGAGCATCAACTACGAAGAGACCAGCGACGATGGCGAGTTTTCACTCCTCTCAGTCGCCTGTATCGGCTGCTGCTCGTTAGCTCCTGTCATAACTATCGATGGTGAGACCTACGGCCGTCTGAATGCCCAGAAACTCCGCAAGATCCTCCGCGATTTCAAACGCCAGATGAAGGATCAGGCGAAAGCGGCGGTGGAGTGAGGTGAAACTATGAAAACAGTAACTGTCGGACTTGGTACCTGCGGCATCTCTGCCGGCGGCGAAAAAGTCTTTAAAGCATTACAGGACGAACTCAAAGACCACCCGAACGCCTTCGTGCTCAAAGAGACCGGATGTGTCGGTATGTGCTATCGCGAAGTCCTGGTCGAGATCTCCAACGGCTCCGGCACCGGCCACCTCTATGGCGAGGTCACTCCGGAACGAGTCGGCCGTATCATCGATGAAGACGTGCTCGGCAACAAGCAGATCGATGAATGGCTCGTCTCCGGCGAACAGCGCGAAAAAGGATTTTTCGAGAATCAGGTCCGCATCGTCCTCCGCAACTGCGGAAAGATCGATCCCGGCTCAATCGATGAGTACATCGCCGCCGGCGGCTACAAAGCGATCGAAAAAGTTCTTAAGTCGATGACTCAGGATCAGGTCATCGAGGAAGTTTTGCAATCCGGCCTCCGCGGGCGTGGTGGCGCCGGTTTCATGACCGGCATGAAGTGGAAATTCACCAAAGCCGCTCCCGGCTCAAAAAAATACATCCTCTGCAACGCTGACGAGGGCGACCCCGGCGCGTTCATGGATCGCTCCGTTCTCGAGTCCGACCCGCATGCCGTTCTCGAAGGGATGATGATCGCCGCCTACGCTATTGGCGCCGATGATTCATATATCTACTGCCGCGCGGAATATCCGAAGGCTGTCGCCCGACTTCGTCAGGCGATCGGCCAATGCAAAGCCAAAGGGTTGCTCGGCGAGAATATCCTCGGCACCGGATTCAAGTTTGATATTAAGATCAAAGAAGGCGCCGGCGCGTTTGTCTGCGGCGAAGAGACCGCGCTTATCGCCTCAATCGAAGGCCGTCGCGGCATGCCCCGCTTCCGCCCCCCCTTCCCGGCGCAATCCGGCCTCTGGGGTAAGCCGACCAACATCAACAATGTCGAGACATACGCCAACGTGCCCTGGATAATTCTGAACTCCGGCGCCGCTTACGCCGCCTACGGCACTGCCGATTCAAAGGGTACCAAAGTCTTCGCGATGGCCGGTAAAGTCCGTCGCACCGGTCTGGTCGAAGTCCCCATGGGAATCACCATCAACCAGATCGTCTTCGATGTCTGCGGCGGTATCGTCGACGACAAGAAGTTCAAAGCGGTTCAGATGGGCGGCCCATCCGGCGGATGTATCCCCGCCTCGATGTCTGATATCTCCATCGACTACCAGAATATCCCCAAGACTGGCGCTATCATGGGCTCCGGCGGTCTCATCGTCATGGATGAAACCACCTGCATGGTCGATGTCGCCAAGTACTTCCTCACCTTTACGCAGGCCGAATCCTGCGGGAAATGCACTTTTTGCCGCATCGGCACCAAGCGAATGCTTGAGATTCTCGAGCGCATCTGCGAAGGTAAAGGAACTATGGATGACCTCGCCAACCTCGACGAGCTCTCCGAACAGATCAAGGCCGCCTCGCTTTGCGGTCTCGGCCAGTCCGCCCCCAACCCAGTCGTGACTACGTTGAAATACTTCCGCGATGAGTATGTCGCGCATATTGTCGACAAGAAATGCCCGGCTCATGTCTGCGCGCCGTTGTTGACCTACACCATCAACGACAACTGCACCGGTTGCGTCGTCTGCGCCAAGGCCTGCCCCACCAACGCTATCACCGGCGAACGAAAGCAAATGCACTTCATCACGCAGGATCTCTGCATCAAATGTGGAAAATGCTTCACCGTCTGCCGCTTCGACGCGGTGGTGAAGGAGTAATGACCATGCTTGCACTTACCATAAATGGCAAACCGTACTCGGCCCCGGCCGACAAAACGATCCTCCAGATCTGCCACGACTTGGGGATCGACACCATTCCGACCCTCTGCTACGACCCGAAACTTCCGCCGTTCGGCTCATGCTTCCTCTGCGTCGTCGAGGTCGAAGGCCAGAACCGCCTCTTCCCCGCTTGCTCCACCAAGCCGACTGAGGGAATGAAGATCCACACCCGTTCTGACAAAGTTGTCGCCGCGCGCAAAACCTGTCTTGAGTTGTTGCTCTCCGACCATTACGCCGACTGCTTCGGCCCCTGTCGTCTGAACTGCCCTGCTGATGTTGATATCCAGGGCTACATGTCTCTTATCAATCTCGGGAAATTCAAAGAAGCGGTCGCGCTCATCAAAGAGAAGAACCCGCTCCCGTCCGTCTGCGGTCGCGTCTGCACCCGCAAATGCGAGATCAATTGCCGCCGCACGTTGGTGGATGCCCCTGTCGGTATCGACTTCCTCAAGCGCTACGCTGCCGACCAGGATATGATCGGTCAAATGTGGCAGCCGGATACCAAACCGGATAACGGCCAGCCTGTCGCCATCATTGGTGCAGGACCCGCCGGTCTCACCGCCGCCTATTATCTCGTGCTCGATGGCTACCGCCCGACTATCTTCGAAGCGCTTCCCAATCCAGGCGGGATGCTTCGTTACGGGATCCCTGAATATCGCCTGCCGAAAGAAGTCCTCGACAAAGAGATCAACTGGATCCTCGACCTCGGCGTCGAACTCCACACCAATAAGATGCTCGGCCGCGATATCACAATCGATGGCCTCTTCAAACAGGGTTTCAAATCCGTCTTCATCGGCCTCGGCGCGCAGGTCGGCAAACCGATGGCGGTCGAAAATGAAAATGTCGATGGCGTCCTCTCCGGCGTGGACTTCCTTCGCCAGGTGGAACTCAAGACCAACCCGCCAATCAAAGGCCGCGTGGTTGTCGTCGGCGGCGGTAATACCGCTATCGATGCCGCGCGTACCTCGCTCCGCCTCGGTGCCGATGAGGTCATTCTCCTCTATCGCCGCACGCGCAATGAAATGCCCGCGAATATCGTCGAGATCGAAGCCGCCGAGCACGAAGGCATCAAGATGCACTTCCTCGCCGCTCCGGTTCGCGTCAATGTCGCCAATGACCGGATGCAATCCATCACCTGTATCCGCATGGAACTCGGCGAACCGGATTCATCCGGCCGTCGCCGCCCTGTCGAAGTTAAAGGCTCGGATTACACGCTCGAATGCGACTGGGTCATCTCCGCTATCGGCCAGGAACCTGACCTGACCGGCGTTGAATCAAAACAAGGCGATGTCAAAGTCACCAAGTGGAAGACCATCGTCGCCAAAGAAGGCACCTTCGACACCGACCGCCCCGGCGTCTTCTCCGGTGGCGATGTCGTCACCGGCCCAGCCGATGCAATCGATGCTATCGCCGCCGGTCGCATGGCCGCACGCGCTATCGACAAATTCATACGCACTGGTGTAGTCGAACCGTTCGTCGACCGTTTCGAGAGCAAACGCGACAACTTCCACAAGATGACCCGCCAGGATATCCCGCAGGTGCAGGAATCCCACCGCCATCATGCCAAAGAGATGCCGGTCGAAAAACGGATTCGCTCATTCGAAGAAGTCGAATTCGCTTACGATGAAAAAGACGCGTTCGAAGAATCCCTCCGTTGCGCCGAGTGCGGCTGCGATGTCGGCCTCGCCTGTATCCTGCAGGATTACTGCACCGAATACGGTGTCGACCAGACCCGCTTTGTCGGCGAATACAACAAATATAAAGTCGATACGCGCCACCCGTTCATCAAGATCGACTCGAACAAGTGCATCCGTTGCGGTCGGTGCGTCAATACCTGCGCCGAGATTCTGAATGTCTCCGCGCTTGGTTTCGTCAATCGCGGCTTCCGTACGATCGTCAAGCCTGCCCTCGAGAAAGCGCTCCACGAAACCAACTGCGTCTCCTGCGGCAATTGCATCGATGTCTGCCCGACCGGCGCGTTAGTCGAAAAGATGCCGTTCCGCCGGTCCGGCCCCTGGAAAATGGATTCAGTCGAGAATATCTGCAACTACTGCTCGGTCGGCTGCAACCTGACACTCAAGGTCAAAACCAACGACATCTTTTATGTCGCTGGCGCTTCTCCTGAGTCTCAGCCAAACCACGGTGAGCTTTGCCTCAAAGGTCGCTTCGGCTATCAGCATTATCTCGATGGCTCCCGCGTCACCAAGCCGATGCTCAAACGCGGCGGCAAACAGGTACCGACCAGTTGGAACGAAGCGTTCGACGCTATCGAATCCGGCCTGCAGAAAGTCATCGAGGATTACTCCCCCGATGAGATCCTCGTCGCCGCGTCGCCGAAACTGACCAACGAGGAACTCTACCTCGCCGGTCGCTTCGCCCGCGCCGCGCTCGGCACCAATAACCTCGTCTCGTTCCATCAGCTTCTCAACGATGCTGACTACCACGCCCTCGATGATATGTTCGGCGCCACGCTTTCGACCGCGACCGCCGATGATGTCGCCAACGCCGACCTCTATCTCTTCCTCGGCGGCAATCCGACCAGCGAGAACCCGGTTCTCGGTTGGCAGATGAAGCGCCGCATGAAGCACGGCACCAAATCGATTGTCATCAACTCTTCGCAGATCGACCTGGTCGCGTACTCCTCAGTCTGGGCTGATGCCCGCCGCGGTACCGCCACCACACTGTTGAATGGCGTCATGGGTGAACTTATCCGTCGCGGCAAGATTGATTCTGAGTATCTGAAGACGAAGACGGTCAACTCCGATCAGGTCGTCGCGGCCCTCGCCAAGACTGATTTGAACGAAGTCGCGAATATCACCGGTGTCTCTATCGATTCTATTCGCAACATGGCCGACCTACTGGCCGACCCGTCGAAAAAGATCGTCGCCTGGTACAATCTCGACAGCCGCATCGAGCGTGCCTCAAACGACCTCAAAGCGCTCGCCACTCTCATGCTACTTCTGGGTCGCGTTGGCAAAGCTGGTAACGGTATCGCGCTGATGTCCAGTCAGGCGAATCACACCGGAAGTCGGATCGCCGGTTTCGACGCCAAACTCCTCCCCGGCGGTGGATTGATTGACAACAGTAAACTTCTCGCGGAGACCTCCAAAGTCTGGCGCACCGACCTGGCGAAACTTATCGAAAGGTCCGGCACCAATGTCAGTCGGAAACTCCGTCAGGATAAGATCCGCGCCGCGGTGATCATCGGCGAAAACCCCGCCGCGTCGCCGGAATTCAACGCCTTCGTCAATAATCTCGATTTCCTCGTGGTCGCCGATCTCTTCCAGACCGAGACCGCTATGGCCGCGGATGTTTTCATCCCGCTTTCCAGCTATCTCGAGACCGAAGGTCACCTGACCAATTGGTCCGGCATGCGCCAATCGACCACACCTATCGGTGAGCCGATGAACGGCCTCTCAACGCGCGTCATCATCGAACGACTCTGCGAAGATATGGGGCACCATATCGGACTGGCGAATTTCGATGAACTGGTGAGTGAGATTGAATTCATGATGCGTGAAGCCGGCTGTGAAGGGCACATCAACGGCTCATTCCTCACGCCGGACAGAAAAGCGCACTTGGTGCTATACTCCGATCAGGTAATGCCGACTCGCGCCGATTACACTCAGGTTATCGAACTCGACCGCCGCATCACCGACCGGATGAAGCTCATCCGGGCTTGAGACTTCAAAGGATATCCCATGAAAAAGGCGGGACTCATCAGAGTCCCGCTTTTCTTTCATTCGACCGCAAGTTTACCCTTTCGGGTCAATATTCTGATTCATGCAGAACAGATTCGTCGGATCATATTTCCGCTTCACTTCCACCAGACGATCCCACCCATCGCCATAGGCTTCCCGAATACGGCTCTTTTCGTCGGAGGTCAGGAAGTTTACATACACTCCGCCCAACGCAAATGGCGCTGTATCGCGATAAACGTCGCGCGCCCACTTGATCCCCGAGTCATCCTGCTGCGGGGTCATCCAGCGGCCATGCACATTCATCGCCCACCCGCAATCGCGGTGCGGATAAGCGGCGGACGATTTCGGCTTTTTGTTCGACACCCCCTGAATGAACCCAAGGAAAAGATCACTTTCGTCTGAGGGCAGCGCCGCCGCGGCGCCGATGATCGTCTGAATGAACTTGTCGCTCAGATCGCCAAAATTGTGGGATTTCCAGTAATTCCGCGCTCCGGGACCAAGCAGACCGTCAAACATCTTCTGCCAGTCTGCATATGGCATTTCATCGATAAACTCACCCAGCACCTTGCCGAAATGACGAACCGGCTCGAGTTGCTTCAAACCGTCCTCTTTCCGGCCGTTGTGAAATACCGGAAAGGCCAGAATATCGGTCCCGTGTGCCTCGACCGGGAGGAATGGGAGCGGCGGCGCTTTGCGCAGGACCACCCAGACATTTGACTCGAACGGGAGAGTCTTGACATACTCGTTGTATTTCTTGAGTGCTCCGGCCGCTTCAGACAGCGGATAAACCACCAGACCGGCGGTGATCATCGGACCGACTGGGTGAGGCGTAAACTCAAATCGGGTGACCACACCGAAATTGCCGCCTCCCCCACACAGCGCCCAGAAGAGGTCGGCGTGTTGTGAGGAACTGCAGGTGAGCATTTTCCCGTCAGCGGTGACGACATCCATGGCGCGCAGGTTGTCGATTGACAAACCATGTTGCCGGGTCAGCCACCCGAACCCGCCGCCCAGCGTCAAACCAGCGACACCGGTTGTCGAGTTAATGCCGAGCGGGACCGCCAGGCCGTGCGCCTGCGTTGCATGGTCGACATCGGAGAGCAGTGCGCCGGCTTCGACATGGGCTACTTTCGCCGACGGATCTACTTTCACTCCGCGCATCAGACCAAAATCGATCATCAGCCCATCATCGCACACCGCATTGCCGGCGATATTATGTCCGCCGCCTTTGATGGCGACCAGAAGATTCTGCTCGCGCGCGAAGTTGACCGCCTTCTGCACATCCCCTGCCTCCAGCGGCTGGACGATAATGGCCGGCTTACGATCTATCATCGCGTTCCAGATCGTCCTCGCTTCATCGTACCCCGAATCGCCGGGACGAAGCAGTTTTCCCTTGAGTGACTTTTGCAGTGTGTCGATATCGCCGGCACTGACGTTTTTCCCCGATTGTCTTCCAGTAGTAGTTCCTACCGTTGCCATGACTGGCCTCCTAAGTGAGAAAGGTTAAGCCTTTCGGGAATGGTGCAGGGGCCGATGGATTGGTCTCTTGCCACCCATACCGAGTTGGGCACTCATACATGTGACTTGTGAACTTGAAAATTCACTCAGCGGCCGGATGAACTTTGGCAGGCAGGGCAACGAGGGTCGCGGAGTAAAGCCCGGATCGCACGAATCTTGTGGCGAAAGACGACATATGAGAAACGTCCAGGTGGCAAAATTCGCGCGCCTGAACAATAATGGCACCCCCCAGGAAACGCAAGCTAAATTGGACTAATTAACTCTATTTAACAATTGGACTATCTGGGCGGCAGTCCCTTTCTTGAGCGGCAGACGTCCTCGTCTGCCCTTTTCCCTTGAGCGGCAGACCTCCCGGTCTGCCCTTTTCCCCTGAGCGGCAGA
This sequence comes from Candidatus Zixiibacteriota bacterium, assembly GCA_041908405.1. Classification (GTDB taxonomy): domain Bacteria; phylum Zixibacteria; class MSB-5A5; order GN15; family FEB-12; genus FEB-12. The sequence goes on from JAYRFH010000298.1 coordinate 12,034, forward strand.
CCTCCTGGTCTGCCCTATACGTCTGCCTATCATCGTTGCGTCAGGTCCTGCTTCGAAGCCCATTGGCAACTCTATCACAGTATACTGCGCTATCCGCGAGCCGCTTCGAAGTGTGACCTGACGCTCCCCGTCCTGAATACCGTACCCCACCATCTATGGTTGGCTTCATAATACCGTCATCACGGGGCCTTCCGTCTCGAACCAGCCGATTCGAATTGACTTTTCCGCAATAGCACGCTTACATTTTAGTTAGTAGCCGCCGACCACGGGATTAAGCATGTCTAGTCGCCTCCAGAAACAGTTTGATGACCTATGGGAGAAGTTCATTGAGAATCTGAAGGGAGGTGAGTACGAAGATGCATACCAAATCCTGCTTGTAGTGGAAAGAGACTTCTCGAAAGAATTCGAACCGGGCTATCTGGAATTCCGACTAAGCCATTGTTGTTATCATACGCGCGACGAGAAACCGGAACGGCTCGACAAGGCCATCGAGTATCTGCTTCGAAGTAGAGCTCTTCTTGATCCGCAGGAGAACGAGTATGAACTCATGCGCGTTCTGGACCTTCTTGGAGTCTGTTTCTGGATAAAGAGCGATCTTGAAACTGCAAAGCTGTACCTTGAAGAAGGCCTCACTCATATTCAGATGTACCACCAATTTGACTCTCCCGAATTGCGGCACGATGAGTATGACTTCTATATTCTGTTGGCTGAGGTTTACTTGATTATGGACAGGTACTCTGATGCTAAGAAAATACTGAAACTCGCCATACCGCTGCTCCCTGAACTCCCTGATCCGCCTTCTTTTACAAGCGATCTCAATTACAGATTGGGACGTGCAGAGCACTATCTCGATGACAATAAGAATGCGTTGCGAATTATGGATCGAGTAAACCGAGAGCATCTTGATCGCAAGTCACTGCGGTCGTTCCATTTCACACTTCTGAGGATATGTATCCAAGTAAGGGACTACTCGCGGGCTCTGGACCACCACAACGAACTTGAACTGATTGGTCCCGAACCAAAACTAAACGCGATTGTCCATTACTTGGCAGGCGTCGCCTACTTTCATTTGCATCAACTTCAAGCTGCGCGCAGAGAATTTGAATTGGCCCTCTCAGAGCCTGACAGAACAAAATGGCTGCACACCACGTGCCATGAGTATCTCAATAGAATTGATGGCGATCTCCCAACAATTCACTGATCCCTGATAGCCTACTTCTTCTTCCCCACCCCCACCGTCACCCCAAAACAAAATCCAAAATCCTGGTTCATTGTGGTCCCCCCGTCACTCCTCTTATTGATTGAGATGTACCTCCGAAATCCAACTTCTGCCGCTAAACTAGAAGTGATCCTCTTCTGTAATCCCACCTCCAGCTCGACCAGCAATTTCGGATCATGCCATTTTGGAGTGTAACTGTATCCTGCGAGTCCTGTCGAGTCTTCCATCAGCACTTTCCCGCTGTAGACATGGTGAAGTTTCCCCGCCGTCACATCCCAGAAGACCTTTACGGCTTTCCATCCAAACAAGCTTTCCGAGTTGTTGCGAATCCCGATCGTGTAGCGGTAGTGCGTGTACTCTACATTCGACGCATATGTTGTAAAGGAGCCGTCGTGATAAAATTGCGGCAGATCGTCCATTTGAGTTCCGGCCTTGCCAAAGTTTCCCACAATGGAAAGACTCTTACTAATAGGCACCATCAATTGCAGGTTATATCCTACACCGGAGTGAAAGAAAGAGTCATCCGAGTCTAGCGAGGTGTTTACTGCCCCCGCCACCCGCACCGCAAACTTCCATCTGACATCTGTTGTATCTTCCCCCCTCACTCCCCCACTCCACCCCACCAGCATCAACAGCCCCAAAACCAGTATTCGAATAGTCACGGAGTCGCCTCCCTCTCTTGGTTGATGGAGTACTATATCCAATTCCCGCCCCAAAATCAACCCGA
>JAYRFH010000299.1:0-6859 GCA_041908405.1 Candidatus Zixiibacteriota bacterium
CTACAAAGGCGTCTCTTTCATTCTTGACCCTAAAGAACTCCAACGAAAGTCGACCGCCGGCGAGGCAATGATCATCCGTCGCTTCCCGGACGAACTGGTCGAACGTGTCAAGGGGTTATCCCCTTTCATACACGATAATTCACTCGGTATCGCCGTACTTTCTCATCCGGAAAACTCGCCCGATAATTGACTCTAGGATCGGGTCGACGAATCCAATCACACTCAAACGCCCACTCTCTCAAGTGGGCGTTCTTTTTCATGTTCTCAGAACACACGGATTATTTATACAGCGTCTTCCCCGTGCTCTTCAGGTCGTCGCACCCCATCTGCACCCGCTTCGCCATATTCTTCTCCCCTTCTTTCAGATACGCGCGCGGGTCGAATCGCTTTTTGTCCGCGACATCTTCCGCCGAATGCAACAGCACCTTGCGATAGGTGTCGACATGCTTCACGATCGCCTCGGTGAACCAGTACTGCGTATCGGTGTCGATATTCATCTTCACCACACCGTACTCCAGCGTCTCGTGAATGTCTTTCAACTCAGAGCCGGAGCCGCCGTGGAACACCAGATCCGCCGCACCCTGCTTCCCGAATTTCTTGATACAGGCTTCCTGACCATCGCGCAAAATGGTCGGCTTGAGCACCACATTCCCCGGCTTGTAGATGCCGTGGACATTTCCAAATGTCGCCGCCAGCATATAGCGTCCGCCTATCGGATGCAGCGCCTCATAAACCGCCATCATATCTTCGGGAGTCGTATACAGCTTGGCGCGGTCCGCCTTGCTGTTGTCGATCCCGTCTTCCTCACCGCCGACCACGCCTATCTCCACCTCGAGAATGATCTCATTCTCCTTGCAGAGCTTGAGCAGCTCGACCGATCGTTTCATGTTTTCACCGGTCGGCAGCGATGATCCATCGTACATATGCGACTGGAACAGATTCGGCTGCCCCAGTTTCCGGCGCCGCGCAGTTTCGGCTATCAGCGGACGAAGGAACTTCTCTTCCTTCTCCGGCGGGCAATGATCCGTGTGCAGCGCGACATAGATATTGTACTTCTCCGCCACCCGATGCACATGCTCGGCGATGGTTATCGCGCCAAGCACGGCATCCTTGAGATTGAGACCGGAGGCGAATTCCCCGCCGCCGGTCGATACTTGAATTATCCCGTCGGAGTTGGCATCGGCAAACCCCTTGAGCGCGGCGTTGGCCGTCTCCATGGTCGTGACATTTATCGCCGGGAACGCGTACTTTCCCGCGCGCGCGGCATCGAGCATCTTTCCGTAGATCGCTGGTGTTGCAACTGGCATAGTTATATCCTCGAACTAGTAGTTAAACTCTGATCTGATTTCCCTCACCCGCCCCTTCGGGGCACCCTCTCCCGAAGGGAGAGGGGATTGTGTCCCTTCTCCCTTTGGGAGAAGGTGGCGCGAGGCGCCGGATGAGGGACTCTTCCGTTACTTCGTCCCCATCATCTGCCTAAGCACATACGGCAACACGCCGCCGTGACGATAGTAATCGACCTCGATCACCGTATCAATGCGCGTCAGCACTTTGAATGACTTGACACCGGCATCCGATTTTGCCGTCACCGTCAATATCTGGTGCGGCTTGATAGTGTCGTTCAATCCTTCGATAGTGAAGATCTCGCTGCCGGTCAAGCCAAGCGTTTCCCGCGATTCTCCCTCCATGAACTGCAGTGGAAGCAGCCCCATCCCGACTAGGTTCGAACGATGGATTCGTTCGTAGCTCTGCGCGATCACCGCCTTGACGCCCAGAAGCAGTGTCCCCTTGGCGGCCCAATCACGCGATGACCCCATCCCGTAGTCTTTCCCGGCCAAGATTATCAGCGGTGTCTTCTCAGCCTGATACCTCATCGAGGCATCGTATATCGACATCTTCTCGCCGGTCGGATGATAGACTGTCACGCCTCCTTCGACCCCCGGCACCAACTGGTTGCGAAGCCGGATATTGGCGAACGTCCCGCGTGTCATCACCCGGTCATTGCCGCGACGCGAGCCATAGCTGTTGAAATCGTCGAATGTCACACCGGCATTGGTCAGGAATCTGCCTGCGGGAGAATCCTTCTTGATCGCGCCCGCCGGAGAAATGTGATCGGTCGTGATGGAATCAGCAAACATTCCAAGCACTCTCGCTCCGAAGATCGGCTGGATATGTCCCGCCTCTTTCGACATCCCCACAAAGAACGGCGGCTCCTGAATATAGGTCGAAGCCTCCTCCCACTGGTAGATCTCGCCGCCGGTCGATTTGATAGCGTTCCAGGTCGGGTTACCATCAAAGACCGAACCGTACTGCTTGCGGAACATCTCTGGCGTGACCGATGCCTTGATCGTATCTTCGATCTCTTTCTGGGTCGGCCAGATATCTTTCAAATAGACCGGCTTGCCGGACTTGTCATTGCCAAGCGAATCTTTCTCCCAGTCAAAATCAACCGTCCCCGCCAGCGCGTACGCAACCACCAAAGGCGGCGAAGCCAGGTAGTTGGCGCGTGTCTGCGGATTGACACGTCCCTCAAAGTTTCGATTCCCCGACAATACCGCCGCGGCCACGATATTTCCTTCAGTTATCGCGTTGGAGACGATTTCGGGAAGCGGCCCGGAGTTGCCAATACAAGTTGTGCAACCATAGCCGACCGTCTGGAATCCGATCGCGTCGAGATATTTCTGCAGTCCTGCCTTTTCCAGATAGTCCGTCACCACACGCGAGCCGGGCGCAAGCGAAGTTTTCACCCACGGTTTGGAGTTGAGCCCTTTCTCCGCGGCTTTTTTCGCGAGCAACGCCGACGCGATCAGCACATACGGATCGGAAGTATTCGTACACGACGTTATCGCCGCTATCACCACCGCGCCATGACCGATCTCAGCTTTGTAGCCGTTTTTGATAGCCGCTCTTTTCGTCCATTCAGCCTTGGGCAGTTCAAACCCGCGCTCAGAGATCGGCTTGCGGAGTAATTGTACAAACTCGTTCTTCACGTTTGACAATGATACTCTGTCCTGCGGACGTTTCGGCCCTGCCAGCGACGGCTGCACCGTGCTGATATCCAGCTCCAGAAGTTCGGTAAAATTCGGGATCGGGCTGGTCGGTGTCCGGAACAGCCCCTGCTCTTTGCAATACGCCTCTACCAGCGCCACCTCCGCATCCGAGCGTCCAGTCAGACGCAGATAATCGAGCGACGTATTATCAATCGGGAAAAATCCCATAGTCGCGCCGTATTCCGGCGCCATGTTGCCGACCATCGCTCGTACAGGCAGTGTCAGACTATCAAGCGCAGGGCCGCAATACTCGACAAACTTCCCGACTACTCCGCGTTTTCGAAGTATCTGTGTGAGTGTCAGCACCAAATCCGTTCCAGTGACACCCTCCGCCAGTTCACCGGTCAATTTGAATCCGATAACTTCGGGTGTGAGCATGTAGAGTGGCTGCCCTAGCATCACCGCCTCAGCCTCAATCCCGCCAACACCCCATCCAACCACACCGAGACCATTGATCATCACGGTGTGCGAGTCCGTGCCGACGAGTGTGTCGGGATACGCCATGCCGTCCGCACTTATCACTACCTTCGCTAGGTACTCGAGGTTTACCTGGTGCACAATTCCAGTAGCCGGTGGGACTACTCTGAAATTCTTGAAAGACCGCTGTCCCCAATGCAGGAACTCATACCGCTCACGATTGCGATGGAACTCCTTTTCCATGTTCAGCATCAGCGCGGCCTCTTTGCCGTACTCGTCGACCTGCACCGAGTGGTCGATCACCAGGTCTACCGGCACCAGCGGATTGATCTTCTGCGGATCTCCCCCCATCCGCTTCATCGCCGACCGCATCGCCGCAAGATCTACCACGGCCGGTACCCCGGTGAAGTCCTGAAGTATCACTCGCGCCGGCTTGAACGGCACCTCAACATCACCGACCTTCTTCGGGTCGTACGCGGCAAGGCGTTTGACATCATCCTCGGTCACCGCCCGACCGTCGCAATTGCGCAATACGTTTTCGAGCAGAATCTTGATGGAGTACGGCATCTTGTCGATTGCGCCGTATTGATTCAGTTTATCTATGCGGAATATCTTGTAGGTCTGGCCCGAAGATTTCAGGTCGGCCTGGGCACCAAAGCGGTCCATTGCACACTCCTTAGAGGTAATTCACTCTTAAATTGCCTTCATTATATGCAACCCTGCCGTCGATTTCAAGCATCCTCGCCAACTGTTTTGCTCCTGACGCGAAACTTGCTTCAGCACAGAGTTGCTTATACATTAACATCTTAACCAGGCGAAGGGACAACCCAACCCTACCGCAACTCAGGAAATAACGATTGCCATGTTTGTGAAGCGAATCACCAGCGACTCAGTCGTCATCGGCGCCCCCGCCAAGATCAACCTGTTTCTGCAGGTGCTTCGCAAACGTCCGGATGGCTACCATGATATCAACTCGCTCTTTCAGGCTATCTCTCTATTTGACCGTCTGACTATTCGACTTACCGATTCCTCCAACGTTAACATCGCATCAAACAGCCAAACTGTTGGTCCAATTACAGATAACTTAATAACCAAAGCTTGGCGCCTCATCCAGTCGGAGTTTGGGATCAAACAGGGAATTGCTGTGGAGTTGGAGAAGAACATCCCGATCGGAGGTGGTCTGGGCGGGGGTTCTTCCGATGCCGCCGCCACTCTGCAGGCCGCCAATCTCTTACTCGAATTGGGATTATCTGCTGATGACCTGATTCGATTGGGGAGCCGCCTTGGCTCCGACATCCCATTCTTTTTCACTGCCGGACAAGCACTTGCGGAGGGTCGGGGCGAACTACTGACAGAGACTGACCTGCCTATTGATTACTGGATAATCACAGTCACTCCCCCCCTCCACTGCTCGACCGCTGAGAGCTACGCGTCACTCAAAATGACCTTGACGGAGCCCAAGAATCACTTTAAGTTAACAGTTTGCCGGACGGCTGGTGAGTTGTTCGAACTGCTTGCCCTGTCCGGCAACGACTTTGAAGGTGAACATCGGAAACGGTATCCGGTTTTATCCCGGATAGCGGAGTCGTTGACACGAAGTGGGGCTCGCATAGTACGGATGTCCGGCTCCGGCTCAACGATGTTTGGTCTCTTCGAAGCAGCGCCTGAAATAGACAACGGTCTGATCGATGGCGAGTCAGATTGGCAGGTACAGGTAGTCAGGCCTGTCCGTTTACCTCGCCCTTGACAGCAGGACGCGGGAGGGTGCCGTGCAGATCACCGAAGTTCGTGTGACACTGCGCAACGAGGATAAACTCCGGGGATTCGCCAATGTGACGTTCGACGGAGAGTTCGTCGTGCGCGGGATGAAGATCATTCAGGGACCGAATGGGTGCTTTGTCTCCATGCCGAGCCGAAAGCGTCCCGACGGCAGCCACCAGGATATAGCCCACCCGGTGACCGCCGACCTGAGACGACGGATCGAGGAACAGGTCCTGGAGGCGTACCGACGCGAATCTGAGCGCGCCGGAGAGACGTCCTAAGCGAATCAACAAATGTTGGGGCGTCGACAAGTGGTAAGTCATCAGCCTTTGGAGCTGACATTCCCTGGTTCGAATCCAGGCGCCCCAGCCAAATCGACTGAGACGAAAAGTAGCCATAACTGACGGGATACGTGGAACGATAGAGTAAACGGCAATGATCATTCGAAGCGAAATCAAGCTCGTGACCGGCAACTCGAATATCGGGTTGGCCAAAAAGATCGCGGCCTACCTCGGTGAACGCCTGACGGATTGCACGGTCACCCGCTTCTCCGATGGTGAAGTCTTTGTCCAGATCAACGAGAATATTCGCGGCGCCGACCTCTTCATCATCCAGCCGACCAACGCGCCGGCTGAGAATTTAATGGAACTAATGATGCTCATTGAAGCATCGCGGCGCGCCTCCGCCATGCGTATCACCGCTGTTATCCCATACTACGGCTACGCGCGCCAGGATCGCAAGGACCGTCCGCGCGTCCCGATAACGGCCAAATTGGTCGCCAACCTGATAACCACCGCGGGTGCTGACCGCGTCATCACCATGGATCTTCACGCCAGCCAGATCCAGGGATTTTTCGATCTCCCCCATGACCACTTGTACTCGTCCTGGATCTTTAATGATTACATCAAGACGATGGGAATAGAGAATATCGTGGTGGTTCCGCCTGATGTTGGCGGTCTCAAACTGGCGCGCTCGACTGCCGCCAGCCTGAACGCCGATCTGGCTATCATCGACAAGCGTCGCCCAAAAGCGAACGTCTCCGAAGTCATGAGCCTGATTGGTGATGTGAAGGGCCGCAATGTCCTGATACGTGATGATATGGTTGATACCGCGGGTTCGATCTGTACGGCCGCCGAAGTGCTCAAAGATCGCGGCGCCAATGAGATCTTTGCCGCCTGTACGCACGGCGTGCTTTCTGGAGCGGCGATCGAGCGATTGGCCAAGTCGCCCATCAAGAAGATCATTATCTCGGATTCGATCGACCAGTCGCAGAAGAATCTCGACCCTGACAAGTATGTGATCCTCACCTGTTCAGAATTGATAGGTGAAGCGATCAAACGTATCTCGGATGAGCAGTCGGTCTCTTCACTGTTCGAGGAACAGCCGAGTCGCAGAGAATAGTTGTGTTTAACATAGTTTTTGGAGGTACTGTTTAGTCATGAAAGAGATCTCGATCGCCGCAAACTCGCGGCAGACCATCGGCAAAGGTCCGGCCCGCCAGGCTCGCCTGGAAGGGAAGATCCCGGCCGTGGTCTATGGACCGGAGACCACTCCGCTGTCAGTCTACGTTGCCGAGCGCGAATTCCGCGCCGCGATGAAGGCCGCCGCAGGGTCAAGCTCCATCTTCACCC
>JAYRFH010000300.1:0-2683 GCA_041908405.1 Candidatus Zixiibacteriota bacterium
CAAGTTCCCTTTGAGGACCGCCACTCAAATTGCGGCTTCTAGTACAGTTTCAAAGAAGGTCCGGGTGCTCGCCATCGATGACCAGGCCGTCATCCTCGACCTTATTGCGGCTATGTGCCAATCCTTAGGCTACCACGTCCAGACCGCAGCAAGTGGCTCAGAAGGGCTGAGATTAGCCTCTGCAGGCAAATTCGACATCATCCTGACCGACCTTGCCATGCCGGACATGACCGGCCTTCAGGTAGCCCGCCAGCTCAGGGAGCTCCACCCGCAGATCCCCATTATTCTGGTGACCGGTTGGGAGGCTGGGCTGGACCAGTCCGAGATATCAGCCTCGGGGATCACCGAGGTACTCCTTAAACCGTTCCGTATTGAGCAGTTGACCGACCTGATCCGTTCACTAGCCGCCAAAGTAGGCTAACCCGCCATATTTCAACCAGTTTACTCAATCTTTTTCCGGTTCTTCCGACAATGGGTGTAACTGTATGAGTGCCCCTATGGATAAGATGACAATACTGGAAGACATCTCGCGCAACGACGACATTTTATCGCTACCCCAGGCCCTGAACGAACTGCTTCGAGAGATTGAAAAGGCGAACTATTCGACCGAGTCGCTAGCCCGTATCATTCTCAAGGATCCGGCCCTAACCTCCCGAATTCTCAAGCTGGCCAATTCATCGTTTTATCAACGTTTCAGCCGCACCACCACTGTGCAGCAGGCGGTTCAGGTACTAGGTATCAGTACGGTCAAGTGCATGGCCCTCTCCTCCTCGGTCTTCAACACCGAGCGATTCAGTAAGGCCACCTACATTAACACCAAGAACCTCTTTGCGGATAATCTGACCGTGGCTGTCGCCGCGGAGAAGATCGCCAAAGCGGTCGGGGTAAAGGCGTCCGATGAGGTCTTTATCGCGGGTCTCCTGCACGATGTCGGCGTGCTCTATTTCATCAACCACTATCCGCAGCAATACGAAAAGATCGTGTCGATGAATGTAAAGAGCAGCGGCGTGCTGGCGGCTGAGCGCGAAGTCTTTGGCACTGACCACTGCGAAGTCGGCTATCACCTGTCGATCCGCTGGCGCTTGCCGGTCGCTATCTGCGAAGCGATTCGCGACCATCACAATTTCTCTACCATCGCTCCAGGGCCATCGACACCCAATATCATTCGCTTGGCCAGTCTGCTGGGACATACGTTTGCAAACGAATCCGGCTGGGATCCTATCGAAAAAATGAACCGCACCAATCAGATCGCGCAGGCACTCAATATCTCCAAGTCGGATATCGAGCAGATCTCGGTTACGCTGATGACCGACGCGCTTGCGGCGGCCGAGTTCCTGGACACCGATATCGGCAAGGTCGAAGACCTGTTGATGCGGGCCAATAAAGAGATCTGGCGCACCTATCTGGTGGTGCACAATCTTTTCCAGGAGCGCCAGGAACTGAGCCAGAAATTGCTCAAAGAAGAGCGCGAAAAAGGCGCCATTGAGTCTAAGAATATCGCCATCGCGACCCTGTCGCACTATGTGAACAACGCCGCCATGGCCATGTATGGCCGCACCCAATTACTTCGACAGCGGCTTAAACGCGGCGATACGGAGCGTGTGATCGAGGCGTTGCCTGCCTCGCTCGATGTCATAGAAAACGCCGTGCGCAAGACCGTCGCGGTCATCGCCGAGATCAAGGATATCTCACCGATCGATGAGGTGGAGTTCTACACAATGTCGCAAGCGATGAAACTTGATGACCGCATCGCCAAACGGATCCAGCAACTCGCGGCCGATTCCGGCCTGGTCCTGCCCGATGACACGGTCATGGATGAAACCCCTTCCCGTTGACCTTTCTGACTAAAAAGCGTAGATTCTGACCCATGTTGCGTTTCTTGACCGCCGGTGAGTCACACGGCCCGCAATTAACCGCCATTATTGACGGTCTTCCGGCCGGTCTGCCGATTGATGCAGACAAGCTCGCCTTCCAGATGGCCCGCCGCCAGAAGGGATATGGTCGGGGTGGCCGGATGAAGATCGAGCAGGATCAGGCGGAAATCGTCTCCGGTGTGCGCCATGGCCTGACACTTGGCTCACCGATATCTCTTATAATTCGCAACAAGGATTGGGAGAACTGGACGGAGATCATGCATCCGTTCAACCCGCTCCCCAAAAAGCTCGACCTTCGCAAACAGCGGCTTGCCTACCAGACCACCACGCCGCGTCCCGGTCATGCTGACTTGCCCGGCGGCATCAAGTGGAATCACCATGATCTGCGCAATGTACTTGAGCGTGCCTCCGCGCGTGAAACCGCCGCGCGAGTCGCTGTCGGTTCACTGGCACGACAGCTTCTTGAATACTTTGATATCCAATTTGCGTCACACGTCATCCGCATCGGTGAGATCGCGCTCGACAAAAAAGTCAATCTCTCCGACTTGATCAGGGTGCAGAGACTAACCGAAGCTTCTGAAGTCCGCTGTCTGCAGAAGTCTACCGAAAAGCAGATGATAGAGGCGATACGCCAGGCGAAGAAGAAACGCGACTCGTTGGGTGGTATTGTCGAACTGATCGTCCGCGGTCTGCCGGTCGGACTGGGCGGATTCTCGCAGTGGGATCAGCGTCTCGATGGCCGCATCGCCGGCGCCATGATGTCTGTTCATTCCGTCAAGGGGGTGGAGATTGGCCAGGGATTCAAGTCA
>JAYRFH010000301.1:0-7534 GCA_041908405.1 Candidatus Zixiibacteriota bacterium
GGTTTGTCTATGACCTTCCGGATGAACGGCAGTTGCGGGACCAGATACGGAAAATAGTCGCGTCGCCGGATGATCTTGATGAGATGCGGCGCAATAATCTTGAGCGGATAAAAAAGAGCGCGGTGTTCGAGGAGAATGTCGGGCGGGTAGTGGCGGTGATGCGCGAATTGAAGAGGACTAAGTAGCGATGCCGCGCGTGTTGTTGGTCTGCTACTATTTCCCGCCGTTAGGGTTGGCGGGAGTGAGCCGTCCGCTGAATCTGTTCAAGCATTTGCCGGCGCATGGATGGGACTGCGAGATACTGACAGTGAAGCCGGTGGCGTATCGGAAGTACGCGCCGGAGTTGTTGGAGGGGTTGGATCTGAAGAAGATCCATCGGGCGGGGAGTCGTGACCCGCAGCGATTGATGTATCTACTGGGGATACGGGAAGTGAATCCGAAGACGATCGCGCGAGGGGCGAAAGTCGGGGAGTCGCTATTTCCGGATTCAAAAGTTGGATGGGTAAACGCGGCGGTGCGGTTGGGGAGACGGTTGCATGAGAAAAATCCATATGACGCGATAGTCTCGACTTCGCCGCCGATCTCGGCGCATCTGGTCGGGATGCGACTGGCTCACGAGTGCGGGATAAAGTGGGTGGCGGATTTCCGCGACCTCTGGTCGGTAGCGCCGATCGAGACGGCGTACAGCCAGCCGAGGATGATTGAGCGTGGGATAGCGCTGAAGAAGGAGATACAGCGGAACGCATCGGCGATAGTTGGGGTCAATCACGCCATTGCGGAGTATATCGGGAGTGGGGAGGTGATCACAAACGGGTTTGATGCCGAGGTCGCGAAAGCGTGGGGAGTGCCGGAGAATAGGGAGAGGTTTTCGATAGGGTTGTTGGGGACATATTCCGATGAGATGCCGGTGGAGCCGTTGTTTCAGGTGGTGAGTCAGGCGATTGAACAGAAGGGAGTAAGACGCGAGCAGATCGATTTTCTGCAGGTGGGGGATACTGATAAGGAATGGCTGACAAGTCTTGCGGAGGAATACGGACTGCTTGACTTGGTCAGGATGTATGGCCTCAAGCCGCGGAAAGAGACGCTGAAGATTCTGTCGCAATGTTCGCTGATGTACGCATCGCTGGCAGGACATCTGGCGGGGGCGACTACCTCGCGAGTTTTTGATATGCTGGCCTCAGGAAGGCCGATACTGGCGTATGCGTCGCCAACGGGAGAACTGGCGCGGCAGATAGAGAAGGCGGAGCATTTTGTTCTGCAGGAGGATAATCAGGTTGAGGGGGTGAATTATCTGACATCGCTCGTGGAGCGGTGGAAGGCGGGAGAGCTGGCGATACGGCCGCTTCCAGAGTACGCGATAGAGCATGCCTGGACGAACAAGGCGAAGCAGTTCGCGGAGCTACTGGGGCGGTTGAAATGAACAGACCGCGTCTGTCAGTGGTGCTGATAGTCTGGGAAGGGATGAAGTTCCTTCCGGATTGTCTGCGGACATTGATGGACGATCTGCAAGGTATCACGCACGAGGTTATCGCTATAGATAACGGGTCGACGGACGGGTCGGCGGAGTTTATCGCGAAGGAGTATCCATCGGCAAGGTTGATACGGAACGGGAGCAATCTCGGATTTGCGAAGGCGGTCAATCAGGGGATAGAAATATCGAGTGGGGAATATGTTCTGCTACTGAATCAGGATATTAGAGTACGGAGCGGGGCGATCGAGGCGCTGTTGAAGCGAATCGATGGGGAGAAGAACATTGGTGTCATTGGGCCGAAGTTCGTTGGGTTTGATGGCGTGACACAGCGATCGGCGCGGGCATTTCCGAAACTGAGGCATGTCTGGTTCAAGCTGTTTTTCCTGTCCGAACTGTTTCCGAAGAGCAGATTGTTCGGGGAATGGAAGATGGGATGGTTCGATCATGAGAGCGAACTTGAGGTTGACCAGCCAATGGGGGCGGCGCTAGTGGTTCGCCGAGAAGTGATAGAGAGAGTGGGGAGATTCGATGAGCGATTCCCGATATTCTTCAATGATGTCGATTTCTGTAGACGGGTCAGCGACGCGGGGTACGGGCTGCTGTACTATCCCGGCGCGGTGATTGAGCATTATGTGGGAGGTTCGACGCGGCGGTATCCGTTTAGGATGAAGTGGGAATCGCACAAGTCGATGTATCGTTACCTGGCGAAGTATACACCCATCTATCTTTGGCCGATGCTCTGGCTGACCGGGTTGTTGCTTCTGGTCGGCGTTATTCCTGCCTATCTGCTGTCGGGCCGCAAGGCTACTTGAGCAGGATCATCTTCTTCGATTCAGAGAATCCACTTGCGGTCAGTCTGTAAAGATAGACTCCGGCCGCTTGGTCATTCGCTTCCCAATTCACAACATGTTCGCCCGCTGACATGGTCTGATTGACGGGTGTCGCTACAACCTGTCCGAGCAGGTTGTAGATGGTCAGTGACACATCGGCACGGGTCGGAAGCGTGAAACGAATCTGGGTTGACGGATTGAACGGGTTAGGATAGTTCTGCGCAAGGGAGAACTGCCCGGGCAAGAGATCCTTATCATCAACATCGGTGACGATTGAACCGGAGAGATACGCTCGATTGATCGAGTAGCCGGTTTTGACGGCGGCGATAGAATAGATGAATGACGGGCTGAGCGGCGTGACAAAGGTCGCGCGGCCGGATTGGTCGGTAATTGATGTCTCAAGGTTGCTGTCGGCGAGCGACAGGATGAGATGGCAGTCGGGGAGAGGCTGGCCATTGGCGGTGACTATCACCGACTGCGGGTTGCTCGGCTCACTCGTGATAGTGGGGGTGAGTGGGATAGTCTGGTAAATCTTCAGGGCAGGGTCGCCAAGGTAATTCAATCCATAGACCAGATCACGGTAATAGTAGATGGCGGCCTTGGCGCCGTACATCGCCTGAACCGCAGGGCGATCCGGGTGGGCGAAGAGCGAATCAAAGAACGCCTGCTGTAAGAGGTAGCTTGAGCCGACCCATCCCCAACGAGAATGGCCGACAAAGCCGATCGCGCCATTCGGGTCAGCCAACAGCGCCTGCGAGAGATTAGGAGCGGTCTGGCCGAAGTAGGGCTGGTCGCAATCGAACTGCGTGTTGTCGCAGGCGAGCGAATAATAAAACGAAGGCTTGCCGGTCGCGGTCATATCGTCAAGATACCCGTGACCACCGACCGGTTCGGTCAACATGATGGTTTTGGGCCATTCGTTGTAGTTGGCGGATTTGAGAACGAAGCCATCGGAGCGTCCGTGCGCGATGATATTCACGATCCCGAAGCCGTGCTCAGTGACGGGGGCAAGTTCGGTGGGAGAGAGGTTGGAAGGAGTGGGGTCATCGCCACGCTCAGCCTCGACCGCAGAAATGGTGTCGAGAAGAAAAGTCTCGGGGAACGCGGTCGCGATCTGGTTATGCTGGCCGAGATTGAGGTCACGCATCTGGTCGGAGGAGTAGAAGATCGAACGAGTGAGCCAGGAGCGGTCCGCGCCCGGATTGGTTTCGTATCCAATCAGTTTGCTGGTATAGGCGAGAAAATCCTCAGAACGGTTGAACGGAAGGCGCCCGACATTTAGTTCAGGAACGATATCCGCGGCATCATCGAGACGCTCGCCGAAAGTGCCATCGAGGTCGCGATCCCAGTTGCCGGTCAGGTCGGCGAAGTAGAGGTCGCAGATCTGCAGGTTGACGGGTGAGATCGCGGTGTCGCTATGGTTCGTGTAGTGATAGGCGAGGCGGATCGGGACGACTGTTTCATCGCCGGCGAGAAGCAGATATCCGCCGGGAGTGGCGAAATGAAGTTTGAGGAATTCGCGGATCTGTTCCGCATGGTCGACGCCGGAAGTTGAGGAGTAGATGCTCTCAACAGTGACCACCTGAACATTGTAGCCCGTCGCGATTCTATACTGTTTCAGCGGCTCAAGCGCTGATTTGAGTGATTCCGAGGTTATGATCAGGTAGTTGGGGGAGATGACATCGGAAGAGGACGCGGAGAGCTGCGTTACATGCTGCCGGTCGATGGGGAGCAGTTCACTCTGCGCGAGGTCACGACCATTCACGGTCACCGTGATATTTTCATTCAGCAAGAGTTGATCACCGGAAATCGAGTACGGGAAGAGAACGATCTCAGCGTATTGTCGGCCGAAGTCAGTCTGTTCACCGATGACGAGGCCGGGCTGAGAGAGAGATGGATACCCCTGGCGAATGATAGAGAGATCGTAGGAGTTTGCATCGGTGGTGGGGATGTCATCGACGAAAGAGATATCGCCGAGCATGAGTTGATTCGTGGAAGTGATCTGAATATCCGCGAGTGATTCATGCTCGTTCAGTTCAATCAGAAATTGTTGAGCGGCGAATGAGCCATTCTGGCCGAGCGTGATGGTCGGCCAATTCTGATATTCAAAAATCTTCTGCGCGCTTTGAGGGCGAGCAGATTCCGGATCGATCATGAGGGTCGATGCCATGGTGACGGTCGCTCCCGTGACCAGCACGAACAAGAAAATCAAAGCCTCTCTCTTCACCGTGTACCCCTGTTTCAGGTTGAATCCGCGACACTAGAGTGCATGCGGTTTGCCGACTGATAAGGGAGTCAGCGAGTCGGTGAAGCGGTCATTAACCCATTTATTTCAAATAGATTGCGGGGTTATCCACATTGCGCTTTAGGGAAAGATCATTGTGGGGAGGCCAGTGCTGTCCACAGAATGGGGGAGGCTGTCCACAGTTCTCTCCGAAGGTGGGCAGAAAAAATGTGGATAACTAGTAAACTTGTGTTGGGCGGTAAGTGGCAACCGGTTCGCCGGTTTTACGTTTTCAATCGGTTATTTCTCGCTGTCAGATAAAGGTTTAAGGTTGAACTTTTTTCTAATGAGAGGGAAGAAATGTCTTGACAGTGGTGGGGGAAAAGTGATAAAATTAGGCAGTTCTGGGTTACAGTGGCTTAAAGTGGAGAAAATCTTTTGACCGGCTTTTATGGACAGTACCAAACGACCCTCGATGACAAGGGGCGTTTTGCATTGCCTGCCAAGCTGCGGTCGGTTAAGGGGCTGTCTGAGGAGGCACTGTTGGACGGCAACATCATCCTGACCAAAGGTCTGGATGGCTGTTTGACGCTCTACCCGGAGTCGGAGTGGGCAGAGATACAGAATCGCCTGGCATCGCTCAGTTTCACACAGAAAGACTTCCGGTTCTTCAGTCGCGAGTTCTACGCGGCGGCCAGTGTGGTGTCGCCGGACAAGAACGGGCGTATCCTGGTGCCGTCGCATTTGCTGGCGGAAGCGGGATTAAAGAAAGAGCTGTTGGTGATCGGTGTGAACCGTTGGGTAGAAATTTGGCATCCTGAGCGCTACCAGTACTACAAGCAGCAGTACACCCGCAGTTACGAGGAAGTAGCGGAACGATTGTTCATGGGCGATGACCGCGAGCGTACCTGATGAGTATCATCAGCCGGTGTTGGCTGATGTCGTGGTCTCGTTACTGATCACAGGGTCGAACGGTGCTTATCTCGATCTGACCGCGGGGGGCGGAGGTCACCTGAAGAGGCTGGCCGCGGCATTGGGCGACGGCGCGAGGTTGTACGGGATCGACCGTGATCCCGAGGCGATCCGCAGAGCAACTTCAGAGCTCTCTCACTTCACACAATCATATCAATTCATCCAGGCTTCGTTCGGCGATCTGGCCGAAGTGGCGAAGCAGTTTTCGGAGAGCGCGTTTACCGGGATCCTGTTGGATCTGGGGGTGTCGTCGAGACAGATCGATGACGCGTCGCGCGGGTTCTCGTTTCGACAGGAAGGTCCGCTGGATATGCGGATGGACCCGTCCACAGGAGTGACGGCGGCGGACCTGATACAGCGGAGCAGCGAGCGCCAGTTGACCGAGATATTGCGCTCGTACGGAGAAGAGCAGCAGGCCGCCCGGTTGGCCAGAGCGATCGTCAAGGAAAGACAGCGAGAGATGATTCGGACCACCACGCAGCTAGCTTCAGTCGTATCCTCGGTCATCCATCCCCCCCACCAGGTCAAATCGATCGCGCGCGTGTTTCAGGCGATCCGTATCGCGGTGAATCGCGAGCTGGAGCAGTTGGAGGCAGTCCTTCCGGCGGCGTACGATCTCCTCGCGCCTGGGGGACGGCTGGCGGTGATCTCGTATCATTCGCTCGAAGACCGGATAGTGAAGCGGTTCATGCAGCAGAAGGCGAATCCGCCGTGTGTTTGTCCGCCGCGGTTGCCGATCTGCACGTGCGACCGGACGCCGACCTTGAAGTTGATCACCAAAAAACCGATCGAGCCGGACGAGGCGGAGATCGCGGCGAATTCGCGCGCGCGGTCGGCCAAGCTCCGTGTGGGGGAGAGGTTGTAAGATGGCCGATTCGGTACGGAAATTCAAAGAGACAGTCGAGTTTCAGCAGGGGTTCCTGACGCGGATCAGGCAGCACCGGTATTTCGGGCTGGCGGTGGTCAGTTCGCTACTGCTGCTGGTGGCGTGCATTCATATCTGGCAGCGCGTGCAGGTAATCCACCTGGTGCAGGAAGTAGACGCGCTCAAAGCGCAGAGCGCGTTGATGCTGGATGAAACGAAGAAAGCGCAGATGGATATTGCCGGTTTGACGCGCGCGACGCGTATCGCGGTTTGCGCGGCGGAATCATTGGGGCTGGAGCCGATCGCGGCGGATCGTCTATTCACGATACAGATGCAGAGCGAGAAGCCGGTGCAACGGGACAGCACGGATGAGTTCGCGGACGTGATGTCTTCGATCAAGCGGGTGGCTGATTTCATGCCGGTGATGAGCGAGGCGAGCGCCCGCTCGAATGAACTTCGACCGCTCAAATTCGATTCTATCGCCAGTCGGGAGGATATTCGATGACACGGACGCGGCAGGAGAATATTCGTCTTCGCGTGATCTTCGCGCTCGTGATCTTTTTCTTCCTCGTGGCGGTCGGTCGACTGGCTCATCTTCAGATCTATCTCGGTGACAAATACGCGGCGATAGTGGAGAAGCAATCCTCGACCTCGATCACGATCCCTGCGGAGCGCGGGATGATATACGACCGGTACGGTTCGCTGGTGGCGAAAAACGTGATCGTGTCATCGTTGTACGCCTTCCCGAACGATCTGGCGGAGTTGGATTCAGTCGCGACTTACCTGGCAAAGATCGGCGGGATGACGCGCGCCGAGGCGATAGAGAAGTTCAAGCTGGAGCCGCGGAAGTTCCGGTGGATCAAGCGGCGGTTAGCGGATGACGAGGCGAAGCAGATTGCGGCGGACAATCCGCCGGGTCTGCATTTGCGAGAGGACAGCCATCGAGCATATCCGTTCGGGTTGGTCGGCAAGCAGATACTTGGGTTCACGGATATCGACAATCTTGGGCAATCCGGTTTTGAGCTGGCGTATGACTCCATGTTGACCGGCAAAGAAGGGTACGCGGATATTCGCCGTGACGGATTGCGCAAGACTTATCGCGTGGAAGAAGCAGCGCTGGTCAAGCCGACGCCGGGGAAATCGGTGGTGCTGACGGTTGACTGGCGGTTGCA
>JAYRFH010000302.1:0-22171 GCA_041908405.1 Candidatus Zixiibacteriota bacterium
ACCAGCGCCTGCTCCAACAACGGGGCGTTGATGCGTGTACGGAGAGATTGGTCGCAGGAAAGCAGTATCTGCATCTGCTTGGCTGTGGCCGCGTGCGAGCATGCCTGAATCGCGGCATGTAGGACCTGGTAGAGTGAGCCGGTCTCCAGCGGGATGCCTGACTTCTCTGCTTCCTGTTCTATGCGGGAGAGCGAGAGCAGGTCTTCTATGATTGAGTGAAGGCGGTCGACCTGGCGGGCGATAATACCGAGAAATCGCTTGGCGTCATCGGTATCGTCGATGGCGCCGTCCTGTAGCGTCTCAACAAACCCCTTGATCGAGGTGATCGGGGTCTTCAGTTCGTGCGAGACATTGGCGACAAACTCACGCCGCAAATTCTCCAGTTTGCGCAGCCGTGTGATATCAAAAAAGACGATCAGCGCGCCGAAGGGACGTCCCGATTGATCGCTCAGGAGTGTGCCGTGGGCCTGAAGGGTCTGTTCGATCGCCCCTGAGATCGCTACTTCCCCTTCAGTTGCCGATTTCGTAGAGAGTGTCCGGTCGATCAAACGAAGCAGGTCGGTATTCCGGATCACTTCCTGGATAGTGCGGCCACGCGCTGACTCAGGGTCTATCTGCAGCAGTTCCGAGGCCGCCCTATTGATAATGAGTAATCGTTCGTCCAGATCAACCGCGATAACGCCTTCGATCATGCTGGCCAGGATCACATCCTGTTCGTTTCGTTGCCGAGTGATAGTGCGAATGCGGTCATCCAGTTGACCGGCCATGACATTCATAGCATCCGCCACGCCCTCAATCTCCGCTGATTCGCTGACCTTGATACGGGCGGTCAGATCACCCGCGGCGAGCTTCTGCGCGCCTTCGCGCAATTCCTCGAGGGGACGGCTGACCCGGCGGGATGCCCAGAACGAAATGGCCGCGGATATCAGCGCGATAAAAAGCACGCCGCCGCCGATCTTGAAGCGGACTTCCCAGAGCGCATCCTCGATGAAGCCGATCGGCATCGAGGCTCGCACCACCGCCTTCACCTCGCTATTCACAGAGAGCGGGATTGCGGCGTACATCGTCTGTTCCTGGGAGAGTTTGCTGAAACGTGAATCGATTCCGGTCCTACCTGAGCGCGCGGCTTCAAACTCCGGGTTGGTCAATTGTGTCTCCCAGTCGGCGGGGGATTCGTGCGAATCAGCTAGTACTCGGCCATTTGGCGCCACAACCGATAGGCGAGTGTGCGTGACCTTGCCGATTTCGCAAACCATCGATTGCAGGCGGACGGTATCCTCCGGGGTCATCAAGCTCGACTCAAAGTACGGTCGTAGCTGCGTGGACAGAAAGATCGCGCGGATCTCAAGATCCAGGGCGG
This sequence comes from Candidatus Zixiibacteriota bacterium, assembly GCA_041908405.1. Lineage (GTDB taxonomy): Bacteria > Zixibacteria > MSB-5A5 > GN15 > FEB-12 > FEB-12. Next base: position 1,361 of record JAYRFH010000302.1, read on the forward strand.
TCTGGTCATAGTAGGATTGACGAATAGAACGGGAAGCAAACCAGGCAACGGCCAGCAGTGAGGCCAGCGTGATTATCAGGTAAGCGGGGTAGAGCTGCCAGAGAACTCGTTTACGGGGCATCTCACTCCTTCATACGGTATCCAACACCCCGGACGGTCTCGACCAATTTGCCAAGATTCCCCAATTTTCGTCGAAGTCCCACGATCTGGACATCAACGGCGCGGTCAGTCACCAAGACCTCGTCCCCACGTATCTCGTTCACGATCTGATAACGCGTATAGACCCAGCCGGGACGGCGGGAGAGAAGGTGGAGGATCTTGAATTCGGTCAAGGTCAGATCAATCGATTTCCCTTTAACCGTTATCTCATGTCTACCGGGGTGGATTGTCATGTCGTGTACCGAGAGCACCGCATCCTCGCCAACTTCCTGTTTGACCTTGCGGCGAAGAATAGTGCGGATGCGAGCAACCAGGACTTTTGGGCTGAAAGGCTTGGTGATGTAATCATCAGCGCCAAGTTCGAGACCGGCGACAACATCAGATTCCTCTCCCTTGGCGGTCAACATGACTATCGGGATATGCTGTGTTTTGGGGTCGTTTTTCAGGAGACGACAGATTTCCAGACCATCCATACCGGGGAGCATCAGGTCAAGCACTATCAAATTAGGCTGCTTGGACTTAGCGGTCTTGAGCCCTTCCTCGCCGGTTCCCACCGCAGTCGTGTGGTACCCCTCTTTCGCGAGGCTATAGGTGATCAGTTCCTGAATATCCTCTTCGTCCTCGATGATCAGCACATTCTCTTTTGCCATGGTATCCTCTGTGTCAACCCGTGGTTCAGTTGTTCCATCGCATCTGTAACGGTGCTAATCGAGCGGTTGGATGTTCAGTTTCTGTTAATATACCATTAGACTTTCATGCCATCTGGCGCAAGTAATATATGGTACAAGCGGAGATCCTGACAAGTGGCCTGAACATTGCATTTACCCGTTCTGTTAGTATATTCAAGACAATGTCACTCCACAAAACCGGTTCCATCGCAATGCGTGCCATACTGGCGGTCTTGCTCGCCTTCTGCGGCCTGCTTTGCCTGGCAAAGCCATCCCAGGCTGGCTACGAGAAGGAGCTTGCCCCGTTTCCTGTGGAAAGATCGGGGACGGCCATACCGCTTCCGTTCTGGGGCGGAGTGAACAGCCCCAAGCCGACGTTAGTCGATTTTGACCGCGATGGCCTGACTGACCTTCTTTTCGGCGATCCTTCCGGCAAATTATCCTACTTCCGCAATACCGGCACGGCGCAACAACCGGTCTGGACTTTGGTCACCGAACGACTCGGCGGGATCGATATCGGCACCTGGCATATCCTGGCGGATATCGACGCCGATCAGGATCTGGATATCCTGTGTGACAGCCGCAGCGCTCAAGTGGCGTTCTGGCGAAATACGACGGTCGGGGATAGGCTCTCCTTTGTGAAGGAAGATACCGCTTACTTTGGCCTGCTGACCGGGCAATTCAACACTCCGGCGCTTGCTGATATTGATGCTGATGGCGATCTCGATTTTTTCTTTGGCGCGCCAAGCGGACTGCTTGAGCTGTATCGCAATCTGGGTACGCCGTCATTTCCGCAATTTCAGTTCGAAACTGACGCCTATGATTCGGTCCTGGCGTTTCCTCGCGGCCTGATGTCAGCCTCGATCAATCACGGCTTCTCCGCGCTCCGCTTTGTCGATATGGACGCGGACTATGATCTCGACCTGTTCTATGGCGATTTCTTTAATCCAAATCTGTATTATTTCGCCAATCTTGGTGACAGTGCGCTCTCCGACCTAACTTACCAGACTGAGGATTACTTGCCGCAGGCGACCCAGGGATTCAACCATCCGGCGCTCGCGGATCTGGATGAAGATGGCGACATGGATATGATCCTCGGTGTCGCCGGCTCCGCCGACCTCAATGGTTTGCGCTACTACGAGAATATTGGAGGTATTGTTGTCGCCGCCTGGGATCTGGTCGACAGCTCGGTGATCCGTTCAATCGATATCGGCTCCGGTTCGGTGCCGACATTCGGCGATCTGGATAATGATGGGGATATTGATCTGCTGATAGGCGGAGTCTCCGGTCGACTAACCTACTACCAGAACATCGGCACGGCGTTGTCGCCGTCATTTCAGCATGTCACCGACTCATTCGCGAATATCTCAACCCTGCTCTACTCGGCGCCTTCGCTGGTCGATTGGGATGGCGACAGCGACCTTGATCTGCTGGTCGGCACCAATGCCGGCCGCATAGAATATTGGCGCAACGACGGGACGCCGTTTTCTCATTCCTTCGTTCGAATAGAAACGCAACTGGGTGGTATCAAGGTCGACCAACTGGCGATACCGGTTCCGGTGGATATGAATGGCGACAGTCTGCTGGATCTGGTGGTCGGTGAGTGGGATTTCAACAATCGCGCCAATGTATTGCTTTATCGCAACAGCGGGACCGCCGGCTCGCCGACATTGACTCTGCAAACCGCATCGCTGGTTACGAGAGATACCACGTGCGCCTTTACCGTCCCGTCGGTTCTTGACTGGGATAACGATGGTCGGCCGGATCTTTTGCTGGGTAGCGACAAGCTCGGTGTAACACTCTACCGCAACACCGCAACGGCGGGTCAGTTTCCAGACTCTCTCAGCATGGTCAAACAGAGCGCGGAAATTCCTGGCTCCGATGATGGTCAGCGGGCGGTCATCCGCGAGGTGGATATCGATGCCGATGGCGACAAAGATCTGTTTGTCGGAGAGTTGGATGGCGGACTCAATTTCTATCGGTCAGACGGTGACTGTTGTGTCGGGATGCGCGGCAATTTGAACAATAGCCCGAATGATCTTGTCGATCTGACCGATCTGGCGATACTGATAAGTCATATGACCACGGGCGCGCCCGCTCAGTTTCCGTGTCCCAGCGAGGCTGACCTGTTTGCGATCAGCCAGGGGACAGTCGACATGGGGGATCTTATCTATTTGATCGCGTATCTCACCGGTCAGACATCGCAGCTCCCCGCCTGCAAGTAACCTAGTGATGATGGCCGTGGAAATGGGCCATATAGGGATTTTTGCCGACCAGCAACGAGTCGACTTTCTGGAAGTTCTGCGTATTGATGATATAGACCCGTCCTTGCTGATCCTGTTCATTAGCGCAGGCAACGTACGCGCGCGAGTCATCATCGGAGATATTCACCCCAAATGCGAGCGGAGTAGCGAATTGGATGTTCGCCAGAACCGCCTTGGTCTGCGGGTTGATCACGACAACAGAATTTCCCCACTGCGTGGTCACCCAGAGTTGACTGTCATCCGAGGTCATATCCATGAGGGTCGGGCCCGCTGATTTGCTGGCGCCCTCCTGCGACTTGTCAAAAGGGATCATGATGGAATCCACGATTGAATCCTTCGCGATGTCATACACCCGTACTTGGTCAGCCAATGAATCAAGGCAGGCAATATAGAGGAGAGAATCTTTGGAATCGACGGCCAGACCATACGGCCCATATTTGGCGCTGCCGGGAATAGAAGGGTCGTTATCATTGAGCGGGCGAATATAGACATCGTCGTTGACCGTGGTAATGATCGTCAGGTCATCAGTGAAGCGGTTGCAGGCGAATATGCGCGCGCCGTCATTGGAAATTTTCACATCGTGAGTTCCGGAACCGGACTGCAACGTGTTGGAGATGACGCTCATCGCGTTCAGATCCAGTTTGACCACGTGTCCCGTATTTGGGCTGGCAGTAAAGTCCGCGACATAGCCAGTACCGCCATTGAGGGAAACAGCGATAGCAGTTGGAAAGACTGCGCCAGGCGTCTGCACGGTGTCGATCAGGTCTCCGGTCTCATGTTCGAACTTGGCGATCCATCCGGGATTACTCCGGCTCACCACATAGAAGTAGACATGATCCGGTGAGAACTCGATATGATGAGGCTTGGGAACCGCCGCTGACATGGAATCGGTTCGCACGCCGGTGACGGCGTCGAAAACGTAGATCGTCCCTTCTTCCTGGTTCAGAACGTAGATGGAGCCTTCAGGACCGAGAACTTTCGGCGCCGGAGTGGTTGATTTATCAGAGCTGCAGCTCACCAGACTCAGAAGGGTGACAAAGGCAAGTAAGGTTCGGCGCATGGACAGGTTACTCCAATGACAATTCTTCAAAGGGTTCGACTACTCATACAATTCGTTGGTCAACAGACTGGTTCCCCGGCAGGCGTGAGGATATGGCTTTCGGAGACCGCTCATGTCCACTAAGTGAATCTGTCGGGAGGCGTAAAGTCAAGCGCAAAGGCGGTTGGTCAATCGCACTCCAATAGAGTAGCCGCAGGGCCAAAACCCAATTTCTCGTTGACAGACAGTCGCTTATCTGGCATGTTTACCCCGGCTTCCGCGTGGCGTCGATCAGGCAAAGGTGTCCCCGTGCATGACGCACGGCAGATAGCGAGTCTCGGTTTCGTCGCGCCGGCACGCCATACCGCCCAACGATGATTACTGTCAGGTAAGGAGTATCCGATGAAGGTTCTGAATCTCGGTCTGATATTGTGCGCGCTGCTGTTGGTCGCTGGATGCGGCGGTGGCGGCTCAAACACGGTCAAAGTCGCGCTGGTCTGTCCATTGACCGGCGATGATGCCGCGCATGGACAGGGGATGAAGCGAGCCTTTATCATGGCGGTCGAAGATGCCAACGCCGCCAAAAAGCTTGGCGATATCACGATCGAAGCGCTGCCTATGGATGACCGCTCCGACCCGAAAGAAGCGGTGACGGTGGCGACCCAGGTGATCTCCGATCGCGCTATTATCGGGATCATTGGCCACCTCAACTCCGGATGCTCCATTCCCGCCTCGCAGGTGTATGCCAAGCGCGAATTGCCGATGATCACCCCAGCCTCCACAAATCCGAAAGTTACCCAGCAAGGATTGAAGAATGTCTTCCGCGTCTGCGGCACCGACGATGTTCAGGGGAGTTTTGGCGCCAACTATGTGCATGACACACTCGGTTTCACCACCGTCGCGATCATTCATGACAAGACAGCGTATGGTCAGGGGTTGGCCGAAGAGTTCCAGAAGCAGTTCCTGGCGATAGGCGGAACGGTGACGTCTTTCGACGGCATCGACCGTGGCGAGAAGGATTTCAAGGCGCTTCTTACGCGCGTAAAATCAACGCAACCGCAACTGCTGTATTATGGCGGACTGTACGCTGAAGCCGGCTTGATGTCCAAGCAGATGAAAGAACTCGGGCTGGCAATACCGCTGATGGGCGGAGATGGCATTTTCACCAGTGAGTACGCCCGCATCGCCGGTTCCGCCGCCGAAGGCGATTTCGCCTCGATGGTCGGCCTTCCGCCGAGCAAACTTCCGCTGGCCAAAGATTTTCTTGCTCGATACGCCCAGCGCTGGCCGGGGGATGATGTCGAACCGTATGACCCGCTCACGTACGAAGCGACAATGCTACTTCTGGATGCCTACGTTGCCTGCGGCATGGATCAGACAAAATTGAACGCGACGATCGCTTCGATCGTGCACAACGGGATCCTTGGTGAGGTTTCATTCGATGAGAAGGGGGATAATCGGAACAAAGCGATCTCGATGAATCGCGTGCAGAACGGCCAGTTCCTTTTCTACGAGCATCCCCCGCAAGGGCAGTAGCGATTCGATGTTTGAACAGCAGATCATCAACGGCCTGACCCTGGGGGCCATCTACGCCCTGTTTGCTCTGGGGTATACGATGGTCTACGGCGTGTTGCTGATGATCAACTTCGCCCACTCCGAGATCTTCATGGTGGGCGCGTATATCGGCTTCTGGGTACTGGCGTTATTGCCGGGTGTTCTACCTCCCATCATTCCACTCTATTTCGTCATCATCTTTGGATTTGCGTTGTTGTTCACCGGCATATTGGCGGTGGTTGTCGAGAAGATGGCGTACCGTCCGCTACGCCACGCGCCGCGGCTTGCGCCGCTCATCTCCGCGATCGGCGTTTCGATATTTCTGCAGAATCTGATCATGCTGACGGTTGGCGCGGAATCCAAACCCTATCCTGAGACATTCGGCGTAACGCAGTACGAATTCTCGGGCATCCATGTCAATTCATTGCAGATCCTGATCTTCACACTCGCGATCATCCTGATGGTCGCGCTCCAACTGTTTATCACCCGCACCAAAATGGGAAAAGCGATGCGGGCCGTCTCGCAGAATCATATCGTCTCTCAGCTAATGGGGATAAACACGAATACCATTATCGCGGTGACGTTCTTGATCGGTGGTGGGCTGGGGGGGGTGGCGGGTGTGTTGAACGGACTCTATTACGGAAGTATCAAATACAATATGGGATTCCTGCCGGGGATCAAGGCATTCACAGCGGCGGTGTTGGGCGGGATCGGCAATATCAAAGGAGCGATGGTCGGCGGATTCCTGCTTGGTATACTCGAGGCGCTCTCCGCAGGGTACATCTCCTCTGAGTACAAAGATGTCATCGCGTTTGTGGTGTTGATATTGGTGCTGGTCTTCCGGCCAACGGGCATATTCGGCGAAGAGGTGGTGGAAAAGATATGACCATCTCGCGCAGCCAGATCATTTACGGGCTATTGCTGTTAATCTCCATCGTTGGTCCGTTGGTTCTGCATTTCACCGGGAATTATTACACGGTTCATGTGATCGGCCTGGTCGGGATATATGTCCTGCTCTGTCTCGGGTTGAATATCACGATCGGCTACACAGGATTGCTGGACCTTGGCTTCATGGCGTTTTACGCTATCGGCGCGTATACGGGAGCGTTGCTCTCAATAGCCGGTCTGTCATTCTGGATGATCCTCCCGATCACCATCATGGTCGGCGGGGCGGCGCGACTGCTTATCGGCGCGCCGGTACTCCGGTTGCGCGGTGATTATCTCGCGATCGTTACACTCGCCTTCGGCGAGATAACGCGGCTGGTGCTCAACAATTACGATGGCCTCAGCAACGGTCCAAAGGGATTGCCGCGCGTCGGGGAGAAGATCCTCCCGGTCAATGTTTTCGGACTCGAACTTCGCGATGATATCCAATTCTACTACCTCATTCTCGCGTTTGTCATTGTCGGCATCATTATCAGTACTCGATTGGAGCACTCGCGCCTCGGTCGGGCGCTGGTGGCGATCCGCGAAGATGAACTGGCCGCCGAACTGACAGGAGTCAATGTCGCCCGAACCAAAGCGATCGCGTTCATGATAAGCGGCATGTTCGGCGCGGTCGCCGGAACGATCTACGCGCACTGGATAGGATTCATCTCACCCGAGATGTTCACTTTCATGGAATCGGTGCTACTCGTGTCGATGCTGGTGATCGGCGGGATGGGGAATATCGCCGGGGTTATCCTCGGCGTACTGCTGCTGGTTGGTGTGCCGGAGGTGCTCCGTTCGACACTGGGTTCGCGTTTTGTCGATTATCGGATGCTCTTGTTTGGGGCAGTGATGGTAATTGCCATCATCTTCCGGCCGCAGGGGATATTGCCGTCGAAACGTCGCGCGCTCGAACTGAAAGCAGAGGAGTCACACTGACCATGCTGCTCCAGGTCGATCAGGTTTCAAAACATTTCGGCGGGCTCAAGGCGCTGACCAATCTGTCGGTTTCGGTCGACAGCAACGAAGTCCTCGGCCTGATAGGACCGAATGGCGCGGGGAAATCGACTTTCTTTAATGTCGTCACCGGCGTCTACGCGCCGGATACAGGAGAGATCCGGTTTCAGGGGAAACTGATCAACGGCCAGAAGTCGCACACGGTGGTGCAGTCCGGTATCGCGCGGACATTCCAGAACCTTCGGCTCTTCCACGGCATGACCGCTTTGGAGAATGTCATGGTGGCGCGGCACAGCCGGACACGCGCAAGTTTTGGCGCCGCGCTGGTGCGCACGCCAAGTTTTCGCCGGGAGGAGAATGCTATCTGCGACGCCGGCAAGGCGGCGCTGGAGTTTGTCGGCCTGCTCAAATGCGGCAATGACCTGGCGCGGAATCTGTCGTACGGCAATCAACGCCGACTGGAGATCGCCCGCGCGCTGGCGACTGAACCCTCGCTTCTGCTTCTGGACGAACCGACCGCCGGGATGAATCCGAAAGAGTGCGATGAACTGATCGAGCTTATCCAGAAGATCCGCCAGCGGAATATCGCGGTGGTGATCATTGAGCATCGGATGCAGGTGGTGATGTCCATCTCCGACCGGATCGTGGTGTTGGATTACGGGGAGAAGATCGCGGAGGGGAAACCATCCGAAGTGCAAAAGAACCCGAAAGTTATCGAAGCCTACCTCGGCGCTGGCTGACCAGACTCAAGCCTCCTCAACCTACTTCAACCGCCTCATGCCAGCGTACGCTGGCATCCACTTAATAATGCGAATTCCCCTTGGTAAAATGGATGACCGGTAGTATGTTGCGGATGGGAGAATATGCTGCTGTGCGTGTGTTGCTAAAGTGTCTGTGGCTCACTCCGCTACTGCTCTTGCTGGCGAATCCCGCGGAGGTATGGTGTGACGCACCTACGCTAATAGGTGTGATTCGTAGCGACACAACGAAAACATTGTTTGCCGACCATCTTTCTGCGGCGGGGGATGTAACCGGAGATGGGTATCCGGATATTCTTGTTTCGACTGGTCGCCCCTTCAACTGGCTATACCGAGGTGGACCGACCTTAGATACCTTGCCGTTCATGAGATTCGATAGTACCAACCCATGGCACTCTCCCATAGGCGATATCGACGGAGACGGTTGGCCAGACATGGCAATTCCCTGCCGCGATAACGGCAAGTATAAGATGGGTATCTTTTTGGGTGGGCTGCAGCTTGATACGATCCGTGATTACTGGTTTGGTCGAGACGGTAACGTAGTTGGCACGTTCGGCACTGCAGTAGACATCGACATGGATGGACATAAGGAGTTTGTTGCCGTCGAAAACAGCCGTCAGAAAGCCTATGTCTTTCGCCTGGCTCCATGGGATTCTCTACCGTGGTTGGTTTTGCCGACTTTGAATCGTAAAGGTGCTTTTGCTTACAAGCCAGCTGTTGGCGATTTAGATGGGGACGGGCACGACGATTTGGCAATTGGGTTGCCGATGGCTGACGATACTACTGCTAACGGAAGGGTCTACATATATTTCTCCTCACCAGCTATTGACAGCTTGCCGGACTTAATAATTGTGCGTCCCGGCGAGTGGGAATATGGTTTGCAGTATTTTGGGGAGCTAGTTGTGTGCCCTGGGGATATCAACGGGGACGGCTACGATGATCTCTTGGCCACCTCAGGTGGCGCTGGAGGCGATCCGCTGCATTACATCTACTTCGGTGGTCCGGCTTTCGACACCGTTCCAGATGTGATTTTGGACAGGTACTTCAGCAAAGCGGTTGCAGCGGGTGATCTCAACGGTGACAGCTATGCTGACCTGCTGACCTCCGGTCCTCTACCGTGGTCCGGCTCGGGTACGGTATATATCTGGCATGGCGGTCCGACCTTCGACAACATACCCGATGAGCGGCTGGACAACTGGCAGTTTCTAGGCTACCACGTCGAATTTGGTCGCGACATTGTCGGGCTGGGCGACTTCAACGGTGACGGTGTCGATGACTTCGCCTTCTCGATGTACGACGCCGACACGCGGGGATTGATCTACATCTATTCCGGTACTGGTATCCCTGTGGATGTCCCTGACGAACCTAACAACCTGCCTGCAAACTTCTACCTCCACCCCAACTACCCCAACCCGTTCAACCCATCGACTACCATCTCGTTCGATCTGCCGCGCAGAGCGCGTGTGACTTTGAGCATTGTGAACATCCTCGGTCAGGAAGTCAAAAGGTTGATTGATCAAGTAATGTCCGCCGGCTCGCATTCGGTCGCATGGGATGGACGGGATGGATCGGGTGAACCGGCCGCGTCAGGGGTTTATTTGTATCGGCTGGAGACAGACGAGGGCATTTTGTCGCGGAAGATGCTGCTGTTGAAATAGAGAGAAGAAGGCTGGATTCCCGCCTCCGCGGAATGATGCTCTTCCGTTTCGAACACGCATCGGTGATTGGGTGAGGCTGGGTTCGTAATCGAAGTACTCCCAAATTAGAAAACCGGGTCTGGGGGTTCGCATCATCCTTGATTGGCTCTCGTATGACGAGAAAGCACCCTCGACCCGACTTTCGCACACGCCGCAAAAGGTACGGCTTCACTGTACAGGCCCCTACATACAGCTCGGCAGTGCACCCCCCACGGTCAGATACGCAATCAACATCGACAGGTCGGTCAGGTCGACATTTCCCGACCCATTGACATCGGCCTCGGCTCGGCAGGACGGTGGCGCCGCCCCCACTGTCAGGTATGCGATCAGGTACGAGAGATCGCTCAAGTCTACTCGATCCTGACCGTCCCCATTCACGTTTCCTCTGGTACCGAGACAGCAGGAGACGACGTTTATCGTCCCGCCGAAAACCCAGGTCTTGTTTGGATCCAGATATGACATGCGAGTAGTGTCAACATCGGTCGAATCGCACGGCGGCTCATTCACGATCAGCCACTCAAGGCAGGTAGACCCGCTCCAGTTGAGACACCGGAGGCAGGTGGAGTCGATGATCGTGTCGGTGTGGATGCCTATGAGGTAGCCGAGCGGATTCGAGAATCCAAAGTCATCGAGCGAAGTATCTATGGTAATGTCAAACGTATAGGTTTGACCGGGGCTCAGGTTATGCAGCACAAACGGAAGCTTGACCAGCGTCCGCGTCTGGGAGCTTGGGGCGATCGATGGGATATCGTTCTGTCCGAACTGGTTCGGGAGCCAGAGCATATGGATGCCACCTGGGAAGGCGGTGACGATATTGAACTGCCAGCCGGATATAAGTGTGCCGGAGGTATCCAATAGATCGAGGAACTCGACCGCGTCCGAATCCGACGCCCGGATGAGCAATTCGAACCCTTCGACCGAATCGGCTGTGTTGAGCAGATAGATCGGGATAGAGCCGGTGGTCTGACCGGCCTGGATGACCGTATCACCCGCCTGCACCACTAATATAGGAGTGGCAGTTGCTGGTAGTGCGCTCAGTACGAGAGCGAAGAATATGACAAAGCCAAAGGCACGAGCCATGCGAAATCTCTCCGTCGCAAAACAGTCTTGAGGCACAACGCCCCGAATGTGACAGAAATAGAGCTACGTTACCTAGTGGCTATTTGAGAACTCGACTTGTGTAAGACTTCAGTAGTTAACAATGCAGATGACTCAAGATAACTATTGATTCCGTTCTGTCAAGGGGTTGCGGAGACGGGGGGAGAAAAAAGGCGCCGAACCTTCCGGTCCGACGCCTTGAAAGCCTTTGGGTACTGTCAATTACGATTTCTGCTCGTAGCCGACCATGATCATATCCGCGGCGGCCTTAAACTCCTCAAGGGTCGGCGGGCCGATAAACCGCTTCACCTCTTTGCCGTTGCTATCAAGGAAGATGGTGGTCGGGACGCCGGTGATCGGGCCGTACTTGTCGAGGACTTCCTCGTTCCCCATCATCATCACCCAGTTCATGCGGGCCTCGTCGGCGAAGATCTGGACATTGGAGGCATCATCCCGAACGGCGAAGCCAAGAATCTCAACTCCTTTCGGGTTGTACTCGGCATAGAGCTTGATGAGATCCGGGATCTCTTTGCGGCAGGGCGGGCACCAGGTCCCCCAGAAGTTGATGATAGTGGGGCGCTTGCCGACCCACTCGGTTGCTTGGCGCAGGTTGCCGTCGACATCGGTGGCGGACCAGGTGGCAAAGCTGACGGCCGGCGTTTCGGTCGCCGTGTTGGCGGCAGGTTCGGTCGTTGTGCCAGCCGGGGTTTCGGTCGTAGTCACCTGCATTTGCGGTTCGCCGGAGGTCGGCTCCGGCTTGGCGGCTTCTTCCTGCGACGAGGAGCATCCGAAGACCAAGCAGGCGAAGATGAGAGCGGTTCCAAACAGTGCGAGCTTACGCATGCAAAGATTTCCTATACAAAGGGTCAAACATATTTCGGGTGAAATACCATTTTCGGGCCACCGGAGTCAAGCCATTTCTGGGTGGCTACTTGCCGGGCGGGGTTTTCTGCTGGTCGGCAGTCTTCGCCGAGTCACAGTTGAATCCGGCAACCTGATCCAACTCCGCAATAAACGCATCGGTCTGACGATACCCGACAAACCGTTTGATACCGCGGGCATCCGGGCAGAGCACGAAGAAGGTCGGGAATCCCTGAACCCCGAACTGGGTGGTGGCGAGATCTTTCTCAGATATCTTGTATCCCTTGATATCGAGGATCTTCTCAGAATCCCCCCAGACCTTGATCGGGATATAATTGGCGTTGATATTCCGAATTACCGATGTATCGGCGAAGGCTTCCTTTTCCATCTTCTTGCACCACCCGCACCAGGAGGCGGTCAGGTCGACCAGCATATTCTTCTTTTCAGCCTCAGCGCGCTTGAGTCCTTCGTCAAAAGAGACCCAATTGATAGTCGCGGGAGCGACCTGCTCGGTTTTGGGGGGAGGAGTGCTCTCCGGCTTGTCGCCGGCAATAACAAATGCGGCGGCCAGGAGCAGGATTGAGGATGCGATCAGGAGACGGTACGCTTTCATGAATCACCTATAGTAATACGTTCACAACTTCAGTCTATTAGCGTACCGCGGTCAGGAGTTTCGCGCCTGCAAGGGCCGGAGGTACGCGGCCGAATCACCCAGCATCCCTTTGAGCGAGTCCAGCAGTTTGAAATCGACGGTCACGGAGTACTTCTTGGACTTGATGTACACTTCCGAGCCGTTTTCCCGGGCCGCCAGAAGTACCGGAGCGGTCCCTCGATACTCCTCTAGAATAGAGAGGGCGCGGTCTAAGGTATCTTCGGAGCAATCCTTGGCTACCTTTATAACCAGTTGGCAGGAGAATCGTTCCGTCAGTTTTTCCAGCGGAAGTGTTTCAGCGGCAACAACTTTAGGTGATTCACCCTCACGCGTAGAGACCCGCCCAGTGACCAGGATCATCCGGTCTACCTCTATATGTTCCTTGCCTTTATCATAACAATCTGAGAAACAGACCAGCTCGACTGACCCGGAGAAATCCTCCATCGTCACAAAGGCCATCATGTTTCCTTTGCGGTCAGGCATCTTTTTGAGGTTGGTGACAATCCCTCCGACTGTCACCTCGCGGCCATCGGGAGTTCCTTTGAGTCCGGCCGCGCTTGAGGTCGTGAAGCAGAGCAGTTCGTCCCGGAATTTGTCGAGCGGATGTCCTGACAGGTAAAACCCGAGCATCGCTTTCTCTTGGGCCAATCGCTGTGTGGAACTCCATTCAGGAATCTCCTTCAGCGGCGGTTCGGTACGCTGGACCGCCATGCCTGACCCGGCAAAGAGGTCGTGCGAGTTCTGCTGTTCCTGTACTTTGTGCGCGTATTCGAGACAGCCCTCGACTATGTCGTACTTTTGAGCGCGGTTGCCAGGGAGGGAGTCACACGCTCCGGCTGCGATAAGCGACTCCAAAGTACGCCTGTTAATCTGGCGAAGTGGCACTTTGGAACAAAGGTCAGCCAGTGACGTGAGCCGTCCGTACGTCTTGCGGGCTTCCTGAATAGCAATTGCGGCATCGCCACCGACATTCTTCACTGCCTGTAATCCGAATCGGATCGAGCCGCCAACGACCGTGAAGTCCGACTTGGATTCATTCACATCCGGCGGTTCGACCTTGATGCCGAGGCGGCGGCACTCTTCCAGCAACGTGTAGATCCGCTCGGTGTCGTTGATTTCCGAGGTCATGGTGGCGGCCATGAACTCATGCGGATAGTAGCATTTGAGCCAGGCGGTCTGGTAGGCGACCAGGGCGTAACAGGTCGAGTGTGCCTTGTTAAATCCGTAGCGGGCGAAGGTCTCGATCTGGTCGAACATATCGGCCGCAACCTTGTGGTCGACCTTGTGCCCTTCGGCCCCGTTGAGGAACTCCTCTTTTTGGGTCGCCATGAGCTGGGCGTCTTTTTTACCCATCGCCTTGCGGAGAAGGTCGGCCTGTCCCAGCGAGTAGCCAGCCAACTGGTTGGCGATCTGGAGCACCTGCTCCTGGAAGACGATCACGCCGTAGGTCTCGCCGAGGATCTTCTCGAGCTTGGGGTGCATGAACTTAACTTCGAGCGTCCCGCGCTTTCGCTCGATATAGATGTCGATCATGTTCAATTTTTCGCCAGGACGCATCTCGACGCGGGCATCCAACGGTCCCGGTCGATACAGCGCGTTCATCACGGCAAGGTCGACGAAGGTCTCCGGCTTCAGCTTCCGGAGATAGTCCCGCATGCCATTGGACTCAAACTGGAAAATGCCGACTGTTTCGCCCTTGGCGAAGATCTCGAAGACCTTCGGGTCATCCAGCGGCAGGTTATCCAGGTCGAGCTTTACGCTGGGGTAGTTCTCACGGATCATCCGCTCGGCATCATCAATGACGGTGAGCGTGCGGAGCCCGAGAAAGTCCATCTTGAGGAGGCCGATCTCCTCGACCATCTTCATATCGTACTGGGTCGTGATTTCGTCTCGGGACCCCTTGAAGAGCGGGACATAGTTGGTCAGGGCGGACGGTGCAATCACCACCCCGGCGGCGTGTGTCGAGCAGTGTCGGGCGAGCCCTTCGAGAGTCTTGGAGTATTCGAGCAGTCGCTCGATACGCTTGTCGCTCTCCGCTAGTTGATTCAGTTCGGGAACAGTTTCCAGCGCTTTCGCCAGATCCATATCCGGGGTGGCCGGGATCAGCTTGGCGATCTTGTCGACCTCGGAATAGGGGAGGCCGAGCACACGGCCGACATCGCGCACCACCCCTCGCGCGGCCATGGTACCAAATGTGATGATCTGGGTGACGTTTTCCGCGCCGTACTTTTCGATAACGTACTTGATGATCTTATCGCGGCCACGGTCGGCGAAATCGATATCGATATCGGGCATCGAGATACGTTCCGGATTGAGGAACCGCTCAAAGAGCAGGCTGAACCGGATAGGGTCGACATTAGTGATTTTGAGGGCGTACGAGACCAGCGAACCGGCCGCCGAACCACGGCCCGGCCCGACCGGGATCTTCTGGGAACGGGCGTAGTCGCAGAAATCCTTCACGATCAGGAAGTAGCCGGCGTACCCCATCTGCTTGATGACACCCAGTTCGTAGTCGAGGCGCTTTTTGATCTCATCCGTGATCTTGCTGTATCGGTCTTTCAGCCCTTCATCGCATAGGTGGCGAAGATACTGATCCGGCTCAACATAGGGTTTGGGAATCGGGAAGACCGGAAGTTTGAGCTGGCCAAGTTCCAGTTCCAGATTGCAGGCCTCGGCGATACGGATCGTGTTTTCCAGCGCATCCTTGAAATCGCCGAATCGCTCGTACATCTCCTCCGGAGACTTGAAATATATCTGGTCGGAGTTATAGCGCATCCGGTCCGTGTCTTCAACCTTCTTGTCGGTCTGGATACAGAGGAGCGCGTCGTGCGCCTGCCAATCCTGCTGGCGAAGGTAGTGGCAATCGTTGGTGGCGACCAACGGGATACCAGTCTCTTTGGAGATAGCGACCAGTTTGGGAAGCATCAGCGCTTCCTGCTCCAAACCGTGATTCTGTATCTCAATGAAGAAATTACCTTCACCGAACAGCTCCTGATAGAAGCGCGCCGCCGCGACCGCTCCTTCGGTATCGCCACGCTGGAGGTGCCAGTTGACCTCGCCGGCGAGGCAGGCGGAGGTGGCGATAAGGCCTTCGGAATGTTCCTTCAGAATCTCTTTGTCGATACGCGGTCGGTGATAAAACCCTTCAAGAAAGCCTGACGAGGAGAGCTTGATGAGATTTTTGTAGCCGGTCAGGTTTTTGGCCAGCAACACCATGTGAAAGCCGCCATTGGGGTAGGTAGTCGATGGCTTCTTATCGAAGCGGCTGGTGGCGGCGACATAAGCTTCGGTCCCGATGATCGGTTTAACCCCGGCTTTGGTCGCTTTTTTATAGAACTCAATCGCGCCGAACATGTTGCCATGGTCGGTGATGGCCAGGGCTGGCATTTTGAAGTTCTTGGCCAGTTCGATGACCGAGTCGAGGCGGCAGGCGCCATCGAGCAGCGAGTACTGGCTATGTGTATGTAAATGAACGAAGTTCGAGAATTTCATATAATCGGCTGCGATTCCGTGCGGTTAGACTTTTTGTCGTATTCGCGGACAGACATCCTGACTGCCCGGCTGATATGAATGTGGTACGAGTTTCCCCCTCGCACAAGACATTTTCAATGCAAAGTTATCGAAGCATCATCTCCAGTTCAATCTCATCTCGAAGTGGGATGTGATACTCGCCGGTCAACGGGATCGAGGGTTTCAGTTCGCGCGAACGGTCCAGCGCGTCGCGATGGATTGTCACCAGATGGAACCCGCGACGCTGATAAAAGCGGAGGGCATCAAGATTGTCGTTGGTGGTGATGAGCCAGAGTCGTTGGCAACCCTCGCTCGCGGCGATCTTTGTTATCGCCACGATCAACGCGGTGCCGATACCGGAAAAATGGTTGAAGGCATCAATAGTGACCACTTCGCACTGATCCCCCTCGATGCGATAGGTCAGCAGGCCGATCCGCTGGTGGTTGGCATCGGCGGCGTAAATTGCCTCGACATCGTGCGGACGAATGATCTGGCCGCGATTAACAATGAAATCCGCTCCCCAATATTCCTGCCAAGCGCGCGTGACCCATTCACGGTCGGAATGGGTTAGGATATGCGTTGTGATACCAACCATGGCCTCAGCTCCCATACTTCCCTTTACTGATTTGCGTCACCGTTCTGCATCTCATTGAGGACCTCTAATTGCATACGCTGGATCTCAAGCAAACGCTGCCACTGGTGATTGATCAACTGGTCGATCTTCATGTTCAAATGCTGAATCTCGATCTCTGCCTTGAGATTCACTTTGTAATCCAGTTCCGACTGCATACGGTCCTTGGCTGCCTGGCGATTCTGGCTCATCATAATGACTGGTGCTTGAATGGATGCCATGCACGATAGAATGAGATTCAGCAAAATGAATGGATAGGGGTCGAACGGCCGACTCAGTAAAAGAAAAGTGTTCACTCCTATCCACACAAAAAGGATGACGCCGAAAAGAATGATGAATTGCCAACTTCCGCCAAACGACGCAATGCGGTCGGCCAGTCGGTCGCCGAATGTCAGTTGCTGGTCAAACTCACGATTCACGTCGCGCGAGATCTTTTCATGTTCGGTCAGGCTCTGTACCACCGCTTGTTCGATCGCCGACAGATCTCCTCGCTCTTCGGCAAGCGCGGTCTCGATATACTGTCGACGGTACTTGTCCCGACATTCCGAACAAACCAGGGCGTCAGATGGCATCTCCGGATGCTCCTGATGGATCAAGTCGTCAATAGGGTGACCGATCAGGGCAAGAGGCTTGGCCTGATGCACATCGCGCGATTGTCCGCATGACGCACATAGGAAGGCATGACCGGAATGGTGCTTCTTGTTAGGCATGACAGGCTCCGACGAAAGACCTTATGGTGATGTAATGTTGCTCATATTGATTTCAGCCAGGCCACCGAAAATCTGAAATCGAACCGTTCTTCGCTCGGGAGCGGTTTGCTCAGGAATACAGGGAAATCAAGCCGGATCGAATGGTGCGACCAAACCGGAGGGAGAGTGATAGAGAATCCGCCCGATGCGTAGAACTTTCCTTCGTTTAACACAGTCTCGTTTGCGGTGACGGGGAACCGGTAATCCGGTTCAGCTTCCTCCATCGAGACGGTCGCACCATCGGCAAAGAGCGTAAGATTTGCTTTGGAGAGGAATATTCCGATAAACGGGGTCTTCTCTATCAACGGAATCGGCAGGCGCTTGAACGGTGTCAGTTCGACAGAACCGCCGTATGATTCCGCGAGATAAACCAATCTATCCTGATAGCCGCGCACCCGCTCTGCGGAGTGGTAGAAATCATCCTGCCAGTCGGTCGGGAATGAGCCGGGAGAACGGAACATCTGAGACTGCACGAACTGGTCATACGCTGAGGCGCGCGTCAAATGTTGAAGCAGATGCGCCGGGGGGTGTCCGCCCAGATTGGTAATGACAAAACGGGTGGACAACCAGTTCCCGCCGCTATCGCCGGAACGCTTGAGCGACAAATTGGCGCGGATCTCGTTCTTCAGAAATCCGCGTGCGGATTCCTCGTAGTCATGCATCCCGACCGTACTTCGATCGGTGATCGACCACTCGCCATAACGGAAGGTGCGATAAATGCCGGTTGAGACTGAGAAGCTGTAGGTCTCGCCGCTATCCCAATTCGGCTCCGTGATATAGGGGAGGATATCCGGGTCGGGAGCGCCGCGGGGAGAGGTCTGCTTGTCGCCGACCTTTAGCATCTCCATGTCGAATCGCAATTCCTCACGATCCGGTCGAGACCAGAGCGGCTTGGATTGCGTGAAGTAGCTCGAACGAGTGTAGAGACGGTGGTCGGCCAGGAGCAGACGATACGAAAAATCCGGGCCGGAGCCGAGTGTGACAATCGGGAGGGAGCCTTCCAGATCGACAAATGGTCGTTTCGATTCGACTCCATAGCGGGTATCAAGCGAGAATTTGTTCAGTTTGCCGAGGTAGGAGCCGTGCAGATGTCCGCCGATCTGCATCCCGTTTGGTTTATCGTACCAGAGATCCGGCCGCCATCGGAGAGCGTATTCGTTCACCGGCACACGGTCATATTTCATGTTGTCGAATCGAATCTCGGTCGGCCAGAAGAATCCCGAGATGTTGTTGGTCCGGTCGATATCCATCAGCAGATTCTCCGGATCGACCACGACTTTCTTCACTTTGCGGCTGTCATTGACCGTGAAAGTGTATTTCTCGTCAAATCGCCGGAACTGGTGCCAGGTCGGGAGAGTGGTATAGCCGGGACGAGCGTAAGTCATCCCTTCGGGCGCGGCTGTGTAGAAAAGGGTGTCGCCATTCTCGAGAATCACCGCAACCGGCACGGGAGTGACGAAGCGTCCACGGTTCTCCAATGTTATCTCGGTTCTGCTGTCTGATGAATCGGTTTTGCGTTTGACTGATTTCACGCCATAGTCGAGTCGCTCGCGGCCGTAGAACCATTGCTGGAAAAACGGGTCGAGTTGAAGTCCGGTCGCCTGTTCCATCGCTTCGACAAAGTCTTCTTCGTACGGATGAGAGAAGAGCCATTCGCGGCAGTAGTGTTGCATGGCGGCGAAATAGGCGGAGTCGCCCAGGATCGCTCGCAGGTTGTAGTGCATTGCCGCGGTCTTATAGTAGGCCGAGACACGGTACGGCCAGTATTCTTCCCCCTGGTCATAGGAGAAAACCATCGGTTTGTCGTATTTTTCGGTCATCAATTCCAGCAGTGGACGGAAACCCCGCGTGTTGCGGACCTCATCATCGGGGGCAAACGCCCGGGCGTACCATCCCTGCGGGTTGGAGACATTGTCATATCGACCGCGGTATTTCTCCATCACGACATGCTCGGCATGGGTGGTGAATCCTTCGTCGAGGAAGGGGCGGTCGGTCTGGTTGGAGCCGATCATCCCCATAAACCAGTTATGCGCGATCTCGTGATAGGTCACGATATACCATCCGGGCGAAGGCGGCCCACCGGCGCAATGGACCAGCATCGGGAACTCCATGCCACCATACGCATCACAGATCCGCATGACTGGATATTGATACGGGAAGAATTTTTCGGAGAGAGTGGTAATGGCATCGATCCCGTCTTGGGTGGCGGTTTTCCATTTTTGCGCATTCCTTTTGAGCACATAAGCAATGACATCAACGGCATCGGAGGTGTCCCAACTAATACAATAATCGCGGGATGCAACAAAGGCAAAGTCATTGACGTTATCTGCCGCGAATTCCCATCTTTTTGTGCGACTGATATCGTACTTTAGTTTTGGCCAATCACTGCGCGGTTTCAGGTAGTTGTTCAATTCGAGGGCGGTCTTGAGTGACTCGGGTAGCACTACATCCTGATTCCAGCAGTATCCGGTAGCGGCGACAACGATATCTTCCGGTGCAGTAATGCTAACTTCGAATCTGCCGTAATCGCCGTAGCACTCACCCCAACCGAGATACTGGCCGTTGTTCCATCCAATTTTCCGGTCGTAAACACAGACTTGCGGATACCAGTAGGCGGCCTTGGTAACGCCGCCATAGAGCCCCATTCTCATGGAGTGGGGAGAGGGGAGGGTGGTTGTGAAGTGAATTGAAATTCGTGTAGTATCATTTGGAAGAGTTGGTTGCGGCGAAAGGTCAACTGCCACGATCGTGTTATCAAACGTCCATCGTGGTAAAGTCGGCTTCTCTCCTTCAATAGGGTCGTGAGTTTCGACGTACACAACCCTGTTAGGGATATAGTGCACTTGAAGTGAGTCGATCTCGAGCGAACCCTGCTCGTAAAATGTCAGATTTGCGAAAGAGTAATCCCCAGTCTCCCTCGCCTTCTTATCCGCGAACGATCCCTTCTGTACTGCATTCGGAAATGCCTTGATATACAGCTCTCTCAACGTATCCGGCGAGTTGTTGATATATTCGATATGGCAAGTTCCGGTGATGGTTCTAAGATCGGATTGTAGCACGACATCGATCTTGTAATTCACTTCCTGTTGCCAGTATCCCGGGGGTGTGGCGTGAAGTGACGATGCAACAATCAGCGTGAACAGAAAGGCGAGTTGAATAAGCCGGTTTGCCATAGAGTCCCTTATCCCTGATACCCTTGCCAAGATAGTTAGCAAGTCCGCTCTCGGCAAGGCTGTATGTCAGCCAAGTCATATCTTGCATGATTTCCCCCTTTGCCGTACCATTAG